>JAQCHP010000086.1 GCA_027619595.1 Planctomycetota bacterium
CTACGTAGCACGAACGCAATCGATTTGACCCGTTTTACCCACGGATTCATCGGAAGAGCCAATTCATCAAAGCGATAACCAATAGGCCGAACGTCTTCCAATCGCTGACGAAACGGCATGTCGGACCAACATCGTGACCTCGATCGATCCGCCGGCTGCCTAGAGAGCCTTCTAGCAATATTGTTCCGTCGGTCATGTGAGAATCTCTTCGATAGGGTCGCCATCAACGATAGCAATAGGTCGCCCGGTATCGGATATATTTGTCGACTTGGGATCGACTCCGACCGCGGCGCACGCCGTTGCAAGTATCCGTTCGACGCCGACTTTACCGTCAACAACCTCGACACCGCTGTCGCTTGTCTTGCCGTAGACTTGACCTCCGGCGATGCCGCCTCCGGCCAACACACAACTCCAAGCTTGGGGAAAGTGGTCGCGTCCAGCCCCGCCGTTGATACGCGGCGTGCGCCCAAATTCGCCCATCCACATGATGGTCGTGGTTGCCAACAATCCCCTCTCGTGCAGGTCCGTCAACAGGCTGGACCAACCGGCATCCAGTTCTAGGGATAAGTCCTTCACCTGCGTAAAATTATTGTTGTGCGTGTCCCAGCCATTCAATGCTACTTCCACGAAAGGCACGCCTTGCTCGATCAGACGCCTGGCCATGAGGCAGCCTTGGCCGAAGAGTCCTTTACCATAGGTTTCACGCAGTTTCTCGGGTTCTTGTGCCAGATCAAATGCACCCGATGCACCACTGTTTAATAATCGCATCGTTCGTTGATAGGTCGATTCATGGGCGCGAGCGGCCCCGGACGCATGTTGACTAACGAAACTTGATTGCAATTTCTCCCACAGGAGACGCCGATTTTCGTTTTGTGCTGGCGAGATACCAGAAATTGGCTGCAGGGATTCAATCTTCAGTTCGGCAAAACCTCCCCCGGGTGGCGCAGCACTTGCATTGGGAGTCGATGCATTGCCTACTACCAAGGGGGAGTATTTAGGTCCAAGGAATCCGGCCTCAAACGCCTGTTGGTCGAAACCTCGAAACGGCGCTATACTGACGTAGCTTGGCAGCGCATCGGTCTCACTTCCCAATGCTTTGGCGAGCGAGGCGCCGAAGGCCGGGTATCGTATAGGGCCCATCGGACGCTGCCCGGTGTGTAGCAAGTGCGTGGCACGTCCGTGATCACCTTCTTTCGTGGAAAGTCCACGGATAATCGCCAACTTATCGGCGAGAGTCGCCAGTTTCGGTAGATGCTCGCTGATGCGTATACCCGGAACATTGGTTGCGATCTCCTTGAAGTCACCGCCATTTTTATGGTCCGGCTTCATGTCGAACGTGTCCGTCTGGCTAGGCCCCCCATTCATCCACAGCAGAATGCATTGCCGGCGCCGGGCCGGGTCTGCCGCAACTTGTTCCGCCAGCGCCGGCAGCCATCCGCTCATGCTGATTCCGCCAATGCTCAGGCCCATGGTCTTCAACCAAGAGCGTCGATTCGGTCGAGTTTTCATGGTACTTCCCCGCGAAGGTAAGGGTAGGTAATAACGGTTCCGTCCATCGGTGCATTAATGATTTAGCGTGAACTCAGCACTATTGAGCAGCGCCCACAGGACATCGCCCAGTGCGTTGTTGCGTTCTTCCTGCGACGAAGTTCCTTCAATGTGAGGTAGCATCGCATCAACTTCCGCGGGAGTTGGCGGGCGTGAAAGTGTCGCCAGGAATAAGGTGTCCAAACGTTGTCGATTGGTGAAGAACGGAGCTTCAAAGGATCGCAACAAACCCCGAGTTTGGAGCTGAGTAGCACTATGGACCAGCTGGCCATTCATGAGCGCCAAGGCTTGTGGAATACCCGCCTGATACTCGGTTGCGCGTCCTGGTTGTGTCTGAAACTGGGCCAAAAACGATTGTCGTGGACCGGCGAATCGCTGAAAATTGAACTCATCGACCGTAGGAGAACTATTCACTTTGTCAACTTGTGTAGCGAGGGCGATCGAATCGTAGAGTTGCTCGCCAGTGAAGCTTTTGATATTCATCTGAGCGAACATTGCAGTTGATGTTGGGTCATCATTCTGCGAGCGACTGGTCAGCTGGTACGCACGCGTTAACACAATGGATCGAATAAGCTCTCGCAAGTCAAATCCCGATGCTATGAACGCGCGTGAGGTTGTGTCGAGTAGCTGTGGCGATACACAGGGACTGTCCGCTCGCATGTCGTCTACAGGTTCCGTGATGCCTTTGCCCCAGAAGTGGGCCCAAACTCGGTTGACCGTGGCACGAACAAAGTACGGGTTGTCAGGAGAGACTATCCAATCAGCCAATTGACGTCGCCGCGAAAGACTATTCGACTCTTCGGAAGCTGGCGGACCAAACGGGAATTTTGGCTTCACGACGATTTTTGTGTCGGGGATCATCACTTCGCCATGTTGGCTATCTCGTACTCTTAACACCGGGGATGCCATTTCCATCTTGCCGCGCGGGCGGGAAATCCGGCCGAAGAAGGCGGCGTACCCCCAGAAATCTTGTTGTGTAATACGCGCGTCCAATTTATGGTCGTGACATTGAGCACATTCCATGCGTATCCCGAGAAAGGCTCGTGACGTTTGGCCTGCCAGACGCTCCGGTTCGAGTTGCACCGCGGCATAAAAGAGCAGGGGGCCAGCTTCGCCAATACGTCCTTCTGCCAAAAGCAGATCGCGGACCAATTGATCGTAAGGCACGTTATTGCGAAACCGCTCGGCAAGCCATCGCTCAAAGTTTTCAGTACCGCCGAGTCGGCCGAGATCGACGTCGGGGGGCATTAACATCTTTCGCCAGACGGAAGCCAAATGGGAAGCACAGTCGCTATCTTCTAATAGCTGCGAAACCAGATTCTCGCGGCGATTTTCGCCATCGCCTACGTAGCTCTGAATCTCGGTGACGGTGGGGATCCGACCGGCCAAATCGAGATAGATTCGCCGCAGAAATTCGTGGTCGTCGGCCGGTGGAGCGATTGTCGCCCCATTCTTTTGCCAAAGTTCAACTAGGATCTCATCGATGGTGTCCTGCAACGATTGAGCTTCAATATCCCCGTTTACTTCAATTTCGCCGCTTGCTTCACTTTGAATGGAAGGTGGTGGTGTTGATGGAACTTGGAGGCTCGGTGGTAGAATTGCGTTTGTCGACGGTTGGATCGTGGCAAGTGCGACCGAAGGTTCTGTGGAAACAGTGGAAACAACAGACACGACCGATGCCGATTTCGGTACGCCCAATTCCGCGACCTCACGCGGTCCCTCGTGAGGATAGTTCATCTGGTAGCTGGCAACCGTGGCACCACCGAGGTCATTCACACGGCAACTTATCGGCAACTGTGTCTTTGGGTCAACGCGAAATTCGAGTTGAAACTCGCGGTCGGAATACCGGACTCGCACGGTCAATTCGACGAGGTCTTCCTGCTCGCCGGGAACACGACGCCACGACTCACTGAGCACCTTCAAGCTGCCAACGCCGGTCGCGCCGGTCGCATCGGTCGACGGCACGCTCGGAACGTCGCGTCCTGGCAGCTCCCGCAATAATATTTCGACAAACATATCACCCGCAGTTTTCGGCGACGAACTGGTCAACGATTCGCGGTGGATAACGTTTTCGGACGGTTCGTATCGGTCGTGTACTTGCTGTAGATGATCCACCAACTCTGTTCGTTGCGGTGACCGATGCGCTACGATACGGTGAACAAACGAGATCCAGCCTGAGTTTTGCCCTCCTGATTCCGTTTCCCCAGTTGCTTGGATCCAAGGGCGAGCCTCCAATGCCTGCAACATGCTGGCCCAAGTGTAGTTTGATCGGGAGCCAGAAAGTAAGAAAACTCCCAAGACAACGGAAGCAATCAAGGAACCGAAGAACAAGCGATGGAGCATAGGGCGACGCCGCACGCTACGCGCTATTAAATTTGCGGAAGCCATCGATCCTGTAGGCACGGAACCACCTGAATACCGATTTGCGAACTCCGATTGAAGCATTGCTTTGAGCGCCGTTGCGAACTCCTCACGCATCGGATCGCAAGCAAATGCGTCTTTCATCAGGTCCGCAACATCGTCGCGTTCGGGCTTATTTTGGTTTGGGCGTGTCATGGCTTTTCAGCGAACAATTTTCCTGAGCGTTAGTCTTGCCATTGGTTCGTTCCGTGTTATTGGTTCGTTCCGTGGTAGGGTTGGGGAACAGCGTACGAAACTTGTTTCGTGCTCGGTATAGTAGTGATTCGACCGATTTTTCTGATTGGTCGATACGTAGAGCAATATCGCGCACTGTCAAGTTTTCGACATACATGAGGTGCAGGAGATGTTGCTGTCGATCATCCAATTGTTCCAAAGTAGCCAGAACTCTTCGCTGGACGTCCTCAGAATCCACCGCAGTTTCCGCTGTGTTGCCGTTCAACTGCTGAGCGGCAGTCGATCCATACACGTGTAACAGGCGGTCTTGTTGCTCGCGTCGCCTGAAATAGTCACAGGCTTTATTGCGTACAACCCGTCGGAGCCAAGCGTAAACACAACCATCCCCGAAATCGGTGTCCTGCAAACGGCGTACGAATGCCAACATCGATTCACTTACGATCTCCTCCGTGACTCCCCGATTCTTGACGAGCGCAAACGCGTACGGCCACGCTACTGACATACAACGAGCGTGCAGCAATTGCCAAGCCTGGCAATCGCCCTCCCGAGCACGGAGTAGCAGTTGGGTGTCCGTCAAATTTCACTCCGTCATAGTCCATGGACCTCTAGTACCATGGACCTCTAACTTTGTGGACCTAATTTGGTGCTGCGGATTCGAATTGTCTTACGGCCTTCACTATCAACCGATATGAAGCGGTCTCCTTGGTGTTGCACGGCCCGTGCTGTAGCCCTCGTCGATATCTTGCCCCTGTAAAGATAAAGTCGTTCTCGCCGTGAAGATCACGCGGAGAAAAAAAGATTTTTTTGGGGAAATTTGCCATGCCCCTGTTCTGGTCCTACTCCTGATCTGGCCGGGCCCCTTTTCTGCTTGGGTCACCCGTGTGGAATTGCAGAGAAGGGTGAGCCACGAGCGGCGGCTTGTCTCGATTCCGCTGATTCTACCAGCCCGAGCGTTGCAGGGGGCGCAGATTCCCCCCGAATAATTGAAAAGGGGACAGCAAAAGAAAGAGCAAAAGAAAGTGACTGCCTCCGTGGCCTGAGGGCATTTTGTAAGACAATAGGCGGTACGCCCCAGGCGATCGGTTTCCTGGGCGAGGGAGGGACTCCGGCCACCCCATCGATGGGCCTTTCGTAGGCCCACGAGCCTTGCCTGCTATCTTAGGTCGGTTCGAATCGGTATTATGGCGGCTTGGGTGCAGATTTCACTTTCAGACTTGGAGATTCCAACATGGGCGACAAGGGGAGTAAAGATAAGGGGAAAAAGGAAGCCAAGAAAAAGGCGCTGCTAACTCCCCAGGAGAAGCGTGATGCCAAGCGGAAGAAGAAACTCAAGTAGTCGTTTCCATTCTCAGCCAAATTGGTCGGTTATTCGATCCATGGGAGACCGCCCCTGAGGAATCTTCCGAATTCCGCAATTGGGCATGGCATTGGGCACGGCAAATTGCCCAATTCCAGTGGAACGACTCCAACGGCGCAGTCACGGCGTAACGTTGAAATCCCCTCAGCACCCCGCGAGCCTGCCTCGGCGGTGAGGCTTCACAACCAGAAGATTCCGATCACTTGCGGATGTATGGCTTGTGAATTGGGGGTAGAGGTCGGTTTGGTGAAGAAAAAACTTGGACAGCGACGAAAACTGGCTGGGCCAACACTGGCGTTCTGTTACGTCTGGTGCGTTCTGTGTAAAACTGGGTCGTTCTGGCAAGTCTGGCACTAATTTGTGTCGGAGGGGCCAGCCTCGTTCAAGGCTGCTAAAATCTGTGACTGTGTATAGCCATTGCCGAAGCTGATCGGTTGGTATTTCTTGTGAGCTGGAAAAATGGTGACGAGCGGCACGCCACCGCTTGGCTGCATTTTGATGAATAACTCACGCTCTTGCTCACGGATCCGGTCGATGTCCGCTTCATAGACCACGACCAAATTCGAAAGTACCAAGGCCTTCGTCTTGGAGCGATCGAGATTCGCAGCTTTGAGGGCTTTACATGTGGCGCACCATTCGGCAGTGAATTCGACGAGTACCGTCTTCCCGGCGTTCACATCTGCGACAAATTGAGACATCGTAAACTCGCGCCAAGGCAACGGATCGGTGACTTGTGGCATGGCAAACGCAAGCCAACCCACCACGGCTGCAAGAAGGGTACCTTGCCCCCAAGCCTTGATTTTCAAATTGGGCTCGGCGTAACCTGGTGTTCGGCCGATCCACCAACATGCCGCGGCCAGTCCCGTGAGTAGTATCAGAGTCGGCATCACCAGGTGCGAATCCACTGGCACCATCAACCACAGTACGGTGCCAATGAGCACAAAACCCATCATCTGTTTGAAAGTGTCCATCCAAGGTCCTGGCTTGGGAAGGAAATGCATCAGCTTGGGTTGAACGCCGATCAACAGATAGGGAGCGGCCATGCCTAAACCCATAAACGTAAAGATCGATATGGTGATTGCTGGCGGTGAGATCAGGGCGAATCCAACCGTTGTACCCAGAAACGGCCCGCTACAGGGTGTGGCTAACAGTGTTGTGATCACTCCCTTGATGAACGCCCCGAGCGCCCCCTCTTTGGCTGCCATCTCTTGTGCGTTTCGGCTGCCCGCAAACCCTGGAATGGGAATCTCCCAGACGCCTAAGAAACTCAACGCCATTACAAATACGATCGAGATCAATGCAATGTTGAACCCATCGTAACTAAACTGCTGCCCCCAACCAAACGATTTTCCAAACCACAGTCGCACGAAAATCGAGATTCCAGCCAGCGCCCAGAAGACGCTGAGGATTCCGATTGAATACCAAACATTGAGCAGGAACACGCGAAGCGGGTTTTTAACGCCCTGTTCGAGAAACAACAACAACTTGAGTCCGATGACCGACAGCACGCACGGCAACGCTGCGAACGGTACCGAAAATAGATTTGCCCATACCATGCATTCCGGCCCGGAACGGCCGTGACGCGATTTGTTCTCGCTTCAATCCTTTAAAATTGTGTTCCATGTGAAGCGTATCTGGATCGCGCACTGGCTAGCTGGTTGCGTTGCGGTCGCTACGGTTGGTAGATCGGTAGTAGTTGTAGCGGGACCGCGAGGGTAAGTGCATACATTGCGACCGAGTATATGGAAGAGAACATAACGCCGTCATCGCCGTCGGTCCAACTTCCATCGGCGTGTTGCGTTTGAAGTAGGACTTTCAATATGGGGAGATAGATCCGAGACCAATAGGGCTCACCCAGGTGCAGGGCAGCCAAAGCCATGTAGTAGGCTTGATACTCGACGGAACCTGCTACCATCGCTGCTCGTACGTCTTCCGAGAAGGGCCACGCGGTTTCGGAAACATGTTTGGCCGCCGTAGTAATCATCGGGGAGTCCCCTTTTCCGCCCAGCGACAGCATTACGATTCCTACCGCTGACATGCTCGGCGTCGACTCTGTCCTAAAAAGGCTGTAGCGAAACCCGCCGTCTTGCGGCCAATAGGATCGTTCCACGTAATCCATTGTCCTGGCGACCACGTTGGCTGGTACGTCAAAACCGATGTTCTTGGCTCCGCGTAAGAACATGAGGTTCCACGAGACAACCGACAGGTCGGCCACGCTAGTGTCATTCGGCGGTGGGTCGTATCCCCACGATCCATGATGGCTCGGGAGCCGAGATTGACGTCGAATGCAAGTGGCCAGGCCCTTTTGAATGGCTTCCTTGATTCGCTTGTCTCGTTCCGGCGTTGTCATGCCATAGACCTCGGTCAGCAGCAAACCGGCTATCCCCTGGTTGTAATTGACGTTATGCGACCCGCCATGCGTCACGTACGATGACTCGGGTCGCACGACCGCGAACATGCCGTCTTTGTGCTGACAGCTGAGAACATAATCGATGGCCTGATCGATGGATTTACCAAACTCACCTCGACCCGGTTGATGGCCGCGGGCCAACATGGCCATGGTCGCCAAACAAGTGATCGCAGGTTCGCCCGCAATTTTTCGCACCGGATAACTTCCTCGTCGGTGCTGTTGGCGAACGATCCACGTCAGGGTCCGATCAAGGGCCTGTTCGCACGCCGTGAATTCTTGCTCGGATAAGAGAGGGGATCGCTGATCGGCATCTCGTGGCGCCCCTCTTTCGATGGCGGCGGAGGTGGCCTTTTCGGGGGAGGCGGCGTTCGCCGAAGGCACGAAGCCACGGAGATTGGCCGGTAGGAGTTGCCACAGTGCACTCGCTCCGGCAAGCGATACCAGTTGTCTTCGGCCGCGATTCATCGCCATGCCTCGTGATTGTTGGTATTTAAATGGGCAGTAGGCACTCTAGCACGAGTCGGTATCTTGTCCCTACATGGATGAAAGTCGTTCAGGACCGGAAAATCACGCGAAAAAAAAGGATAATACTTTAGGGAAATTTCCCGCACCCCGGTCACACCGTCAATGGGTCTGTCGCAGGCTTGCGGGCCGTTTCGGTTACTTTGTTTCGGTTTGAGCTGATAGTTTGGCGGTTTGGTTGCAGATTTCACTTTCAGACCTGGAGATTCCAACAGGGGCGACAGGAGGAGTAGCCATATGGAGAAAATTTCGCTTTAACTCCCCAAGAAAAACGAGATGCGAAGCGGAAAAAAAAGAAGATCAAGTAGTAGCTTGCCTCCGCGGGACGGTGTTCACAACCAGAACGCATTCTTTTCGGCTCGAGCGTGCACGGTTTGTCGTGAAGCGTCTTTCGCGTTCTCCTTGGTACCCGATTCACGCGCTCGTCTCCGGAGCTTGCCGGCCGGACATCGATTCTGACGGAATACTGGATTCCGGCAGGCTCCTGCGCGTCGCGGTTAAACGACTGCGCATGCGTTTCGCTAGGATTCAGCGTGGGGGCCCCACTTCCTCTAAGCCGAAAATCTGTCCGAATGCGTCGGTCAGATAGGCCTCGCCTGCCTCGTCCTCGCCAAAGGTCACGATCGGCATGTTGTCGATCCCTTCGATGCTGGAAACGCTGGCAACCCTTCCCGACCTATCGTTGTAGCGCAACATCCAAGCTTTATTTGCAATGTAGTCACCAAAGAGGTAGGTGCCACGCAGCGCCGGAATCTTGCCGCCGCGGTAGACAATTCCGCCCACGACGCAGTTGCCGACACTGTGATTGTATTCCCAAATCGGTTCGATCAAATCGGCACGTCTTCCAGAACCGTTGGTGCCGTAGGGGTGTTGCCCTTCTCGAAGGCTCCAGCCGTAATTGCCGCCGCGAACAATGACGTTGATCTCTTCCCAGTTATCTTGACCAACATCGCCGGCCCACAACCGGCCATTCTCACGGTCGAACGCCATGCGCCATACGTTTCGTAGTCCGTAGGCCCAAATCTCCGGCCGTACGTTGTTGATGCCGACGAAGGGGTTGTCTTTAGGTATGGCATAGTTCAGGCCGTCTTGCTGGCGGTCGACATCGATTCGCAAAATGGAACCGAGTACGTTGCTGCGGTCTTGCCCGTTTTTCTTGGCTTCGTCGACATTTCCTCCGTCGCCTAGCCCAATGTAGAGAAAGCCGTCAGGGCCGAAGGCCAGAGTCCCCCCATTATGATTGCTAAATGGCTGGTCAATCCGCATGATTTCCTGTTCGGAATTCTCGTCCGCCTGGTTGGGGTCGTCCTTCGAAACGTGGAAACGCGAAATGATCGACATGTGCGAATCGCCGGCCTTCGAGTAATAAACGAAGAATTCGCCGTTGTTGCGATAATTCGGATGAAAGGCGAGGCCGAGCAGCCCTTCTTCACCTTGACAGATCACCTGGTCCTCGATGTCTAAGAAGACGGTCGTGTCGGATACGTTTTCGTCGTTCGGAAAAACGTGAATGACACCCAGTTGCGACCCGACAAAGATGCGATTCGTACGATCGCCTGCATTCGTGAAAACTACGGGCAAACGAATCCTAAGATGAGGAAATGCGCGAACTGCAGTAACCGCTGGCGGCTTGTCTGCTGAAAAAAACGATATGGCTACGATGCATATCGCAATAACGGCAGTAGATACTCCTGTCCGTCGAATACGGCGGCGGCGCAAGTGCGATTTGTCAATCTGCTCGGCAGTTGGCGATTCCATGGAATGCCTTCACGAGTCTTCGTTCTGCGGTAAGTGGGCCATCCATGATGGTACCAAGAATCGCAATCTCGGGCAGGCGTAACAGGTGCTTGAAGGGAAACAAAGCAGGATGAAGCTCTAACGACGCCACATGATTCGAAGTGCGCCGGCTACACCCGATTGTAGTTCGAGCAGGTCGTGGCGATCGTCGGAAAAGGATTCTGCTTGAAAGAAGCGTCGATCAAAGAGATACATGGCCATCGCGTCTAGGCGAAATCCTTTACCAAGTTCCCGTGATACGCCCGTGGCGACACGCTGTTCAAACATGAAGAATCGATCGTCTTCTGCGAATCGATCTGCCAGCCAATACGTTTCGTTCGAAATCTCGTACTGGGCAAAGAGACTCCAGGTATCTGTGAGGAACTGTCGCGTTTCAATAAAAAGATTCGTGACCGGTGTGTATCGTAATGTCAGTGATCGATTCTCTGTCGGGCGATAGTCGAGCGACGCAGGGATTCCAAGATTGGCCTGCAGTTCCGGCGACGGCCGCCAAACGTAGGCGATGCCTGGAATCGGGAAATTCATCTGGGAAGTTGGCGAGTAGAATAGGCTATAGCTCCAAGCATCCCGAGAACCGTACGGAACCGTAGCAAAGGCTAGTGAAGTCAGCGTCATTTCGTGGATACTGGCAAAGGGACGGTCACTTGCTGATCCAATTCGGAGCATCGCGCCGATTTGCGTACCACTCTGCAAATTCCAGATGCGCATCGTGCCAACGTCCACATTCCAGAGCGAATTCGGAAAGTCACGCTGTGAATCTGGAAGCCGTACCTCGGTGTCAAACTCCGTCCGTTGAACACCTCCCAAGAGCAGCCATATTCCATCGGCGTAAATCTGTAGCGGAAAACCGGCCCGCACTCGTTCGGCGTGATACTCCAACTCGTCGTCTTCGGACCGAAACGGGCGGCTCGGGACCCAGATCGACTCGAACCGCAGGGGGGCACGGTCGTCGCCATTCAGAGCGGCCGGAAGTTCAATGTTCGTTGTGTCGGTTGAGGCGTCCGTCGGGAATGTCGAATCGTCCCCGAAGAATCCTAGTTCGCTTTGCACTGCCTCAGAGGCCGGCGCAATTCGGGCCAGTAAAATCACCAGAATCATCTGCTGGAAACAGCGACAGCATCGATCGACGAACATGTGACTCACCTAAATTAGTCCTTTGCCGCAGCAAAATGTTGCCAGACTCTACAGAACTTTGTCGATTTGACGAGTACAAAATTTAGGAACTTGGCCCTGTCAGACGTACCGGCTGCCGGACTTTCTTTGCCCATTTTGCCGCGTCCCCTGGCTTTGCCAAAGTGGCCACAGAATGGAAGGGCTGGGTAGTGTGGGCGAAGAAAAAACTTCCAGGAAAATGTCGGAATTGTGAGCCATCGCTGCGGTCGGACTCAATCGCATCGATATTGCCATAACTCTTGATTGGAAAGTGATTTACGTCGATCGTTTACGGTCCTCTGAGCCGTCCCCGTCTCACGGGCGTCTCTTCACAAATCCTTGATATATGGGTGCTTACGACGATTGTTTGGTCGGTTATTGACGACTCGATTAGAATCCGTAAAATCCATCCATGCTTACTAAATGTTGTGTTTCGTCTCGTCTTGTGCACAATATATTGTGTTGGTTGACGCTTTGGGTGCCGATTGTCGTGTTCTGGGGGAAGGGGAAATTGACGGCCTGAATTCGATTGTGAGACGGGCCAAGTTTGGGGATCTGATGGTGGCTGTGTTGGGGAAAATGCCAGCTGCCAATCTTGGGTCTCCCTTCCACAGTCATGCGACTTGAGGGACTACAGCAAGTAAAAAGTATACCTGTGTATATTTTCCGGCACGGAAGCTCTTCTTGAAAGGAAGGATACCTATGTCGATCGTTGATTCGGTTTCTCGTTCAGATTCATCCAGTTCAGCTCGAGTCCCCTTGCGAATCGATGCGACGTTCTGTCCGCCGCAGGTAGCTGACCCGTTCGACACGGTGGAGTGGTCGCAGCGTACGGCCGCCATTAAGGATGAGTCGGGTAAAGCGTTGTTTGAGCAGGGGGACTGCGAAGTTCCGGCGTTTTGGAGCCAATTGGCGACGAATGTTGTGGTCAGCAAGTATTTCTACGGTGAGGGGGGGACAGCGGAGCGAGAACGGAGCGTCAAGCAATTGATTCACCGTGTGACGCGGACGATCGCGGACTGGGGTCTGGAGGATGGTTATTTTGCGGGTCGGGACGACGCGGAGAGTTTTTATCGCGACTTGACTTGGTTGTGTCTGCATCAGCACGGGGCGTTCAATTCCCCTGTTTGGTTCAATGTGGGTCTTTATCATCAGTACGGTGTGACCGGTTCCCGTTGCAACTGGCATTGGAGTGAAGAGGATCGACGGGCTTATCAGCCGGAGAATCCGTACGAACATCCACAGGCGTCGGCATGCTTTATTCAAAGTGTCAATGACGATATGGAGGACATCATGCGCTTGGCAACAAGCGAAGCGATGCTCTTCAAGTTTGGATCAGGAACGGGGACCGACTTGTCCACGATTCGATCGCATCGAGAAAAACTGTCGGGAGGTGGCAAGCCATCCGGTCCGTTATCGTTCATGCGAGTGTATGACCAGATTGCTGCTGTGGTGAAGTCGGGAGGAAAGACGCGCCGAGCAGCAAAAATGCAATCGTTGAAAGTGTGGCATCCCGATATCCTGGAGTTTATCGAATGCAAGCACAAGGAAGAGCGGAAAGCGCATGTGCTTATCGAAAAAGGGGGCTATGAAGCTAACTTCAATGGCGAAGCCTACAGTTCGATTTTGTTCCAGAATGCCAATTTGTCGGTTCGTTTGACCGATGATTTCATGCGTGCGGTCGATGAAGATAAGGAGTGGAAGACGCATTGGGTGACCGATCCGCAGCGGTCAGGTCCAGCCTACCAGGCCAAGTTCCTCTTGCAACGGATGGCAGAATGTGCCTGGAATTGTGGCGATCCGGGCGTACAGTATGACACGACAATTAACCGTTGGCATACCTGTCCAGCGGCAGGTCGAATCAACGCCAGTAATCCGTGCAGTGAGTACATGTTCTTGGATGACACGGCTTGCAATTTGGCTAGTGTTAATCTCATGAAGTTCCGTCGTCCGGACGGATTACTGGATGTGAAACGTTACGAGGCGGCTTGTCGGCTGTTTTTCATAGCCCAAGAGATCTTGGTGGATCACGCCAGTTATCCTACCGATCGGATTGCAGAAAACAGCCACCGTTTTCGGCCGTTGGGTTTGGGTTATTCGAATCTTGGCAGTCTTTTGATGACGGCTGGAATGGCGTATGACTCCGCGGAAGCACGCGGACTTTGTGGAGCCATTACGGCAATCTTGCACGGGACAGCGAGTCGGACGAGTGCGGAACTTGCTCGGGCTGTTGGTCCGTTTGAAGGATATTCGGAAAGTCGAGAGCCGTTCCTGCGGGTGATGGAAATGCATCGGGACGAAGTGGAACGCATCGATCCTGCATGTCCGCGGTATCTGGTAGATGAGTCGCGACGCCTGTGGGAAGACGTACTAACTCTTGGACGGCGTCACGGGTTCCGTAACGCGCAGGCAACTGTGCTGGCTCCCACGGGAACGATCAGTTTCCTGATGGACTGCGATACGACGGGGATCGAGCCAGACATTGCTTTGGTCAAGTACAAGCAATTGGCCGGCGGTGGCATGCTGAAAATTGTCAATCAGACCGTGCCTCTAGCGCTGGAGACGTTGGGTTACCGTCCGTCGGAGGTAGAGTCGATCTGTGCCTATGTCGATCAGCATGACACAATTGAAGGTGCTCCTGGTCTCAAGGGCGAGCATCTTCCGGTGTTCGATTGTGCATTTAAACCGGCCGGCGGTGTGCGGAGCATCGAGTGGCGTGCTCACGTCGGCATGATGGGAGCGGCTCAGCCGTTTATTTCCGGCGCCATTTCCAAGACGGTCAATATGCCGTGTGAATCGACGCCTGACGATATTATGGAAGCCTATCACTGGGGTTGGAAATTGGGACTCAAGGCGTTGGCCATCTATCGCGATGGATCTAAGCAGAGTCAGCCGTTGTCGACGTCGACCGAAGCCGACAAGGCCAAGTCGAAGTTGGCAGGAAAGGAGGGGGTGAGTCGACCTCGTCGCGAACGTCTGCCCGATACTCGACAGAGCCTCACGCATAAGTTCAACGTGGCGGGACATGAAGGGTACGTCACGGTGGGGTTGTACGACGATGGTCGGCCAGGTGAGCTGTTCATCACGATGGCGAAAGAGGGGAGTACTATCGGTGGGCTGATGGATAGCTTCGGTACCGCGATTTCCATGAGCCTCCAGTATGGGGTGCCGTTGGAAGTGTTAGTAAATAAATTTGCTCATACACGATTCGAACCGATGGGGCATACCAAGAACCCAGAGATTCGGATCGCGAAGAGTCTCGTCGACTATATTTTCCGTTGGCTGGCGATCAAGTTCATCGCCGGTTATCGGGAAGCTCAGAATGGGCAGATGTTCGAGAAGCAGGCGAATGGGTCAGTTAATGCAGTACCCGAGGGTGCCAGTCCGAATTCGGGTGCGGCTCACGATGCTGTATCGGACGAGGCCTCCGTGTCGGCACCTCATGGCAAGTCGGCTGCCAATGGCCAGTCAGTTCTATCGTCGTCTGTGCTGGATCTGCCGTTGGCTAGCGCCGGCGGGAATTCGTTGGCAAAAAGTGACAGGGAAAATGTAGGCGGAGCTGTCAGCTTGGACCGTCTTAGCCGAGCGGGTGTGATGGTGATGGGCCAACAAGATGGTGGCGAGGCCGATCGTGATCGTCAGTTTGCTCGCTTCCAGAGTGACGCTCCCAGTTGCGACAATTGTGGTGCAATCACGGTACGCAATGGTAATTGTTATCTCTGCCACAATTGTGGTAACAGCATGGGGTGCTCCTAAGGATCCCACAGGCATCATGCGTGGGACGACGGAAGTGGTGTGATTATTTGATTGGGGAGCGAAAAACAGGGGCTGTATGTAATGGACGGCGGGCACGAAGCCAACAGTTCCCTTTCGTGCGGGGTGTCGCTCAGCTGCGGGAAGCGACACCCCGTACTTTCGTGAAATGCGTACTGCCATCAACGTTGGCGGCCGATGCAGGCGATCAGATCTGATAGGGGCTGCCCAACCGCACGGGGAGTAGCATGATCAAGCACGTCGGGAGTGCGATCAGTAATCCGGCCAAGGTCAAGATAGTTTGCAGATCGAACATCGCTTGGATTCCTCTCGGGAAATGCGACCTCATGGTCACAAGAGGAGTATTGCAGCGAGTGTGCCAATCTTAATTACGTTTTCAGCGCCGCGCGGAACTCCTTGTCCCATCGCGACTTGCAGCGTGGGCGCGGATTGTAGGCGCCGTCAAGTTGATATCCGTTCGATTTTCTTTGCGTCAATCGGATGGCGCACGATTTGTACATGGGCGCCCAATTCGAGTGGCGTTTCCCTACCGCGGCGTCGCAAGGGAAGCGAACGCCGCCAAGGCAAGCTGCTAGCTGCAGACTGCTAGCTACCGACCGTTACCACGGAGCGCGTACACCGTAGACGCCGAACTGGTTGGTATCGCTCGGCCAGATGGGCGTTGGGGAATAGGTGGCACCACCCCCTGGAGTGGCGATGGGGCGACCGAATTGATGGTACACCGGGGTCATGCGTGTTCGGGCTACGCCCCAGCTGTAATCGGTTTGAAAATTCGAGTTGGGGGGTAAAACCAGGGCGACTGGGCTGCCCCACTGCGTGTGCGCATAGGGGTCGCTCCACGGGACACGGGCGTTGAACCAGCGGGCGCCCCGATCGGCGTGCACGCTTCGATGATAAAAGCCTTCGCGAGCAACAGCTGCCTGCGATGCGCAGCAAAGCAGCCCTAGGAGGATCCAAAATCGGTACGAAGCCATGGCCGAGCTCTCCGGTCGAGAAAAAATCCATCGGGGGTAGGAAACGACGAATCGTTAGCGTGGTAATTCGAGAAAATTCCGAGCCGTTACGATGCCGGTGCGGACGGGCGGGTATGACCACTTGATCTTCGTGCGGTTCATGCCCATACCCGAGTTAAAATATTGGTGCTGCGTGTAGTGGTGCCGGTACATCTGTTCGTGTGGCATCCAAGGCTGGTAGGTGTAGTAGGTGTGGCCAACGTGAGCGGGGGTTGGGTAGGGGGCCGGGTACATGGCGGCTGGGGTACTGCCGTTACCGGGTACGTAGTGGTTGTAGAAGACATCGGGTTGGGATTCCTCCACATAGGGGCGGAACCAATTCACGCCGTGAGCGGTGGGCAGCGGGAGGCCGCTAAGTAGGAAATAACTTCCCAGGACCCACAGCAAAGGCTGAGGAATAGGGCGAGCCATCATTGGTACTCCTTGCGCGAACGGAAAAGCGGGCGAGGGTGTTGGGTGGGGCGCTTGTTGCGGGGAAGCACTTGTGAAATCTTCGCCGCAACGCGTAGCATGGTGGGGATTAGGCACGGCGGTCTGGATTTGATCGCCGTGCCGTGCGTAACGCACTCCTTGTTTTTTTCGGCTGTATCGATCGTTCGAGTGAGTATTTCTTTTGGCCGGAGTTTCGCCAGGTTCGGTATTGGCGTATTTGCCAAGAGCAGTATAATCGGCAAAGTTTTCCTAGTCGCCGCGAATGACGTAGTTGTCATCCGATCCCGCTCCCCCGCGCTACTCAGCGCTCCCATGGATGGGTTGCGGCGTTGCCTAAGACCGTAGGGATATTGTTGTGAGCATAGCGGAAGAGTCCAAGAATGGAGTAGAGAGTTCGGCTTCGCCCAAAGTCGGTTCGCGGCGAAGGGCGGCGACTGCCCAGTCGATGGCGGCGCAGCAGCGCGATATTTCGGTCAGCGAGTTCTTCGTCAAGAACCGCCACATGTTGGGATTTGACAATCCGCGGAAGGCGCTCCTCACGACGGTTAAAGAGGCCGTCGACAATTCGCTCGATGCCTGCGAGGAGGCACATATTTTGCCCGAGATGTGGGTGCGTATTGAGCCGACCGGGGCACAAAAGTTTCGCGTGGGGGTGCAGGACAACGGCCCCGGAATTCTCAAGAAACAGATTCCACTCATCTTCGGCAAACTTTTGTACGGTTCCAAATTTCATCGCCTGCGACAGAGCCGTGGTCAGCAGGGGATTGGAATTAGCGCAGCTGGGATGTACGGCGTTCAAACGACAGGGAAGCCGGTCAAGATTTTGTCCAAGGTCGGCCAGAAAAGTCCCATTCATTTTTACGAAATTCAAATTGATACCAAAAAGAACAAGCCGGAGATTCTGAACGGAAAGGGGGAGGGGATCGATATTCCGATCGGGGAAAAGGGACGGGAATACATCGAAAAAAATGGAATTGAATGGGTCGACATGGACCACGGCACGCGGGTGACGATTGAGCTCGAAGCGCGGTACCAACGTGGCAAAGGGAGTGTTGACGAATACCTTCAGCAAACGGCAATCGCCAATCCGCACGTGACGATTCACTATACGGATCCGGAAGGGAACAGCACGACCTATGCTCGCGCTACCGATCGCATGCCAGCCGAACCACGTGAGATCAAACCGCATCCTTACGGTGTCGAACTTGGCCAATTGGCGATTATGCTCAAGGACACGACGGAACCAACCTTATCGTCGTTCCTTTGCAATTGTTTTTCTCGTGTGAGTCCAGGAATTGCACGGCAGATCTGTGAGGCGGCCAAATTGAGTACACGGTCGCGTACGACTCGCATTGGGCAACGGGAAGCAGACTCCCTCTACCAGGCGATTCAGGCCACCAAAATCTCGAATCCATCAACGGACTGCATATGTCCGATTGGCGAAGACCTGATCCTCAAGGGATTGCGTCAGGTTGTGCCCGGCGAATTCTATACGGCGGCAACGCGCCCCCCTGCTGTTTACCGAGGCAATCCATTTCAAATTGAGGTCGGATTGGCCTACGGCGGTGAGGCAGCGACGCAGAATATTACCCATGACTTACTGAGTGATTTGTTGGAAGAGACCGACTTACGTACCGTACGACAGTTTCTCATCAACACGTTTAATGGTTTGGGCGCCGAGACGGCCGATCGCATTGTCCACAATGCTCGACTTGGATCGCGACAGTCTCCCTCCCGCCTCAAGCCCAAGGAGGTGGAAGCACTACTCCACGCCTTGACGAGCGTCAGTCTTAGCGAGGGGCAAACGATGGAAGTACTGCGGTACGCGAATCGGGTCCCGTTGCAATTTCAGCATGGGGCGTGCGCTATCACGCAGACAATCCTCGGCACGAACTGGAAGAGTTACGGACTCTCACAATCACGCGGGAGTCTGCCGCGTGGTCCGATTACGGTGATGGTACACATTGCGAGCGTATGGGTGCCGTTTACGAGCCAAAGTAAAGAAGCTGTTGCTTCGTATCCTGAAATACAAAAAGAGTTGCGACTTGCTTTGCAAGCGGCTGGGCGTCGACTCGGTGTGTTTTTACGACGGCGCAATCGTGTGCGTCAGGAGGGCGAACGCCGCAACCTATTCTTGCGTTACCTGGGAGAAGTCGCGACTGCCGTGAGCAACATCAATCAAACCGACCGCAAACAGCTTTACGGTCAGTTGGTCGACGTAGCCAAAAAACGCACCTCCGATGCCGATCTTCGGTTAGACGACCGCGGACGCCGTGTCGAGGACGATCCGGAAGACGAAGAGTTTGGTGAAAATGTCATCATTGTGCGACCCGAGGACGCCTTGCAGAGCCTGCTCAAGAACGCTCCCGCGCCGCCGACTGCTAGTCCGGGCGAAAAGGTCCGCGGCTCAAAAAAATCGGACTCGACCTCCAGAAAAAGCGAAGGCACCGAAGAAGAATTCGATAGTGACGAATAGTAAATAGGTTTGGCACTTGTTGGTTTTTTATCGGGTGCCACAGGCAAGGGACGAATTGATCATGGCCAAAAAGAAAAAGACAGTCGCCGCGACTTTGCCGACGGCCCCCAAGGTGGCGGTTGTTCTTACTGACAAGGACAAGAAGACCATGTCGTCGATCATGACGCTGGCGAATGGAGTCAACGAGGCGGCAGGTCGAAAACGTGAGCCGAGCGTCGATATTCCCTCACGAACGCTTTCAAACGTTAAATACAATGCGTCAAAACGCATCTTGGAGATGGGGAACAGCACGAACCGCCGCCAATTGTTCAATCTGACGCAAGCGAAAAGCTACATGCAGACGTTGCTCGTCGCCAACGGTTGTAAAGGGTTGATCGATGCGGGGAAAACCACGAGCATTCGTGGACTCTACTACGCCGTCAAGCATACGATCGAAGGAACAAAGGAAGAAACATTCAATGAACAGGTTGAATGCGATCCGATCATAGAAGATGTGGAAGTCCTGTTGAGTAGCCTACGTGAAGAGTTGCACTTGTTCGCTAAGAAAAAAGGGGACATGGTGGGGCAACTGGTACTGCAAGACAGTGGATCGACAATCGATTGCTCCCAGATGGGTTCAGGGGGATACGGAATTCCCTCAATTGTCGAACCCGAGATTATCAAGTTTGTTCGCTGCAAGGCAAAGTTCGTGCTGCATGTGGAAAAAGATACAGTTTGGCAGCGGTTCAACGAAGACCGCTTTTGGGAGAAGCACAACTGTATATTGACGCACGGAGGTGGACAGCCTACACGCGGCGTCCGGCGTTTGCTTTATCGGCTCAACAACGAGTTGAAACTGCCAGTCTATTGTGTGCTTGATAACGACCCGTGGGGATACTACATCTACAGTGTGATCAAGCAGGGATCCATCAATCTGGCGTTCGAATCGAAGCGAATGGCGGTTCCCGAAGCGAAATATATCGGTTTGCGGAGTATCGATTACGATCGCTGTAACTTGTCCGAAAGTGTAATCATTCGACTCAATGAAAACGATCGCAAACGGGCTAAACAGATCAAGCAGTACCCTTGGTTCGAAAAAAAGAAGGCCTGGCAAAAGGAAATTGATAAGATGCTTGAGAATGACTTCAAGCTTGAAGTCGAGGCTCTCATCCAAAAAGGGATCAGTTACGTGACCGAGGAATATGTGCCTTTGCGACTGCAAGAGCAAGATTGGCTCGATTAGTTCCACCAGTAGGAAAGGTTCTTGTCATCGACGCTGTGCAATTACCCGCGGAAATGCAAACATGGCCGACCGTGGTGGAGCTGCCCGTATTGTGGGGAGACATGGACGCGTTTCGCCATGTGAACAATACGGTCTTCCTCCGTTGGTTCGAATCGTCGCGGATCGCCTTTTTGCATCATGGCGGAGTCGATGCGTTGATGCAGCAGCAGGGATTGGCTCCCATTCTGGCGTC
Source organism: Planctomycetota bacterium (assembly GCA_027619595.1). Lineage (GTDB taxonomy): Bacteria > Planctomycetota > Planctomycetia > Pirellulales > Pirellulaceae > JAQCHP01. The sequence goes on from JAQCHP010000086.1 coordinate 20,531, forward strand.
GCTGCAATGCAATTACCGTCGTCAGGTCAGGTACCCTGATCGGATTTGGGTCGGAACTCGAGTGGCATCCATCGGACGCACGAGCTTGAGGATGGAGCACCTGATTTATGGCGAGCAAGAACAGGCGATCGTCGCCGACGGCATTTCGGTAATGGTCGTTTTCCATTATGACCGCCAGCGTCCGACGCCGGTCCCCGATTTCTTGCGCCAAGAGATCCAGCGACTCCAGCCAGATATCGCCATCTGAGTCGCCTTGGATAGTCTCGATCTATCGGATGTGCT
>JAQCHP010000263.1 GCA_027619595.1 Planctomycetota bacterium
CGAACGAGTGTTCAGGCCATCCAAGAGGCCGGGGGTACGGCTACTTTTTTCTCCACCGATGCCAGTGTGCGGACTTCCTTACAGGACTTGGCAGACCATTCGCAGCAGTTCACTGGTTGCATCGATGTGTTGGTGAATTGTGCGGGCGTCAATTCGGCGGCGCCCTATTTAGAAATCACAGACGACGATTGGCACCGCGTGGTCGCGGGAAATTTAACGGCGACTCATCTGGCATGTCAGGTCTTTGGTGGGATCATGACGGCGCAGGCGTTGGGTGGTTCTATCCTAAATATTGGCAGTGTGACGGCCGATGTTCCCCTGTCGCGGGTGTTTGCTTATTCGGCGTCGAAAGCTGCGGTCGTTAATTTGACAAAAAATTTGGCCCGCGAATGGGCCGGGAAACGCGTGCGTGTCAATGCGCTCTGTCCCGGCTTCTTTCCGGCAGAACAAAACAAGAACATCCTTGACTCGGTCCGTACGGAAAACATATTGCGCAACACGCCTCTGGGTAGATTCGGGGAACCGTCAGAATTGGTGCCGGCCGCAATATTGCTCTGTTCACGGAGTGCGGGAAGCTTCATAACTGGCGCAGACTATTATGTGGACGGTGGGTTCACAGGGATGAGATTTTAAGGAGGAATGCGATGCCGCTGACATTTGTTATTTTGGGTGCGACGGGGGACTTGACGAGTCGCAAGCTGATTCCGGCGTTGTACGAACTTCATCGTAAAAAGAAACTGTCGACTGGTTTTCGCGTGCTGGGCGCCGCACGGACCGTGATGACCGACGAGCAATGGCGGGAAAAACTCCAAGAAACGTCTCCCAAATTCCTCGACGGGAAATTGGATGAACAGGCTTGGCAAGATTTTGCCAGTCGAGTTCATTATCAGCCGCTGAATATTCGTGATCCCGAAGATTTTCAGCGATTAGCCGCCCGTTGCGCTGAATTGGAAGGGACCGAAAAGGTTGTGCGTGTTTATTATTTGGCGACAGCGCCTGAGCTGTATGGGGATGCGGTGACTCGGCTCGGTGCGGTGGGTCTGGCCGACGAAACCGACGGAGCGCGGCGCATCGTAATTGAGAAGCCATTTGGAGTCGATCTTTCATCAGCTCGCGCCCTGAATGACGTTGTGCATAAGGTTTTTCCGGAGCGGCAAATATTTCGGATCGACCATTACCTCGGCAAAGAGACGGTACAGAATCTGCTGGTACTGCGGTTTGCGAACACGATTTTTGAACCGGTTTGGAATCGAAACTACGTCGATCACGTACAAATCACCGTCGCCGAAGATGTCGATGTGGGGCAGCGTGGCGACTACTACGACGGCGCCGGCGTGTTGCGGGATATGTTCCAAAACCACTTGCTGCAACTCATGACAATTACGGCGATGGAAGCGCCGGTTCGATTTGAGGCGGATGCTGTCCGGGATGAGAAGGTGAAAGTGCTTCGCTCGATCAAGCCGTTGGCGGGTGCTGATTTTGCTCAACATACTTTTCGCGGTCAGTACCAAGGTTATCGAGACATTTCCGGTGTACTGCCCGATAGTGAGACGGCAACGTTTGCCGCTTTGCGATTGCATATCGATAACTGGCGCTGGCAAGGTGTTCCGTTTTATTTGCGGAGCGGCAAAGCACTGTCATGTCGCACCACCCAAATCGTCGTACAGTTTCGGCGTCCGCCACATATCCTGTTCGATTCCAATGGTGCACTGGAGGGGGATCGATTGGTGGTGCAAGTACAGCCGGCGGAAGGTATCCAGTTGCATTTTCAAACCAAGGTTCCGGACGCCGGGATGCGCCTACGGCTTACCGACTTGGCGGTCGATTTTCGGCGTGAATTCTCCGGTCCGTTGCCCGACGCGTATCAGCGTTTACTCCTCGACGCAGCGTCGGGGGATGCAAGTCTATTTGCTCGTAGTGATGAAGTCGAAGTGGCTTGGTCGATCATCGACCCAATTCACGCCTCGTGGAAAAGCCCGGCCGCACCCCGGTTGGAAGTCTATGAAGCGGGATTTTGGGGTCCGCCGTCGTGCACCCAATGGCTGCGCGACCAAGGACGCGAATGGTTTGATGTCTGCCCGGTCTTAAATTAATGTAAGCTATTCCGGCACAATTCTCATTGTCGTGCGCAGGTTGATGGTTGCGCTGGGTCGTTGTATTGGGTCGGTTCGCTGTGTCATCGCGTCCGCACCACATACGCTGAGTTGGGTGGGAGTGGACGCCTCGTGTTGCAGATAGGTAACGTCGAAATCGGGTTTCCGGTGGTGCAGGCTGCCCTGTCGGGCTATAGCGATTCGCCCATGCGCGTGTTGGCACGGCGTGCGGGTGCGTCCTACAGTGTCTGTGAAGTCATGTTGGATGAGTTTCTGGTAGCACTCAAGGAGCGGCGGCGGACGAGCCATTTCTTGCATATCGCTGACGAAGAGCATCCGGTGGGTGGGCAATTGATGGGTTCGGAGCCGGAACAATTCGCGCTCGGCGCACAGAAACTTGCCGCCGCAGGTTTCGATGTGATCGACATCAATTTTGGCTGTCCTGTGAAGAAAGTCTTGGGACGCTGTCGCGGTGGCTTTCATTTGACGCAGCCCGAGGTCGCTCTGCAAATCGTGGCGCGGACTCGCGAGGCCGTTCCGCCTCAGATTCCGGTGAGTCTCAAAATGCGCAGAGGCATGGACGATTCGGAGCAGAGTCGAGACAATTTTTATCGGATTCTCGACGGTGCTTTTGCTCTAGGGGTTGCCGCGGTCACGGTGCACGGGCGAACCGTTCGACAGCGGTATGACGGTCCTTCGAACTGGGCCTTTTTGCAGCAGGTCAAACAGCATGTCGGCGATCGCACCATCCTCGGCAGCGGTGACCTGTTCACGGCTCACGCCTGTTTCGACATGATGCAGCGGACAGGTGTGAATGGCGTAACGGTGGCCCGCGGTGCGATCGGCAATCCGTGGATCTTCACGCAGGCACACGCCTTGTGGTCTGGGCTACCGATCCCGTCGGCTCCTTCTCCCTTCGAGCAACGGCCGCTCCTCGAAGAACATTATCGTCTGTCGCATCAGCTCTACGGCGAGCAATGCGGTCCGTTGATGCGAAAATTCGGCATCAAGTACGCCTCACAACATCCAGATCATCTGCGAGTGCGCGAGGATTTTACGCGAATTCGTAACGCTGACGATTGGAGAGACGTGCTGGAGCGCTGGTACAGTGCTCAGTTCACTACGGCGGTTGACTCTTCCGCGACAGACCATCCGTGCGCTGCCTGGGGCGAATAGCCGACCGGGAATCTAGATTTTGCCCGCGGGTATTCTTGTTTCAATGTTAGGATAATTCGATTGACAACCGGAAAAGGCCGGTTAAAGTCAAAGTTGAACTAAGCCGACTCCGCTGACGTGTGCTTTCTTCGGACATCCAACTTGCAGCAGAGCATTTCGAT
>JAQCHP010000087.1 GCA_027619595.1 Planctomycetota bacterium
GCTCGGGCGGCGCGCGCGCAGACGCGACAGCGGCGGACCACCGGACGTCGGTCGGACGAGGAAGATTCGGAGCCACGGCGTCGCTCGCGTCGACTGGCTCGCAAAGGTGGCACGAATACGGCTGCCCCGCGGAAAGGGAATATGATCGTGCACGTGCCATGTACTGTCCGCACCTTCTCAGAAGCGACCGGCGTACCGACCTCCCAAATACAACGGACTCTCATGACGCTCGGTACGATGGCCACAATTACCGCGGCCATCGAGCCAGAGTTAGCCGCTCTGTTGGCTGAATCGCTGGATCTCATCGTTGATTTCAAGCAACAAGCGACGCTGGAGGACACTGTGATTTCGAGCTTGACCGAACAGGACGACGCACCCGATTCCGTGAAACCACGCCCTCCGGTTGTGACGTTTCTCGGTCACGTCGACCATGGCAAAACCTCGCTCCTGGATCGGATTATCGGGATCGATGTGGTGAGCGGCGAAGCAGGTGGGATTACCCAACATATTCGGGCCTATCGCATCGAGAAGAGTGGACGGGGGATCGCATTTGTTGATACACCGGGCCACGAAGCCTTTACGGAAATGCGAGCGCGCGGTGCCCAGGTTACCGATATTGCCGTATTGGTGGTGGCAGCTGACGATGGCGTTATGCCACAGACAATCGAAGCCATCAGTCACGCCAGGGCCGCCGAGGTTCCGATTATTGTGGCCCTCAATAAGTGCGACTTGCCAGGAATCGACATGAATCGGGCGATGCAGTCACTGTCGCAACACGAACTCCTGCCGACGGAATGGGGTGGGGATGTGGAAGTCATCAAGACGAGCGCTACGACCGGTGAAGGTCTTGATACGTTGCTCGAAACGATCCTGCTCACCGCGGATATCCACGAATACACTGCCAATCCCGATCGACCGGCCATGGGCACCTGTTTGGAATCGCAACAGGAGGGTTCACGCGGAGTCGAAGCGAAATTCATGGTTAAAAACGGCACATTGCGAGTTGGCGATGTGGTGGTGTGTGGTACCGCCTACGGACGTGTAAAGGCCATGTACAACACATTGAAACATTCAGAAAAACTCAGCGAAGCCGGTCCCAGCACGCCGTGCAATGTCATTGGCCTGGACGAAGCACCCGCAGCCGGCGAGATTTTTTACGTCGTGCCGGGAATTATCGATGCTCGCGAGATCGCGGCCAGTCGAGAAGCGAAAAGCCGTGCACAGTCGTTGTCGGGCCGTTCGGTTCGCGTATCGTTCGAGGAATTTCAGCGTCGGTTGGAAGAGGGAAGCCTTGGTAATCGCGAGAATGTTTCCACACTCAATTTGATTCTGCGAGCCGATGTTCGCGGTTCGATCGAGGCGATCGAAAAAGAACTGTCGAAACTCGATCATCCCGAGGTCGCCATCCAATTCCTGCAAAAGACGGTGGGCGGAGTTACCGTCGCGGACGTGCATCTGGCCGATGCTTCAGATGCCGTTATTGTCGGTTTTAACGTTATTCCCGACGAGGCCGCCCGTTCGCTCGCGGAGCAAAAAGGGGTGGAAATTCGGCGATATGATATCATTTATAAGGTCACCGAAGACATCAAGGCTTTGCTAGAAGGTAAGCTTGAGCCAGAAAAGCGGACCACGGAACTGGGGCGGGCCCTTGTACAACGTGTGTTTGCCATTAGCCGCGTCGGCACGGTGGCTGGTTGCCGTGTCGTAGCCGGTACAATCGATCGTGGCTGCCGTATCCGCGTCAATCGGGACGGTCGTAAGGTCGGGGACTATGCACTGGATTCACTCAAACGCGAAAAAGATGACGCGAAACAAGTCCGCGAAGGACTTGAATGCGGTATTCGCTTGGTTGGATTCAATGACATCAAAGAGGGGGACCTCTTGGAAGCCTACAAGGTCGACGAAGTCGCTCGGACGCTCTAACGAACGTGACTCTGACGAACCCTATGCGTCATGCCTTTCCCACTTCCTTTCGAATAATGTCGCCACCGTAATGTCACGTCGCACTCTTAAAGCCGCTTCCGCCATTCGCGAAGTCGTTAGCATGGCAATTCTTACGCAACTGCGCGACCCTCGTGTGCGCGACGTAACCGTAACGTTAGTTGAAGTTTCGACCGATATGCGTTCGGCCAAGGTCCACGTTTCCATCATGGGCGACGCTCGACAGCAACGTTTGGCCCTGCAAGGCCTGCAGAATTCTGCCGGGTTTTTGCAAGAAACCATTAATCGGCGAATCGATATGCGGTATACGCCCCGCTTGCTGTTTGTCCTTGACCAGGGCGTAAAAAATTCATTGGAAGTGGCCCGAATCCTTGATAATCTTCGTACCGAAGGTGCACGCGCGAAAAATGCTTCCCAGTCCGACGTCGAAGATGAAACACTCGAAGATGAAACACTCGAAGATGAGGCACTCGAAGATGAGGCACTCGAGGATGAGGCACTCGAGGATGAGGCACTGGTAAGCGATACCACGAACTACCCATCGGCCCTCCGTTGTCAGTCGCCGGAAGACGTGGAGTCGTCGGTGGAGTCCGGCGACGATCAGACACATACCTAACCCCCGTTCGTCAACTCGAAAGATTAAAGACCATCGTCATGGCAGTAGCATCCAATCGGGCGAGCATTATCGCTAAATCCCACAAGGTTCTGAAGAAACATTTTAGGCCCATTCCGACGGTCGGCGGTCGCTCGGTCATGGAGTCTTTATTATTCGCATGCTGCCTCGAGAATTCGCGTTACGACAAAGCGGAAGAGGCATTTGCTCGGATCCAAACGATGTATTTCGACTGGAACGAAATACGAGTCGCAACGGCGCGAGAATTGGCCGAATCCTTCGAGGGTCTCGCCGATCCACTCGCGGCTGCCCGTAATCTCAAACGCACACTCCAGAGTATTTTTGAGACCCTCTATCGTTTCGACCTGGAAGATTTCAAAAAGCAGAACTTGGGGCAGGCTGTGCAGCAACTGCAGGCCTTCCCAGGTACAACAAAATTTACGGTGGCCTACGTCGTGCAACACGCTCTCGGGGGACATTCTATCCCCTTGTGCTTAGCGTCCCTCGAAATCATGCGAATTGTTGGCGCCATTTCGGAATCGGAATTTGAACAAGGCGCGGTGCCTGGATTGGAACGCGCCATCCCCAAAGACCAAGGCCACGATTTTTCCTCCTTATTGCATCAACTCGGCTACGAATTCATGCACGCGCCATCCAATTCCAAATGGCGATCGATCCTCCTGGAAATCGCACCCGATGCCAAAGAGCGGTTTGTGAGGCGTCCTAAGCCAACGGTTGTCGAGCCAAAAGCGCCCGACGTCGTTCCAGTCCTGGCCGTGCCCTCGTCCGCTAAGAAAAAGGAAACGACGAAGCCACCATTACCTGCCGCGAAGGATGAAGCGAAGCCATCCGGCAAACCGATCGTAACTCCAACAAAGAATTCCACTACGGAAAAACTAGAGACAAAGTCCATCCCTGCAAAGAAAATAGAATCGAAAACTGCGGCAGCCGCTCAGTCGGCCGCAAAAGTGGCCAAGGCGGCTAAACCAATCGCAAAGCCAAAGCCAAAGCTAAAGCCAAAATCCAAGCCCAAGCATCCCACTGCGAAAAAGGCAATCAACAAAAACAAGTCCAAAGCTCCTTCCGCCCCCAAGAAGCCGACGCCCGCCAAGGGTAAAAAGCCAGGGAAAAACGTAGCGGGCGCTAAGAGTAAATCCAAATCCAGCTCCAGAACCCTGGCACGCAAGAAACCACGTTAATCGGCACTCCGCATGTTTTCGGTGCCTTTTTCAGTGTCTTCTTCCAAGGTAAGATGATACGACTTCGTCAGTTCGATCGACAACCACTTTGTTCCACATGCCAGGCGGGGCATCTTACTAGATACACGACCGGTGGCCTGTCGCTCCTCTACAGACGTCTGCGTTTGAATCGGCTCCAGCGGTGGTACCTGGTAGGGTACTTGCTTTTGGTTGGAATTCGATCGATTTCGCTGCCCCTCAGTTCGGCTGCTGCACCGCCAACGCAGGTGCAGGTCGATGCCGCACCACGATCGGATGGGGACGAACCTTTACTGAAACTGGTTCCATTGCAGGGTACCACGCCACAAGAACAGGACCGAGTAGCGGCGCGTACTCACTACGCTCACGCTCAGCTTCTGTTGCGGCGAGGGCTGCTTCATGCCGGATGGCACGAACTAGCACGTGCACATCGACTTGATCCCCGCGTTCCTTCCATCACACTCCAATTGATTCGGGCCGCGTACGATGCTCAGGCGGTGGACGTCGCCGTCCGCTACGCATTCCTGTATCCGGCAACCGATCCCATCGACACGATACTATGGCCGCAGTTGGCCACCTACTTAACCGACCAGATGCGATGGCACGAAGCGATCCAGCTTTATGAACAGACACTTCGTCATTTTGTACACCACGCTCCACAAATCACGGCCGTCGGTTCGAGTTCGCCCCACGATCCTCGGGCGTTACTTGTCCAGTACCAGCTTGGTCGATTGTATTCTTGGGTGGGTGACCACGCCCAATCATCCCGCGCCTATCGGCATGTATTGAACGCTTTAGAAAAACCATCGGAGTATGGAGTGGATGAACCGCTGCGGGAAATCCTGATCGGTGCGCCCAGCAACTGGGCATTGATGGCGGAAAGTTTTCTGGCAGACAAAGATTTCGTGACGGCCGAGCGGCTCTTTCGACGTGAGTCACAACCTCCGCGACGGGACGATTTGCTGCCGCTGTATTTGGCGCAGTTGGCCGACGCGCAAGGACGAAATACGGAAGCGTTGCGGCAAATCGAGTCATTTGTTCTCACCGGGGAGTCAAGCTGGGGGGAAGCACCCTATCTCATGTATTGGCGGCTAACACGGCTGCCGCTCGATACCGATTTTGGCGACAACCCTGCCGAGAATCATGCAACGGTTCGCGCCACCTTGGAAACGGCGTTGAGCAAGAATCCTCGTATGACCGAACTGGCCGAGCCGTTAGCGGAAGAGTATCACGAAATAGGCGAAACGGACTCGGCTGAGTCGATGTGGCGACGCGGGCAGTGCTGGCCCGAATTGGTGGTGTCTCTGATTCACCGACAAGCGTGGAACGAAGTGGCCGAATTACTCGCCACGGTCGTCAAGGACTGGGGAAACTTGGAGATGCTCCGTGACAGTCTCGAGCCGATCGTCGATGATCCCACCATCGTGTCGCAGATCCAGACCCAATTGCACTCGCATTCCACCTGGAATAGCACGTTGGCAGCCGGCTGGTTGAGCACCTTGCCAACTTCGGCCACGTCCGTTGTAGACGACTCAAAGTTTATCCATGCTTACCAGGCAAGCCCCAACGACGCCGACGTGCGCGCCATCAATTGGTCGCTCGATCTGCTCATTTCTGGTCATAACTCAGCCGCACTTTCGCTTTTGGACCACGTTGCTCAGAATTGCAGAACTCCATCCCAACGATCCCATTTGCTGTACTATCGCTCTTTGGCCCTGGAGGCCTTGGGACGGATGCCGGAAAGTCGTCTCGCGGCGCATGCGGCCTGGTCCTTGGCCTTCGATCAGCCGGAAATCAGCGCACACTGGGGTTGGTGCCTGCTCCGTGACGACTTTCCTGAACTTGCTGAACCGGTTTATCGGCGATTCGTGCGCACGATGGGCGATCAGCATCACGAGGCAGCCGATCTGCGCGATCGTGTGCGAGGAGTTCGATTGAGCCTATCGAATCTTGAACTGAACCATCACAATGTCGAAGCAGCGGAAGAAACCCTGCAGACTGTGTTGGATGAATTTCCCAAGGACGCTAGGGCTCTCAATGATCTGGCGTTCATTTGGGCAGACAATAACCGACATCTCCACCGAGCATTGCCGATGGCAGAGCAGGCGGTCGAGATCGAACCGCTGAATCCCGCTTATCGGGACACCCTTGGATGGACGCTCTATCGATTGCAAAGGTGGGACGAATCGGTGGCACAAATACGACGTGCAATTGAACTCATGGAATCGCCCGATGGCATCGTGGTCGATCATTTGGGTGACGCCTTGTGGGCGGCCGGGAGTCTGGAAGAAGCTCACAAGGCCTGGGAACTTGCCTGCGAACGCTTGATCCATGTGCCGAATAGAGTGAACGACATTCGAAACAAGATGGCTCGCCATACTTCACCCTGAAGATGACATAGGCCATGTACGATGACAAATGTGAACTTACGGACGAGCTACGATCAGTTGGTGATTTGTAATTCAATGTCAAATAGACAAAGGGCTGAAATTGAATCATGGCGGGTCACTCACACTGGGCGGGAATCAAACACAAGAAGGCGCTTCTTGATAACAAGCGTGGCAAAGCTTGGAGCAAGATCGCGAAGGCGCTGATGGTCGCTGCTAAGTTAGGGGGCGGCGATCCCTCCACGAATCCTCGTTTGAGGGTACCGCTCGCCGATGCACGATCGGCTCGCATGCCGAAAGACAATATCGACCGCGCCATTAAGAAGGGTACCGGTGAACTTGACGGCGGCGACATGGAAGAGATTCTCTACGAAGGCTATGGTCCGGGGGGAGTCGCTGTCATGTGCGATATTATGACCGACAACCGCAATCGCACCGCGCCGGAAATTCGCAAGTTGTTCGAAGTCCACGGCGGAAAGCTTGGGGCCACCGGCTGTGTCTCTTACCTCTTCGAACGGAAAGGGCTCATTACGGTCCCTGAAACCGTATGTGACGAAGAACAGTTGTTTGAGTGGGCCCTCGACGCCGGTGCTGACGATGTGCGCCATGCGCGCGGACAATACGAAATCTACTGTCCACCCGAATCGTACTCGGATGTGTTGGAAGCGATTGAACAGCGAGGGATTGAACCGGACCTGAAACAAATTAGCAGGATCCCCGCTTCCACCGTGGAACTCGACGCCACAACGGGACGCAAGTTACTCAAATTCCTCGAGTTGCTCGACGACCATGACGACGTGCAAAGTGTTTCTGCCAACTTCAGTATCTCCGACGAAGCGATGACGGCGATCCTGCAAAATTCGTAGGCGATGCAACCGGTTCCACCGTGTCATTCGGCGCGGAGCGAAAATCGGCTGTCGACCCGTTTATTTTGGCGGCCGGGGAGCGGCGACACGGAACGCCACGACAATACAGGCTCAATGCTAAGGAATTGCCGCGCGCCACACGGTCGTCGGCACTAGTCGGTGATAAAGTGCCCAATCTTGCATGCCAAATGAAGTCTCTGGACAATTGGATCCCTTCTCAATAGAATGGGGACAGTGCCAGTTGTTCCGGGCCGCATGGAATCAAGCTCCCATTGCGGTCGGAGTTGACCTCCCGCCTATTACTAAGGTCATTTTACGAAGGTCACCTTATGTTGATCGCCGCCTGGTTCCAACGTTTTCAGACCATCCGCGCGATGTTTGCAACTTTCAGGTTTTCCACGCTGACGTTTGCAGTTCTCATGTTTGCAACTTTGGCGATCGCGCTCGACGGTCGGTCGGGTGAACCAACGCCCCAAGCAACCGACAGCGAAACTGCCAGTGGGGCGACGGAACCGAGCCAGCAAGAGACAGCCAGCCCAGAAGGGAATGGCGGGACAGAGAATTCCCAGTCACCGAATTCCCAGTCACCGAATTCCCAGTCACCGAATTCCCAGTCACCAGATTCTCCCGAACACGCCTCGGCGTCCGACGACGCATTGTGGCGACGGATCGATCGCATCATTGAGTCTTACCATCGTGGTCCCATGGCACCCGTCGTGGGAAATTCTGAATTCGTCAGGCGAGTCTACCTCGACCTCATTGGCCGTATCCCCACCGCTGAAGAAGTCACAGCGTTCTTTCAACAAGCGGAAATGGCTGGTAGCTCAACCGACCAAGTACGTGCTCAACTGATCGATGATCTCTTGGCTCGTGACGAGTTTCCACAGCACTACGCGAAAGTGCTGGAGATCATGTTTACCGAACGTCGGAGCGACGAAAAGATCAGCTTGCAAGAGTTTCGCATCTTTATACGTGAATGGTTGGCCGAGCGACGACCACTCAACGAATTGTGCATGGAAATTTTAGCGGCCGACGGCGTTGGCAAACGATATCGTCCGGCAGCAAGTTTTTTCCTGAATCGAGCAGCAGAACCTAATCTACTCACGCGTGACGTCGGCCGAATTTTCTTCGGTCGCAACGTCCAGTGTGCCCAGTGTCACGACCACCCACTCATCGACGACTACCACCAGTCGGAATACTTCGGGATCTTGTCTTTTGTAAACCGCAGTTTTCTTTTTCAAGATGAGAAACGAGGCATAGCGTTCGTCGGAGAAAAGGCCGATGGCAACCTAGAGTTCATGTCGGTCTTTCGCCCTGAGGATGGTAAGAAAGTAGCCGAGACTGTTTTGCCAAGCGCGATGGCGATGGACTCCGAGCCATCGTTTGTTGACGACTTGGACGGATATGTTGTGCCTCCGTCGAAAGAAAGCCGAGCCATACCAAGACATAGTCGACGTCAGCAATTGGCAGTCCTCGCCACGCATCCCAAGAACCATTCTTTCAATCGAAATCTCGCCAACCGCCTGTGGGCTCAAATGTTGGGGATCGGCATCGTTCATCCGGTCGATGCCCATCACGGTGGCAATCCCCCCATCTCGTCGGCCTTATTACGCATCTTGGCCGACGAACTGGTGGCCAGCAATTATGATCTGCGATCGATACTGAAACAGATCGCGATGTCTCACGCGTACCAACGCTCGCAGACGGTGCCAGACCTTGATTCGTGGGCCGGGCCAGCCCAGGGGACCGACGGACTTCGCGCTGAGATCCAGCAGGTGACGGAGCGGGTCCAGCAGTTTTCGACGAATCAGCAAGATTTTGAAGCCCGCACCAAATCGGCCGACGAAGCGGTTCGAAATGCGCAAGCCAAGGTTCAGAAGGTACAGAACGACATTGAGGACCAAAAAAAGGAATTGCAGCGTCTGCGCGATGAACTGGGAACCAAACAAAAGCAACTAACGGAAGTCAAGTCGAAACAAGAATCTCAAAAGAGCCTGCTGTCATCGTTGCGAACCGCCGCCGAGGAGTCCGCCAAAGCCGCCAAACTGATCCCCATGGACGAAGAGCTATCGGCGTCCCAGGCACTCTTGGAAAAACGAGTCGCATCGATTGCCGAAAGTGTGCCTCAGCTCGATGCGACTCTGACCGAGGTTCAAGAACAGGTCACCGATTTAGAACGCGAAATTGAGGATCAACGGAGTCGTGTTATCGCTCTGGGGAGTCGACGTGTGGCGATGTCGGAGTTTGTCGCCGAAGCACGCGGCGTCCAACGGAACGTGCAATCAGAACACCAGATCATGTTGGATCAAATTACCGATGGGACGCGTCAAGCGAAACGCTGTCAAGAATTGCTGGACTACCTTGAAGTGCGTGACCAAGCTCGGACTGCAGCCGCGGCCGAAAACGGCTTCGACCCGGCCGAGCTTGTCAAGAAACTCGAGATCGCCGAAGAAAAATTGATCGCTTCTTGGCGGCGAGCCTATGCACTTGGTCAAATTCGCGGTTTGACCCCGGAACAACTCTCGTCAGCCACTTTTTACGCTTTGGAGTTACATCGGCCTGCTGAGCAGAAGGTTCGAACCGAATGGCAAACCACCCTTGCCGATAAGGAGCCCACAGCGGAAGACTTGGTCGCCCTTCGAAAGCGGATCGGCGATGCCGTAGCCGAGAGTCAATGGCAGGTCGAAGACCACCTTGCTCCAAGGTTTTCTTCCCCTGGGGGAACGCCGCAAGACGGGTTCTTTGCGACGACCGATCAAGCACTCACACTACAAAACGACGCGACGTATCAGTCTTGGTTGCAGTCCTCAGAGGGGACATTGCTGCATCGCTTACAAGCAGTAAAAAATGACGACGAAGTCGTGGACTCGATCTACCTAAGCGTTTTGTCCCGTTCACCCGATTCCGAGGAACGCCAGCAAGCGCGCGAATACCTCGCACAGTGGCCAGAGGAACGTTCCTCGGTGCTGCAAGAACTTGTGTGGGGATTACTCGCATCGACTGAATTTCGCTTCGTGCCTTAGGAGAAACACCCTTGAACAAAAAAAACACAATTTGGTGCGGTTCCCAAGAGCACTCCGTTGGCCGACGACAGTTTATGGGTTCGGTCATGGCGGGCATGGGTGCGGCAGCCGGTGCGAGCCTCTTCACGCACCCGCTCGGCGCTAGCGCAATCGCACAAAAGGGCAAATCGGTAGTCGTAATCTTTCTGGCAGGCGGAATCAGTCAGTTTGAGTCGTGGGATCCTAAGTCCGACTTCGATACGGGGGGACCCTTCAAGGCGATACCGACAACAGTCCCCGGAATTCACGTGAGTGAGTTGTTACCGTACACGGCCAAGCAAATGCATCACATGGCATTAGTCCGAAGTATCAATTCCGGACTGGATGATCATGGACTGGCGGTCAACCTCGTTCGGTCGGGCCGCACTACGCGATCCGCCACAGAATATCCCGAGCTAGGTGCAGTCGTCGCCAAAGGACTCGAACGTGATGGTTTTCCATTACCCGGACACATCCATACGATGCCATCCGGAATTGGTGGAAGAAGTAACAATGCGTCGTACTTAGGTCCCCAATATTCCAGTGTTGCGATCGGGGCGCAAGAGGGAGGTGTCGTCAACAGCAAGCTGCCGGACGGAATGACGGTCACGGTCGATAGCCGCCGCCACAACTGGCGGCGTTTTGCCAACGATCGACATCGTCGCGTCAAGCAATCTGCCGAAATGGATGCCTACACGCAAAGCTACGAAAAGGCGATCCAGTTGATGGAGCGACGTGACGTATTTGATGTTTCGCGTGAGCCCCAATCGGTGCAAGACGGGTACGGCAAGTCGGACTTCGCGAAGCAACTGCTGTTGGCACGCCGACTGGTGGAACAGGAAATCCCCTTTGTGGAAATAAAACACGAAGGCTGGGACTTTCATCACAATAACTTTGAGTTTCACACACACTATGTGGGGGACTTTGATCGTCCTTTCGCTCATTTCATCGCCGACTTGGCGGAGCGCGGATTGCTCGAGCGAACACTCGTCGTGGTAATGACCGAATTTGGGCGTACTCCCAAGATCAATCCCGGGTATGGTCGCGACCATTACCCCGATGCTTGGTCGATCGCCATGGCCGGTTGTGGAATTCACCATGGAGCCGTGTATGGTAAGACCGACGACAAAGGGATCAAAATCGTCGACGGACAGGTCGACCATCGTCACTTATTTCACACGTATTTGCGAGCCGTGGGTATCGATTCATCGGCTGAATTCGAAATCGCTGGGAGATCGTTTCCCATAGCTGACCCCGCCGTCGGTCCGATCAAGGAGCTATTAACATGAGCGACGCCGTGAATAACCAAGATGCTCCAGCGTTTGATCCTCGCGCAGCGAAACAGATTCATGATTGGGCGCACACAGCACGACTGCTGGCGTGCCGTGTTGATCCAACGGGAAAATTCGTATTCGCCGGTGCCATCGACTACACCATCCAGCGTTGGGAAATTGCCACAGGTACGCGCACCGAGTTGCGCGGACACGATAATTGGGTTTCGACGCTGGGGTTCTCGCCCGATGGGGCTACCCATTATTCGGGGAGCTACGATGGCCGACTCCTTTTTTGGGAAACGGCCGCCGCCACGCCTCAACCGCAGCGTACCATCAATGCTCATCAGGGGTGGCTGCGTCGCCTCGATGTAAGCAGCGATGGAAAATGGATTGCGACGTGCGGCAATGACAAACTGGTCAAGATCTGGTCCGCTGAGGATGGCACGCTAGTTCGCGAGTTGAGCGGACATCCACACTTTGTCTTCTGCTTGCGATTTCGTCCCGACAGTCATGAACTCGTCAGTGGCGATATTGTCGGGAACATCTACCATTGGAATGGGGACGACGGCACGTTGGTCCGCCAGTTCGACCTAAAGGAAATTTATTCCAACATTGGAGACATTGCGCCATTCGGCGGGATTATCGGCCTAGCATTCAGTCCCGACCAAAAGAAATTGACGGCTTCCGGGTTGTATAAGGTCTCGAATGCGCCCGCCGGAGGTCGTCGGGCCGTTGCAGTTTCCTTTGATTGGCAATCGGGGGAGAAACTAGGCTTTCAGGAATCGATCAAGAAGGAGGTGGACGCTACAATGTGGCGAGCGCTCTACCATCCAGGCGGACATATGATTGGCGTGCTGGAGAAATCGTTCGGATTTTGGCTGCCTGGTGAAGAGGATCTCTATCATTCGGTGGAAACAGCGAGTGAAATTTTTGATATGGACTTGCATCCCAACCATGTCGATCTTTTTACCGCGCACTTTGACGGTCACGTGCGTTGTACGAAGTTGGCGGCTGCTCCAACATCGTAAGTGGCTACTTGCAGGCTAATTGCGTTCCACCCATCATCTGTGGACAGATATCCCCTATCGGACCGACTCCACTGGGCACATGGCTAGACAACCGCTGCCTATACACAACCGCTGCCTGTTATACGATCAACAAACCCATTTTTCACGTATGGTGTGGTGCATCCTAAGTTGGCCGCTTTGGATGCTGTCGGCGGCGTTTGGCGCAGAAGATATCTCATTCGTTAACGATGTGGAACCGATTCTCACGCGGTTTTCGTGCAACTCGGGAGGCTGCCATGGTAAGCTGGCGGGACAAAACGGATTTCGACTTTCGCTTCGTGGATACGCACCCGATCTAGATCATCGTTCGCTTGTCGAAGAAGAACAAGGACGACGCGTCAATCGACTCGAAGCGGAAAAAAGTCTCTTACTTTTGAAGTCGACAGGAAAACTGCCGCATGGGGGTGGCAATTTATTTGACTCACAAGACGCGGCCTACCAAATGTTGCATCGTTGGATTCTCTCAGGATGCGCCTCGATCCAATCTGACGAAAAACAAGTTACGCACATTTCTGCCCTACCGCGTTCCATCAAGTCGACCCCTGGCGAGACACATCGACTCTCCGTCAAAGCCACGTACTCCGACGATTCCCATCGCGACGTCACATGGCTGGCCAAATTTCATTCCAACGACGATTCAATTGCCACAATTAGCCCCGATGGAGAAATCGTGGCAAAACGTCACGGCGAAGTTGCTCTTGTAGCAGCGTTTCAAGGGCAGGTCGACACGGTACTCTTGACGATCCCCTACGCTGCCGAAGTCGATGAATCACTCTTCGCACAACGGCACAACTCAGTCGACATTCACGTTTTTGATAAACTCCGTGCATTGCAAATTGAACCTTCTGGTCCATGTGACGATGCAACCTACCTGCGGCGCGTCATGTTGGACCTCATCGGAACGTTACCCACCAGTGCCGAAGTAAAGGCTTTCTTGCTGGATAGTTCGAATGACAAACGAGAACGGCTGGTGGATCATCTCTTTTCGCGACCGGAATTCATTGAATATTGGACGGTACAATTCGGTGACCTACTTCAAAATCGGCGAGAACGAGACAGCGACGTCCGAGGCACGAAGGGCGTGCGCGCCTTTCACGGTTGGATTCGCCAGCAAGTTGCCGTTAACCGACCTTGGAATGAGGTCGTGCGCGACGTACTTCTGGCCAACGGATCTTCCGCCGATAGCCCCGCCGTGGGCTACTATATCGTCACGATTGGAGATGCCACCGCGACAGAGTCCGCAGTTGGCGAGTCGGTAGCTCAGGCGTTTCTTGGCGCACGAATCGGCTGCGCCAAATGCCACAATCATCCGCTCGAGAAGTACACTCAAGACGATTACTACCGTTTTATAGCCTTTTTTTCCAGAGTCGCTCTCGAACGACCCATGAACAAAGTCGATGCCACGACACTCGTGATGGGGACCAAACAGTCGGTCACTTTGAAACGGCGAATCGAAACCGAACGCGAGGAGTTGAACAAAATTCGCGAGACATCGGAGGCAGAAACCGCGGCGAAAATCTCAGAAAAAGAAAAATTGATCCAGTCGCTTCAAGAAGAGTCGGCTACATTGCTTAGTACCCTTCCGCATGTGACGCAACCGCGCACCAAGCAGGTATTGAGCCCCCAACCCTTAGATCGTCAACAGCTGTCCGGAAAATTGAGTACCGATCCACGTCATGAGCTGGTCGAATGGATGACACACCCAGACAATCGAGCATTCGCCGGATCGTTCGTCAATCGACTTTGGAAGCACTTTTTCTCCGTCGGCTTAGTGGAACCTGTAGACGATTTGAGAGCCACGAACCCGCCAAGCAATCCAGCGCTATTCGAGAGCCTATGCATCGAATTCGTTCAGTCGAAGTTTGATATTCGAAAAATCATGCGGCTGCTCGTAACGTCGCGTGCCTACCAACTTTCTTCGGCAACTACCGTTGCGAACAAAAACGATAGCCGATTTTTCTCCCATTACTACGTTAAACGACTTCCGTCTGCAACATTGCTTGACAGCATCTGTCAAGCAACGGGCGTTACGGAATCTTTTGCTGGTGAAGCACAGGGTGTGCGTGCCATCCAGTTAAGTGGGCCACATGTTGATTCCTATTTTCTAAAGACCTTCGGGCGCTCCGAGCGGGTTACCGCGTGTACCTGCGAAAATTCGACGGAAGTGACGTTGCCCCAACTACTACATTTGCAAAACAGCCCTACGCTCCTGTCGAAGGTGATGGCACCCGAGGGAAGACTGCTTCCGCTTGTTTCCAGTATGCCTAGCGATGACGAGTTGCTCGACGAACTCTACCTCAATACCCTAAGCCGTTTTCCATCGGATGCGGAACGCGAGGAACTTAGAACCTGGAATCAAGGTGTTGATCGAACAGAATCTGCCGCCGACCTGATGTGGGCTCTACTTAATTCCAAGGAGTTCACCTTCAATCATTAATTGCCACCCAGTCTCGGGGGCCTAAACGGGAAAGTAACGTAGCATGTTCGATGTTGTCTTTGGAAACTCGGCGAGTACACCTCCGGCGAATAGGTCGCGCCGCAGCTTTCTCCGTGTTGGGGGACTTTCGGCCCTGGGTTGGAGCGCTACGTCGCTTTTACGTCACGAAGCCCAGGCAAACGACCAAGCAAACCTGCGGGCCACGGCCAAATCAGTGGTCTTAATCTATGTTGGGGGCGGCATGTCCCATATCGACACTTTTGATCTCAAGCCGGCCGCGCCAACAGAAATCCGCGGCAAATTCAAACCCATCGCGACGAATGTTTCCGGCCTCCACATCTGCGAACATTTGCCGAACCTATCCCAAATGATGGACCAAGTCTGTCTCGTGAGAAGTGGCGCCCATTCGAATACGCATCATGAAACTGCCACCAATTGGGTCCTCTCGGGAAGATTCGGCTCGCCGTTTGGCGACTGGCCTGCCCTCGGCGCAGTGGCGGCCCATGAATTCGGATTGCACGGAAAGATTCCGCCCTACGTTGCCATTCCGCTCAACCCCTTCTTCACCTGGGAGTTGGGAAAAAGCGCCTATTTAGGTGGACGCTACGAGTCATTCAAAGCCGGAGACCCCAACGAAGCCAACTATCGCGTACGGGATCTAACGCCAACCGAATCCTTGCCAGAGTTACGCCTGCAACGTCGTCGATCTTTTCTGCACACGGTCGATCAATTGGCGCGCCAAATTGAAGGCAGCGATCAATTGGCAGCCTACGATCAGTATCAACAAAATGCGGCGGCGATGGTTTTGTCGGGGCAAGCGCGCAAAGCATTTGCGATCGAGGAAGAAGCCGATGCGTTGCGCGACAGATATGGGCGTAATACCTTCGGGCAAAGTTGTTTACTCGCCCGGCGACTGATTGAGGCGGGCGTACGATTCACTACGATCCATTTTGCAAATTGGGACCACCATTCTGCTGTGTTCGACCAACTCGAAGCAAAATTGCCCATGTTCGATTTGGGTCTCTCCGCGTTCCTGAAAGACCTCGAACAACGAGGACTGCTGGACGAGACGCTCGTCGTGTGCATGGGAGAGTTTGGTCGAACCCCCAAAATCAATAAAGATTCTGGCCGGGACCATTGGTCGCAAGCCGCCTCCATGTTATTCGCCGGGGCGGGCGTTCGTACCGGGCAAGTTGTTGGGGCCACCGATCGTGAAGGAGCCTACGTCACGCAAAGACCCATTTCACCGGAAGATGTAGGCTACTCGATCCTGACCTCGTTGGGAATTATTCCACACAAACAGCTCCAAACGCCGGATGGCCGTCCCGTCGAAATTCTGGAAACAGGACGCCGCATCGAGGAGATTTTTGTTTGAAATTGTTTCAACGACTAGGCGATGTCCTTTGGCATCCAATCACGGGAGCCATCCTGCTTCTGATGCTGCCGGTAAGTGCAATCGCTACCGCCGCTGACGAACCGCCACAACTACTCCTTTGCGCACCGGTGGCGGTCGTTCCAGGCCAGACAACAAAAGTAATGGCTCGAGGACTCCATCTCGAAAAGGCGACCGCAGCCTCTTCCTCCGAGGCAGAGGTAAATGTCAAACTCATCGGCCCTGGAGTTACCGAGGTCTTGGGATTGTTGGATATCAAACGATTTGGGAATTCGCGGGTCGAACTGGAAATTTCGGTGCCTGCGAACTACGCACGCACCAAACTGGTTTTTATGGTCCAGACCCCCAGCGGCCCAGCAGAATTCGAGTTACCGGTGGTTCCCGCTTTGGGAGGGCAACTGGAAATCGAACCAAACCCAGGATTTTCTCAGTCACAAGAACTATCATTTCCCTCCTGGACACTTGGACTCATCGATAAACCTCAGGATGTCGACGTCTATACGTTCCACATGACCGCCGGGGAACAAATCACACTACATGCCGCGGCCGCGAAATTCGGATCGCCGCTCGACCCACTCCTATCCATCTACGACGCGAAGGGGCAACTGATTGCGACAAGTGACGATTTCAATGGATCACCAGACTCGCAACTTGAATTTCACGCCGACGCGACGGGGCGATTCCACTTGGTGGTTCAGGACGCTCAGGATACCGGTGGTCCTGCCCACGCCTACCAATTGATTCTCCAACGCAAATTGGCACCGGTGAGCTTTATTCGCGACATTGCTCCGATTCTGCAGCGTCACTGCGTCGCCTGCCATGGCCGCGGGAAACTTGAAGGTGGGTACCGAGTCGATTGCTATGAACAAATGATGCTGGCTGGCGAATCGGGATCGCCGGGATTTTCGCAGCACGATCTTGAATCGAGTGAATCATATCGACGTATTGTCACGTCCGATGTCGCCGAAAGAATGCCACACGACGGAGAACGACTTACCGAAGACCAGATTAGCCAAATTCGGCAGTGGATTGAAGCTGGTGCTCCTTTTGATGGTAACGATCCCGCGGCGTCACTTTCGACGCAAATTCCTCCGCTCCAACATCGTGACGCACCCACGGAATACGCAGCGACGATCCCGGTCGGAGCAATTGCATTTTCTCCTTCGGGAACGGAGCTGTACGCCGGCGGGTATTTTGAAGTCACAGTTTGGGATCCGACAAATGGCCAGCTACTGAGCCGCATCGGAAACGTCGGCCAGCGCGTATCAAGCATTGGAGTTCATCCCACGTCGGGTGTACTTGCTGTTGCTTCAGGAATCCCTAGCGAAATGGGAGATGTACGAATTTTTTCCCCATCCGGCGAACTCTTGCGTGTATTGGCCCCCTCGACCGAGGTTGTGCTCGATGTGGCGTATAACCATTCCGGCGATCGTTTGGCAGTGGCGTCTGCCGATGGGAACGTTCGTCTATTTGACGGGAACTCCGGTGAGCTGCAACTTGAAATTGCGGCACACACCGATTGGGTGCTGACCGTTGCATGGAGTCACGATGCAACTCGCATTGCATCGGGAAGCCGTGACAAACTTGCCAAGGTCTTCGACACCCAAAATGGTGAACTTGTGATGACGTATGTGAAGAATAATGCGTCCGTGCGCGGTGTCGTGTTTCATCCGACCGGCACGGATGTCTTCTCGACCGGCGACAATCGCCAATGGGAGCGATGGAGGGTGGCCGACGGTGAGAAGCAAAGTGAGTTTGCTTTGGGGGGCGAATCCTATCGAATCGCCGCGACCGAGGACACGTTTTTTGTCCCGTCGATAAAGCAGCCTATCCGACAATTCCATGCCGCCGATGGCAAACATGTCCGTGACTACGCGGGCGTCCCAGGCGGCTTTATTGCGTCCGCCTTGCATGCCCCAAGCGCTCAATTGGCAGGTAGTACTTTGCGCGGAGAAATTTGCGTTTGGAAGTTGAGTCCTAACGAACCGATCAAAGAAGGTTCTCCAATTGCAACCGTACCAGCGAGTGTTACGTTTATAGCCCAACCTAAGGTACCGCAGTAATGCCTGCAGCACCGGCCTGTCGATCCTCTTCATCGTCGACCCGATCGCGAGCGTCCGTTTACGGAATCGGCTTCAGGCGATAACAGTTCAGGTTGCCATCCCGATCTTTGCAGTACAACCGCTCGTCCGCCAGTGCTACGTGAGGCCAGCAGTAGGCCTGGAAGATACGCACACGCCGGGACAGTTCATGGTACTCTTCGCCTGGTTCAACGAGCACCAATTTGCCACGATCACCCCAAACGATGAGCTTTCCATCGGCGGTCACTATGCACGAGCCTGGGGAGCCGTGACTACCACCTTCCCACACTTGTTCTCCGGTCGCAAAATCCAAGCAGTGCATCGTTTCCCAGACCCAGTACACGCGTTCGTCATGAACCACTGGAGTACACGCCCCGGACATATAGGGCACCTCCCACACTTTCGTCGCCCCTTTCAGTGAAATGTCGACCCTGCATATTACCGAACGGTTGTACCCCGACGTAAGGAGCACGGAATTCTTATGGACAGCGGGAGTTACAACGTTATTCGCAAAGTGTGTCAGCCAATCGTAGTGAGCAATCGTCTTCCCCTGTCGACCTTCATCTAACCGCAACACGAGTAGTCCACGTAGGGTAAGCGACGCCAAACAGGGAATCCCCTCCACCTCGATAGGCGCCAATCCGCCACAATGTCCTGCGGGTTCCACGCTCTCCGATACCCATCTTCGTTCCCCGGTTCTCTTGTCAAACGCCATCAAGTGCCCTTCCCTGGCACCCACGGCCACGATCAGCCAGTCACCATGCACAAGAGGCGCGGTAATATAACCATAATCGCGTAGGCCATTCAGTCCGCCAACATCTGGCCGCTGCTCAACATGATACGCGTCATAAAGATTGATGCCCCAAACTCGACCTCCGTCGTTGGGCGCGTTCCAGCAGTTTAGGTCGCCATCCGCACTAAGCGTATACAAGAGGCCCGTCGCTGGATCGAATTCGGGAGTGGCGGTTGGACCGGAATAAGCAATTTCGTCACCGACGTGGTAACGTCCGTAGCGGGGACAAGTGTACGACTGGCTCCAAAGCAACTCCCCGGTGTGAGCGTCGAGGCACACCACCGTATCGTTCTCGTTTTCCCACCCGAGCGTATACAACCGCCCTTTGGCGATCACTGGCGATGTACAGCCTTCACTCACTTGAGCAGTCCACGCCGGTTCCTTTCGAAACCATGCATCCGATACCCAACCGGAGGACTCCAGGGTGTAACCGTTCCGTGTTAACCCGCGCCAACTTGGCCAGTCGGCACCCGATACGCCCGAATCACCGAATCCAACAATCATCAGCCACGGGACCACCATCGTACCGGCACGATCCAACATGCTGCTCAGCATGAAACGCAAGAAATCCAAAGTCGTGTTCCTACACGAAACATTTCGTACACAGCTGAAATTCCGGCGGTGGATCGGTAGAGAACTTTGGCTAAAAGACGCAGTTATAATCATTTTGAGCAACGAACTTATCCAGCAAAACGCGAAACGGTCGTCAGCAATCCAAGGTAGATTCTTTACCAGGCGCATGGCGTGTAATTTCCCATACCAATTTCTAATCGACGGCTTCAAGTACCTGTAACAAATTGGACGATCCGTTGTAATTGCGTCCCGCGACCAGTGTAGGTCGTTAATTTCAATGGCGACCATACCGCGACAACAAGCCAACTGATCAAGTGAGCCAATTTAGATCAATGGCGTTTTCGATCTCTAACGTTCCGTAGTGGTTTTTGATCATACCGCGCGCGAGCGTTAACAATAGCGTAGACCGCCGCATTGGCCCAAGACATGCGATTGCTAGTTTTTCCGTCTCTTCAGAGGAATTCGTGGGTGAAATTTCGCTCTGGAGGTGCTCCGAGGTTGTGGTACAGGGCAGTTTCACAGGCCTTTTGTGTTCGGAAACCGTAAGATCTTCTGGTGATCCGTTTTTGGTTTATTGTTAAAGCCCTCGACAATTCCGGAATACGTGCGTCCTTCGACGCGAAACCAATGCAAGATGAGGTCACGCTTGCTGCGTTGTATGCGAGCGATCTTTCACAGAATCTCCACCGGATGCATTCTCCCTTTCTTCTTGTATTGAGTGAAGCTTCGTCCGTTTCCCCGGTTTGAACGAAGTACGCACAACGACTATTCGGAAATAATGACACTTCTCGCTGATCGCCGGTAGGCGAACCACTCGTTCCAAGGCTCTGCCTTGGAACGCACTGTCTTCGAGGCTCCGCCTCGCCAGTGTCCTTGATCCCTCCATCGCGGCTAACGGAAACCGCAGGCAGAGCCTGGGAACC
>JAQCHP010000002.1 GCA_027619595.1 Planctomycetota bacterium
CGTGGAACGTCCAACGCGACGGAAGGAAGGCGAACCCCGTATGCAACGAATCCGAGACCGTGTCCGACGGGTCGCCTATCTCTCCTTGATCACTAAGACACCAAGGAGGCCTTGGGGCGAACACGGAAAATCTAAAAAATGGCAAATAATTCCGAATGCCATTACCCCGGCAATGCTCTTTCGTACACGTCAACAAACGAAATCGGCTCTTATCGCCCGCAGTAAAACTGTAGCAGTGATCGTTTCGGTGGCTTTCGACCGAGAGGCACAACTCAGACCGACGTTTTCAGCAGCGCCCACCTCCCGGCCTCGGAATGACGAGCAGAAAGGAGCAACCAACGGAAGGCGTTTACGACACCATTCTGTCGAAATCGAAAAACTTTTCGACGTTTCGCAGCAGCCAAATCCACCCGCAGGCAACCGTCCATTCCAACAAGCATCCATTCAAATAAGCAGGCAGGCAGGCAGGCATTCCAACAAGCAGGCAACACGACGTTTTTTATTGGTAAGAAATCGGACGGAGTTAATCGTGGGAGGTGCCCGTATTGACGACCGGCTGTGTATGCCTATCACTACACAAAACCACCAAAAGGTTTGCAACCATTGCCGCGCGCTGTGGGCCATCCAATTCCACAATCTTGTCCCGCGACAAATGTTCGAGCGCCATCTGCACCATGCCCACGGCCCCTTCCACGATTTTGGTTCTCGCCGCTACCACGGCCTGAGCCTGTTGCCGCTGCAGCATTGCAGCGGCAATTTCCGGGGCATAGGCCAGGTGGCATATGCGGGCTTCAATCACCTCGATCCCCGCTTTCTCAAGACGTGCCTGAATCTCCAAACGCAGTTGATCACAAATATCAGCTGTGTTGCCTCGAAGTGATACTTCATGATCGTCGCTGTCATACGGATGTTGGGCAGCCAAACTGCGAAGCGCAGCTTCACTTTGCACCGCTACAAAGTCCTCGTAGTCATCTACTTCAAACAAAACCTCTGCTGTGTTGACGACTCGCCAGACCACGACTGCCGTAATGTCGATAGGATTTCCGTCACGGTCATTTACCTTGGATGGCCTACCTGCCGATCGAGTCTTGGCATGTAGAACCTTGCCGGTAGCATCCTTCGTTTCTGGTGTCGTCGTGGAACCAGTCTCAAAAATCCGCATGCGGAGTGAGATCCGTTTCTTGCTGTAGAACGGATTGACCCAATAAAATCCCGATCGCGCAATGGAACCCTTGTAATCGCCAAACAATAGCATGACACGAGCATCGTTGGGCGCTACGGCCTGAAAGCCGAATAACATCGTCAGAGCGAGGCCGGCAAAGACCACTGTTCCGCACAACCCTACGGCCATTCCTGGCCCCCGCAGAGTCCCCGTGTCGGCAAGGGCAACAGTCGACCAAAGTAAGGCTACAGCGGCCATTCCGAACGCCGTTACCATCACAAGAGGACCCCATCCAGATATCGCTCGTAGCTGTTTTTCCTTCACCATGTCTATCTCTGCAAAACGATGAATACGGCTTACATCAGTTAAAGTGTTGTTGGTAGCTTTCGAAAAAGAATGACATCATCGCTAACGACAAACGATTTTGCATGCAAATGCTGTGCAAGCCAGTCGAATGACTCCAAGGCAAAAAAACTTACATGTGTTGGATCACGTTTGTAGTGCCACGTTTCGAATAGAAGGGTATCGCAGACCCGCTTCGTCATGATTCCTAACCAACCGCCAACGTGTAGCAGGGACCATAATTTGACAAGCTCGGCGCCAGGGCAATGTAAATGTTCCACTACCTCACTGGCAGTAATAAAATCATACTGTTCGCACAATACCGACTCATCCGGGGCGTAAAATGGGTCGTAGATCCGCATTTCGTGACCGATTTCAGAGAACATTTTCGACAAGGTTGGACCTGGCCCCGAGCCAAAATCAAGACCAAAACTGTGGGCGGATAAACGTTCTCTCATCGGCCGAAATAGGCGATCAAGAAAACATCGGTACCGGACGTCCGCTGGATCGTTTTGGTGGCAATCATAGCGAAGCCGCTCCTGTTCTCGGCTTATCCAATCGCTTGGATCAACGAACACGAGTCGACAGCGGCCACACCGAAAATAGTTGCGTGAAGCATCGTTGTGAAACCAAGCCGCAGCGGCACCACAAAGCGTGCACGCTGGCACTACAGTGTGCACGACCGATGTTATGATTTCTTGCCGTACGCGCGGTGGCGGTATCAGTTCGTTTTTAGCATGCATTCCAAGGCCGCCTCACCTTTCATGCCAACAATAATTCCCATCTTTCCCGCGGATTCGCTGACTTCAGCAATGCGAGCCGTAAGCAGATCTTCCGGCTCGCAGAGTGGGTGCTCGGGCGTGCCTCGGGCAATAGCGATTGCCATCCCAAAGCGTGTCCCGATTGAACAGTCGTACAGACCGCAACCGATAACGCCACGATCTGTATGGATTGCA
The DNA here is from genome assembly GCA_027619595.1 of Planctomycetota bacterium. Lineage (GTDB taxonomy): Bacteria > Planctomycetota > Planctomycetia > Pirellulales > Pirellulaceae > JAQCHP01. The sequence continues at coordinate 2,461 of JAQCHP010000002.1, forward strand.
CAATATTGCCCGCCAGGCCAGCGGTAGCTGGAACCGAGCACTTCGCCATAAATCGTCTTGATTACTCGCTGACTAGCGCTCAATTTCTCAACACTCATACGACTCGATCCCTTGTAAATCACATGACAGAGAATTCAGCCAACAATGCACATCTTTCCATCCTTATTGGATTGCACGTTCTATCGTACATCAAATCGATACGTGCCACTGGACACCTCCGCAGTCACCAATTCGTCGTCCACAGAAATCACATTGACCCCCGACGCTTTGACCAGAGTCGTCCCACTCTCTTGAATTGACTGACCTTTCCCTTTCGGAAGGTAAATCGTTCCCGTGGTGTTTGGTGGCAAAGCGACTCGAATCGTAAGTAATCCATTCGCACGCGACCATTCGCTCAGTATTGTTCCCCTCGGATGGGCATAACGAGCCTTAACCCAGTGTAATGTGGGGACGTTCGGGTCGATGTTCTGGCTTGCGACCGTCGGGACTCCTGGCCTAAAAACGATGTTTTGGTAGCCTGGGCCGTCGGAGTCTATTCCTGCTAAGTCCCGGTAAGCCCACTCCATCACCGCACCGAAGGCATAGTGACTAAAGCTGTTCATTGCCGCATTGTTCTTTCCGGAGACACCGTCAAACCCAAACTTTTGGGTGTAGCTATCCCATCGCTCCCATACCGACGTTGCGCCGTTCTCGGCTTCGTAACCCCACGACGGAAAACGTCGACTCTGGAACAGGCGACACGCGAGATCGTGCTGTCCAGCAGAAGTTAAGACTGGCAATAGGGATTTGGTGCCGAGAAATCCTGTTGCCATACGCGTTTCGTTTGCGTTGATTCGAGCCGCTAAACGATTTACGGTCAACGTGATCTCTCGCTTGTCCACAAAAAGTCCACACGACAAGGCCAATACATGAGCCGTCTGCGTTTCAATCCGTAGCGTACTATCGTGTTCTAGGTATTGATCCCGAAAGCTCGCTCGCAAAGTCGACAAGCGATCGCGGTAGATCTCTGCGAATTTGGATTCACCAAGGGCATCCGCCAGCTGCACCATGAGTTGGCAGTCGTGCGCATGGTAACAGAGATCAATGTACTCGATTGGCGTTTCCTCACCGACATTGAGCCAATCTCCCCAAGTATTGCCGAGCTTGACGCCCCGAAGTTGAGGATCCGCCGCGACACGCCAATCCATGAACCGACACATCGACTGCCATTGACGTCGAATGACGCGTGTGTCGCCGTATACCTTCCAAATGGTCCATGGACAAATGATCCCTGCGTCCGTCCAGGCGGTACCATGCGTGGCACCCGGCAAGCCATGGGCCATGGGATACGGGGCGTAGTCAGGGTAGGCACCCGAGTCGCGCTGGGCTTCTCGCACGTCATCTAGCCACTTTGTAAAAAACGCAGCGACATCCGCATTATAACTTGCTGTACGCACATACGCTTGAGCGTCTCCCATCCAACCAAGACGCTCATCGCGTTGCGGGCAATCAGTTGGTATGTCGATAAAATTCGCCATTTGTGTCCACCGACCATTTTGCCAGAACTTTGTCATGACATGATCGGAACATGAAAAGGTGCTGTCGTACTTGGTGTCGCTGGTAAGCACGAGTCCCGTTACCGTGTCTAGGTCTGGTGATGTGCTTAGTCCAGTGACTTCGACGTATTGGAAGCCGTGATATGTAAACTGAGGTACCCATTGTTCGGGGGCACCCGTGCCTGCGCACACGTAATTGTCGGTAGCGCGAGCCCTTCGCAGATTCTCGGTCATCAGCCGACCGTCGGAATGCAACATCTCGCCGTAGCGCAACTGAATCTTCTGTCCATTGGCCCCTTGTGTCTTTAGACGTACTACTCCGGCAAAATTTTGCCCCAGGTCAAAAATATAGACTCCGGGCTGCGGTTCCGTGATTTTGTTAGCCGGCAGTTCCTGAACAACCTTTACCGGAACTCCTGGATGCGATTGCATGACCGGTGGTTTGCGGAAGCCTAGTTCGACCTCACGATCACCCAAGGTATCGGAATACAGTGCCTTAACGCTACCGTTTTGGCTAGATTCGACCGCCGGTACCCAAGACCAAATATCACGCACCCGACTCAGTTCCAGAAACTCCTGTGGCGACGCACACCACAGCGGGTCGACATTTCTGGCATCAAACGACTCCCCCATGATTATGTCAGCTTCTCGGATCGGACCGTCGGATGTAACTTGCCAAGTCGAATTGGTCACTATGGTATCACGTGATCCGTCGGTGTATTCGATCTCGATCTGTACGAACAGCGACGGCGTCTTTCCGTAGAAGTTCTTGCCGGACTTGTTGGGGCCATAGCCGACTAAGAGTCCGTATCCAACGTAGCCCGCGTACCAGCCTTCGGTCACTATAGCGCCAACGCAATTTTCACCATCCAAGATCGACTGAGTCACGTCGAAGCCTTGATAGTAGGCTCGTTGATGATAGTCACTCCATCCTGGCAATAGGAATCCGTCACTGACTTCGTTTCCATTGATGTACAAACGATAATTTCCTAACGCCGACGCATAGGCGATTGCCCGGCGCACTTTTTTGAGAGCGGTAAAATCTTTGCGAAAGTGTTTAGCTGGTGGCAATTCCAGCGATTCTCGACTGTTGTGCACGGACGACGTATCGATATGGGAGATCCATTGAGCCGACCAGTCATTTTTGTGCAGCAACCCCATTGACCAGTGTGCAGGAGGGCACCATGGCGACTCGCGACCTTCTTGATCCCATATTTTGACGGTCCAAAAGCACGATTGTCGCGATTGAAGTTCTTTGCCTTCGTAGGGGACGTTCATCGAATTTCCGCTGGGAACTCTACCAGAGTCCCACAGATCGGGCTGTGCGGACTGTAGGAGTTCAACTGAAGAGGCTACGCGAATTTGACGAGCCGACTGGCGGGCTCCGCGCGGCGGAACCGGCCCCCCATCCACGCGCCATGACAGTCGTGGTGAGGAAGTTTCGATGGCCAGTGGCTCAGTGTGGTACTCGCAACGCAAGTCCATCGGTTGAAGAGCCGCCTGGCTCTTCGCTTCACGATGAACAAATACAAGTACCGACAGCACAATCAGGTAGAACGGCTTCATGCGTTGGCAATCGCTTCAATTGGACGAATTGGAAACAAGGACTTCGATGTTAGGAGGTGCCCGAAATACCGTCTTGATCGAACCATCCGTTTGTTTGTCGTGACGCACATGGATGGCGCCATGAGGAGTAGGAAATGTCCCCTCGGCAAACGATAGATGTCCGAGATTCGGAGCGATTTCTACTTTGCAGCACCCTGGCGCGAGAGGTCGGACGCCGAGCACGTTTTGTGTTAACCAAGCCGTCGGACCACCCGCCCACCCGTGGCAAAAGCTATGGCGAAATCCTAGATAGCAGTGCGCGCCGAAATCCCCATGTAGGTCCTTTTTTCCAGCGGGAAGAAGTTCATCGATGCGACTTGCTTGGGTTGTCCACTGAAGGTCAAAATCTTCCCAAAAAGTAGTTGCGCCGAAATCGATCATCCCACCCCAATATTGACTAATGAAATCGAGCGCGGTATCGATATCGCCCGACTTTGCCAACGCATTCAATACATAAAAACCATAGAAGGTGCTCAAATCGCTGGGGCCACCTTGTTTAATTGCTGCGGCAACCTCCCGAGGGTCACGAAGTCCGGCTAACGCCAAGAGTGCGGCAGGTGACTTGCGCCCGCTCGCTGGCGGCACGTGTTGCCTAAGGTCCTTGACCGTGCTTTCACACATGGCCGCAGTTGCGCGATCGCCAAGGACTTCCATGAGCCTCGCTCCGCTCTGCATTGACATCGCCATCATCGCCTGCAGACCCTCGTGAACAGCCGCTTCGTTTTCAAAGGTTGGCCAATCGAGGAATCGCATGCCATCCAAGGTCTCCATTCCGTCCGCGGCGACAAAATGTGATATTCGCTTGAGCAGCGCTGCCAAGTAAGGCTGCTGCGCCCGGAGATACTCCAAATTCCCTTGATACAAGTACCAGTCTTCATGAATGATCACCCACCACATCGAATACGAACTGATGCCGTTCATCCATTGATTGACGGGTGTAACGTCTCGAATCAGATCCAGGCTGCGCGGAACAACCTCGTTGTAGCCAAAGACTGCATTGATAACACTCACTTCGGGATGCATGTCACCGAGCCAGACAAGTCGATCACGCTTGATACCATCCCAAAGGTAGTCCTGCATATTGAGGTGTACGGTATATGCACCGGTGTTCCAAATCGTGTTGAGTCGTTCGTCCGAGCACTGAAATGACCCGATGTAAGGAATGTCGCGCAGGGTGAGCAGTGCGCGAACCTGGCTAATTTGAACCTCTAGCTTCTGATCGACCGCATCAATTCGAACGAATCGAAATCCACTAGGGCCGATCGTAGTTTTTCCGAGCCAAGGGAGCGTGACGATTTGATCGCGAATCGCGTGATCATTTTGCGAGCCGCGTTCGTTGAGTTCCGCCATTGTCTCAGTCACCGATTCCCCGAAACGAACGCGGACCGTACGCGGTTCCTTACTGGGTGTCATCGGAGTAAAAATTTCAATCGATCCAGCAATCTCCTTGCCAAAATCAATAACAAGCCCACTTCCTGGCTGGAGTTGTACAGGTTGGGTTGGCTCCACGAGAACTGCCTGGCCGTTTTTCGGTTGCAATAAATGCTCTGCGTATGTGACGCCCTCATCCGACGTCCAGACGATCCTTTGCGGTTGAATGACAAAGGTTGTAAGTGGACTTTTATTCGTGGCGATTGCCACTTCGGGTGACTGGCCCATCACCGAGAAAGAACAGCGCTCGCCGGGAAGAAGCCCCAAGATCGCGACAAACAAGACAAAAGCGTGATAGTCACGTCGATTCCAATAGCACAAGAAATTGACACCATGGATTGACTTCATCTTCATCGTAAACCACAAATGCACAACTTTATCGAGACGGCCATATGGCGAGTCGCTACCGCTGCGAAAGCACTTCCGATTCATATTTCCTGACCTCGTTTAACCATGACTGAGCCACCGGCACACCTGAAATGACGCAGTACTGATCCCAAATTGCGCCCCAGGGCAAGGACTTCGATTCTTCCATGAGTGCAAGTCGAGCGGTTAAGTCTCCCGCTTGCTCTGCGGACCGCACTCCCGGCGGCTCAAGCAGCGCTAGCAGAATGGACTTGAGCGTATTACGGGTTCCGATCACCCAAGCCGCGATTCGATTGATGCTTGCATCGAAGAAATCGAGACCAATTCGCGTCCGCCCGAGCAAATTATTCCTGACCACCTCGGCAGCTATCGATTGCAAAGCGTCGTCTAGTACCACGACGTGATCACTGTCCCATCGGACACCGCGACTCACATGGAGCAGTACTTCGGGAACATACAACAGCACCGAAGAGATTTTATCCGCAATTCCCTCCGTGGGATGGAAATGGCCAGCGTCAAGGCATAGCACCTTTTGATTCTTGATGGCATAGCCCAAATAAAATTCGTGGCTACCCACGACGTAACTTTCACTTCCTATTCCGAATAACTTACACTCAACCGCATCCAATTGGTGCTTAGGATTAATTTTCTTCGCAAATACTTTATCCAATGAATCTGCTAGGCGCTGGCGCGGTGCAATTCGGTTGGCGGGAGTGTCCTTGTAGCCATCGGGAATCCAGACATTTGTCACGGTTGTGGACCCCAGTAATCTCCCCATGACGGCGCCGATTTCCCGTGAAGCAATACAATGATCGATCCAAAACTGTCGAATCCCCTTGTCAGTGTGACTTAATGTAAAGCCATCGGCGGCCTTCGGATGGGAGAAGCAAGTCGGATTAAAGTCCATACCAATTTTGTTCGCTTTGGCCCAGTCGATCCACACCTTGAAGTGTTTTGGTTCAATTTCATCACGATCGACTTTTCTGCCACCAAACTCACCGTAAAATGCGTGCAGATTGAGTCTGTGTTTTCCCGGGATGAGCGACATCGCTTTTTGCAAATCCGAGCGTAGTTCATCTGCGGTGCGCGCCTTTCCGGGGTAATTCCCCGTAACGGCAATGCCGCCGCTCAATCCTTCACCAGAATTCTCGAATCCGCCAACATCGTCGCCTTGCCAACAGTGAAGCGATATCGGAATCGTAGATAATTTTCTCAGGACTGCATCCGTGTCAACGCCGATTTCGTGATATCGGGCCGCGGCAAACTTGTACGCTTGTGCAACTTGTCTTGAAGATTGTGTCATCGCGTGCTGGATCTTCTGAGGTGGATTTTCGTGTGCAGATAATGAGTTTAAAACTTCAAGCAATAGTGGAAGACCGTTTGGGCGATGGAGTCCAACGCCTTTCCCGCATTCCCAACCGCTGACGACCCATTATACGCTCATTTTGCGTTACATGAACGTGGTCTCGCGGTGAAAGCACGAGGTAAGGGGAGAGGTTGCAGCCGTCGCGCCAAAGCAAGAACTTGCGGACGGTCGTTGGGGCGGGCAATGGCCCAGACAAGAGCCGTCCATCCCGATCCCTCGACGGCCAGGGAAGGAGGGGGGCTGCGACCAATTTTGCCCTTCCGCCCCTGCCATGCACTTGAAGAACTACAGCAGTCGAACGTTCTCAGCAGCTGGACCTTTGGGGCCACGACCTTCTGTAAACGAAACCCGCTGCCCCTCCTGTAATTCTTCGAACCGCACACCGTCGAGACTTGAAGAATGGAAAAAGAGATCCTTGTCTCGGCCGGTGTCAATAAATCCGAAACCACGGTCGGTGAGTTTTTTGATGGTGCCTTCTGACATTGGTGGCAAATCCTTGTGTAAAAGCGTTCTCGCTGCGTCGCACGAACAAAGTGTTCGGCAGATCACCCAGCGCTCCCATCATAGTCGGACGCAAGCGGGAACGTCAGGGAGGCAAAACGTCCCTTAACTCACGATCTCTCGCACGACCCGTCCGTGGACATCGGTTAGGCGAAAGTCCCGTCCGGCATAGCGGTACGTCAGCTTTTCATGATCGAGACCCAACAGGTGCAACATCGTCGCATGCAGGTCGTGGACATGGACCTTTTTCTCTGTTGCGGCAAAGCCAAAATCGTCGGTGCTTCCATGAACATATCCCCCACGGACTCCGCCACCGGCCAACCACACGCTGAAACCATAGTGGTTGTGATCACGTCCGTTCAGTTCTGGCAGTTCGGCCACGGGCGTACGACCAAATTCGCCACCCCAAAGCACCAACGTGCTTTCGAGCATACCACGCTGCCGCAAATCGTGCAAAAAAGCGGCGATCGGCTGATCCCAATCGTTGGCAAGTTCCCGAAGTCGCTTCTCAATGTTTCCGTGGTTATCCCACGGCTGACCAGAACCGGACCACAGCTGCACAAAACGAACTCCTTTTTCGAGTAACCGCCGTGTCGTGAGAAGCTGTCGACCATTCTGGCCGTCGCCATACATTTGCTGGATGTATTGTGGTTCTTGAGAGATATCAAACGCATCTGACGCTTCGCTTTGCATGCGATAGGCAAGCTCAAAGGACTCGATGCGAGACTCCAACTGTGGATCGCGTTGCCTCGTGGTAGAGTGTTGTTCATTTAGCAACTTGACCAAATCGAGACGCTTCCGCTGTTCCTGCGGCGTGCAATTCGTATTCTGGATATTTTCAATCAATTTCTGCACATCCGTGTGCTGCGAATCGATGTACGTCCCTTGGAATGCTCCAGGCAGAAAACCTGACCGCCAGTTTTGCGTATTGACGACTGGGTAGCCGCCAGGGCACATGGCAATAAATCCAGGTAGATTCTGATTGACGGAGCCGAGCCCGTAAGTAACCCAAGCCCCCATACTCGGGCGCGGCAATCGTCCATCGCCGCAATTCATTAACATGAGTGATGGCTCATGGTTGGGCACGTCGGCGTGCATGGAACGGATAACACACATATCATCGACGTGAGCCGCAGTTTTTGCGAAGAGTTCGCTAACTTCAGTACCGCATTGACCGGCCTTTTGAAACCGGAAGGGAGACCGCATGGCTGCGCCGGTTTTTCGTTCAGTGCGAAGACTCGACGCAGGAAGCGATTTCCCATGATACTTGTCCAGCATCGGTTTTGGATCGAAGGTATCGACCTGCGACGGTCCACCGTTCATGAACAGATGCACAACGCGTTGTGCCTTGGCAGCAAAGTGAGGCGGTTTCGGCGCTAACGGATTCCCTGGTGGCAATCCAGCGAACGCCTGAGGGCCGCCCGCCAACAATCCCGAAAGGGCCAGCATCCCAAAACCAGTACCGCTTCGCTGAAGCAGTTCTCGCCGCGACAATAGTGACCCTGCCGTTGAATCTATTTCGTGGGACATGTTGGAACTCATGAAGTGTGGCGATAGGTCTGAACGCGGAGTCTTAGTCAACAAAAATGAATTCATTGGTCAACAACAGTCCCTGAGCGTACTGCATCCAATCGGCGTGTGTCGGCTGGTCACCCACAAATTGCTCCGCGAACTGCACCTCTTCGAGATTGGCGGCGCGACTAAATAATAATTCATACAGCCGTTGAACCCTGCTAGGTGTAGCATTCACGACCGACACATCGGACCTCGCCAGAAGATGTTTGGCGGCAGCGTTTACGAGAGGGCTATTCATCCAGAACAACGATTGTTGCGGCACTGTCGTTTGGCTACGTTGGGGGCTGGATGTATCGGGGCTCGGAAAATCGAACGTGCGGTACAAGCCCGGCAGATATTCGCGATCTACATAGCAATATAGTGTGCGCCGAGTCGTTTCGGCGGAAGCTAAGTCCTTCGTGCCGACTCCTCCCATAGTACGATCCAATCGGTTGGCCACCTCCAACAAGGAATCTCGCATCGCCTCAAAATCTAGTCGACGACGATTGAAACGCCACAGCATCACATTCTCTGGATCGATGGCGTGCATCCCTTCTCGGTCGTCACTGAGCTGTTGATACGCAGCAGACATCATGATTTCTCGATGCAATGTCTTAATGGACCAGCCATGTTGCATTAACGAGGCAGCCAAGTAATCGAGTAGCTCAGGATGTGACGGCGGCGCACTGCGTAGACCAAAATCGCTTGGAGTACTGACCAACGGGACTCCAAAATGATATTGCCATATTCGGTTAACAATCACTCGGGCAGTCAACGGATTTTTCTCGTCCGCAATGGCCTGAGCCAACTCCAATCGACCGGCTGCCTGCTTAAAGGGTTCTCGTTGTGTTGGCGAAAGGACTTGTAAGAATTGGCGTGGGACGGTTCGACCTCGCTGATTGGGATTGCCACGCAGAAAAACGTATGGTTCCTGAATGGGTTGAAGATCGACCAAGGTCATCGCACGTGGCGGCAATCCCGGCTCTTTCGCCCGACACTCCATGATGGCTTGGTAGAGCTTCTTTCGCGCGTCTTGCGACGGGCGATCGGGGATGATCTCATACCCAAATAGATTGAATTGCCCGTTCGCTGGAGCATCTGGTCCGTATAGTACTTGTCGGAGCAATTCTCGGTCAGGATCTGGTAGCACGATGGGAGTAGGTAAATTTGCCTTCGTTGCCGACTCCAGTGTTTGGTGCCACTCATCGTCGATCGCAACTAAAAGCTGGCCGTATCGTCCCGCCAAGTCCGCAACGGTCAAAAGCGGTTCCTTGGTCAGCGCTTTGATTACCCATGGATTTACAGGCTGGGAGGGATTTGCCAAAGTCTGCATGTGGGCAATCCAAGTGCGTGACCGTTCGGCAAAGTCTTCTTCGGGAATTGCGGTTAGTGCATGCCACGGTGCAAAGATAGGCGAGTGCACGCGGTTAGCTTCAGCAAGATACGCTTGATAATACGCCAGCATCATCGGATTTAGGTCTTCAGCATCTGCTATCAACATGAAGTCCTCGATCTTGGGCTTGCCTCGTTGTTGATAGGCTGCGAGCAAATACTCACCCACACGGCGTCGAGCGCCCTGGACGACATTAGCGAGTTTGCCATGTAAGAAATCGTCGAGATTCTGCTCGTGTTTGTGCAACTCTGCTTCAAAGGCAGCGTATTGTTCCGTCCTGGGCGGGTCGACGATCAATGGCGGGACAATCGGCTCGATCGAATTGCTGAACACGCCATACAATGAATAGTAATCGGCAGCAGGAACGGGATCGAACTTGTGGTCATGACAACGAGCACAACTCACGGTAAGGCCGAGCATCCCTCGGGTGACGACATCGATTCGGTCGTCGACGATATCGGGCACATTCTTCAAAAATAATCCGCCGCAGGTAACAAAACCTAAGGCAGCCAGAGGGCGACGATCAGTCCCGAGCGGCAACTGATCAGCGGCCAATTGCTCAACGATAAATCGGTCATACGGCAAGTCTGTATTAAACGCACGAACAACGTAGTCACGATACGTATAAGCCCAATTCATATTGGATTCTTCTTCGAAGGCGTATCCTTTGTTGTCTGCGTAGCGTGCCACGTCCAGCCAAAATCTGCCCCATCGCTCACCATAGGCTGGCGATGCTAAGAGTCGATCGATTTGTCGCGAGAAAGCTTCCGGCGATGAATCGGCAGTAAACGATGCCAGTTCACTTGGGGTTGGCGGCAGTCCAGTTAAATCGAAAGTGGCGCGGCGCAACAAGACCGGTTTACTAGCTGCCTCCGATGGCACCAACCTATGTCGCAGCAACGATACCAAGATCCAACGATCAATTTGGCCTCGTGACCAAGTGTCATTGGGTACGGCGGGCGTCTTAGGCAGTTTTATTGGCTGAAAGGCCCAATGCGCGCGGTGTTCATCACTCACCGTGAAATGTGATTCCTGGGTGACTGAAGGACCGGCGACTAATTCGGGTGCGTTGTCAGGCCACGGCAGTCCAAGTTCAATCCACGTTTCGAGGTGCTCAATTTGTTTCTCTTCCAGCCTGCGAGTGGGGGGCATCTTGAGCCCTTCGTGACGGACCGCTTCCATCAAGAGGCTATTCACTGGTTCACCTGAGATCACGGCTGGTCCGCTTTCGCCACCTTCTATAAGCGACGCCCTTGAGGTAAGTCGAAATTCGCCCTTGATCTGCGTCTTACCGCCATGACATTCAATGCAATGCTCCATCAAGAGCGGTCGGATATGGCGTTCGAAAAATTCCGTACCTTGCGACGATGTGTCGCCCGCGAGACACATTGCAGCACTCGACAAGGCGACGGCAGCCATGACGAGTAAGCGTACGTTATCTCCCAAAGAGTTCGACACAGCTCGCTGTATTCTCTGAATCGGTTCCATGTCGTTCGGGCGGGGGCTTCACGGGAGGAGACATTTCGTGACAATATCAGATATGGCGACTAATCAGCGCCGACTAAAGGATCGGCGAGGTAAGTTGATTATAATGGCTCAACGCGTAGTTGGGCGGATGATGGAAACGCCATGTTCAGAAGTGCGAACTGAGTAATGTGGGAGAGAAGCTGTGCTATGTCCCGAATCCCAGTGTTTTCTTCGGTCGGGAAGTATAAAAGGTTGATTTCGGAGACGCGGCGGGAAAACCTACTATCGATATAGCTATTTACCAGCTGTTCATTTGCATCTGCAGGGGACGGTTCAGATTGTGTTTCGACTGGTAGTAGCAATCGGTTAGAATCGCCGCAACCTCTTTTTCGATGCGCGTGCACACGAAGAAGCTAGATCGCCAGCCCCTTGCACATATCCCACTTCAACTTTCCAAGGGAGTCATATCAATGTGTTTTCTGATCTATAGATTCGCTAGCGTTCGACGGTGGATCCCAATACTTGCGCTCATCTGCGGTTCATGTCGCATCGGACTGTCAGCAGAGTCAGCCGAAACATTTTCGGTGAAGGAACCAGAACTGTCAGTAAGCAAGACGGAAGAATTTGAAGTCGATGGAAGTGGTACGGCGAACGCATGGAATTCAGTGGAGTGGATACCGCTGAACCTGCAAGACTGTAACCCCGGCCGTGATCGAAGAGACTACGAGACCCGAATGAAGGTGCTCTATTCCGAGACCGGATTGTATGTCCTCATGGAAGCCACTGATTCCTTAGTCACTTCGACCATGCGAGAAGACTATGCTCACCTCTGGCTGGAAGACGCGTTCGAAGTATTTCTGTGGCCCGACGCAACCTATCCTCTCTACTTTGAATATGAAATCTCGCCACTGGGATACGAGCTACCGATTATGGTACCCAACCTTCACGGTAAACAGTTAGGTTGGCTCCCCTGGAACTACGAAGGAAAACGTCGCATTCGCAAAGCTACGTCGGCCAAAGGTGGAAAACTCGAATCGGGGGCTACAGTGAGCGGGTGGTCGGCCGAATTTTTTATTCCATTCGAGCTCTTGCGTCCGCTCGGAAATGTTCCTCCGCAGCCCGGCGCCAAGTGGCGAGCGAATTTCTATCGTATCGACCGTGACGCTGGTGGTCTCACCACCTTTGACTGGGCGCCAGTCGGGGAGAACTTTCACGACTTTCGCGGTTTTGGCACACTTATCTTCAAGTAGGCACGGTAGCGCCAAAATTACTTCAGTGACGGGCCAGTAATACCCAACGCGGCGGCGAGGAATGTCTATAGTGCGCCGATTACTTGACTCGAACGAGTTTCATAATCCGTCCCGACACGTTCCAATCTTGTACGTACAGGTTGCCGTCCTGGTCCCAATAGGATCCGTGAGTACCACTAAAAACACCTTCAATCCATTGATCCTGCGGGATATCATAGCTACCACCTTTCTCGGGATCTGGATTATGTCCCAAAACGGCGATGATCGTATTCGACTTATCAAGAATGACGACTCGGCCCTTAAGGTCCGGCACCGATACGAAGTCTCCCTGAACGGCCGCGGATGTCGGCATTCCAAGGCCCGTGACAACCTCTTCAATAAATTCGCCTTCGAGACTGTAGTGCACGAGCCGCCCTTTGGGTTCGTGATTGCGATCGCACACCAAGAGTCGTGGGGGTTCATAGCGTGTATCCAGCGTCATGCCATGCGCGGTATTAAACTGCTGCAGTCCGTTTCCCTTCGAACCAAAGTGCGTCAGATATTTGCCGGTTTTGTCGTATTTGAAGATATGATTGCTGGCGTAACCGTTCGATAAGAAAATGTCACCATTGGCCGCGATAGTGATGGCTGTAGGGCTGAACTTATCCAAGTTGAGCCCCGATTCTTTGGGAAACCCCAATCGCAGAACGATTTTTCCACTCTTGATATTGAATTTAATTCCTTCGGCATTGTTGTTACGGGCTCCGTAGATGAATTCGCCGTCGGCTTCTTGGCGGATTTCCATATCATGAATGTCGGAGTAGTCCTTACCGAGGAACGAATGAATCACCCTACCGCCTGGAGAGAAAACAAAGACACCTTCGTTGGCGCTTGTGTGAATATTGCCTGCTGAATCGACAACGACAGCACCGTGAGTGGGACCAATGGCGGAATGACCATCGGGACGAATCCCCCAGCCGGGCACTGTATCGAATGTCATCGCTCCGCATCCCATGCGTACTGGCTTAACAGACTCTGTTGCCATGATTCGACACGTCAAACACAGAGAGGCTATAAGGGCGAGACAACTAGTATTTATTCTCATTTTCGGGACTCCGGATGGCACTTGCGCGGATCTAGAAATCGTGCAAGTGTTGCTTGGTGAAGTTCAGCTGTGAAAATCGTCGTGCGCAAAAAGTGCATCTGCGAACTAAGTATTGGCGGGAACTAGACGCACGTCAATCAGGGTAACCCGAGTCTTTTTGTGGACAAACATCGTCGGCGCTGACTTACCAAAACAAAACATTCACGCTGTGATTCCTCCGCCTTTGCGATTTTTTTGAATTTTCTGCGTTCGCCCCAAGGCCTCCTTGGCGTCTTAGTGATCAAGGAGGGATAGGCGAACCGCCGGACACGGTCTCGGCTTGGTTGCATACGGGGTTCGCCTTCCTTCCGTCGCGTTGGACGTTCCACGCGACGAACTGTTGGATTCCAGTGGCCGATGGTCGCTCATCACAGCGAAGGGAAAGTGCTATGGCAACGCCTCGAAAAGATGTCTTTGATCCGCATGTCGTCGGGATATATCACTGCATGACCCGCTGCGTACGGCAACTCTTCTTGATCGGCCGTGATAAGAAAGCGAAAATAGAGAACGCAGGGAGGTGGAAGTACTGCGAATTTCGGCTCGAATACCTGGCTGGGATATTTGCAATCGACGTACTTGACTTTGCGATACTCTCCAACCACATCCATACCAGTCTGCGGAACCGACCCGATGTCGTGAAGGAGTGGTCAGATCAGGAAGTGGCTCGACGCTGGCTCAAACTTCATCCGACCGAGGCCAAGAAAAAGAAGAAGGAAAAACTAAATCAAAAAGAGATCACGGAGCAGGATATCGCCGATGCGGTGGCAAACGCCAAATTAATGACCAAGGCTCGGCGCAAATTGAGTTGCATATCCCATTTCCAAAAGACATTGTTGGAGCCGATCGCGAAAGAGTTCAATCGCCGTGACGGTAAAAAAGGGCATTTTGTGGCCGAGCGATTCCGCTGCAAGCGCATCGACGACGATGGTGCGCTTTTGGCGTGCAGCATCTACATCGCATTAAATCCATTTCGGGCGGGACTTGGTGATACGCTGGAGGCTCATCCTCATTCGTCGTATTCACGGCGGCATCACGGGAAGGCCGACTGGCTTGCTCCGTTGTTTTTGGATGAACGGGCCTGTGCGTACGGCCAAGTGGCGATGATTACGGTAGGCCAGGATGGTGTGAAGCGACTGCATTCGCCAGCGAACGTGCTGCCGGCGCCCCGTTGTTCGGAAAAGGGGATGGTTCCGCTGCGGTGGTCCGATTATCAGTCGATCGCTCAATGGACGGCCAGGTATATCCGTTATCGTCGGGTGCTGAGCCAAGCGGAAAAAAACGCCGTGGTTGTCCCGGAACCTATCGCGAAGCTTCTTGAATCGCTGGGAATTGACCCGAAGTTCTGGCTCGACACGATTGATCGTTACGCGGAACTCTTTCACCACTTCGTGGCGTCGCCGAACCAACTCGATGCAATCGCGCGCAGGCTGAACCGGAAATATGTGAAAGGAGTTCGGGCCTGCCGTTCGCTATTCCTGCCGACGGAGGCAACGACGACCGATCTTTCCGGCTAATGGCCGGTCGTTCGCGCCAATTTTAATCGACGGCAAGAGCCTTCAGTGCTCAGCGTGCGCGCACTCATGGAGCTCGAAAGCCATTCCAAGTGCGGAAAGGCCGCCAGCGGCCAGAATTTCTGTCCGCCAACCTCCGCCACGGTCGATCTCCTGCCCTGTCGGTCAATCCACCCTCGCCATTCAGCCCATTTTCCATCCCCGCCGCCATCCATGACTGTCTCCTAATAATCCTGACTGTCCTGGTCTTTTTCCCGCGATAGGCCGTCCCCCAAACGCCCCGTTCGATATCTGCTGGCTGCACAGCATCAATCGTGACAAACACGATGGTGACTGCCTCTGCCTTTCTGCTGCCTTTCTGTCTCTGCCTTTTCTGTGTCGCGACACACCAATAGTCCGATTTAGGGCACTGCACATTATGTTGAAACAGTGTTCCGCGATCGCGCTGGAGTTCGTTTACCGACCTGGAACGCCGTCTCTCCAGTGTGCGCTCGTATTCAATATTTGTGGGTGGGGCCTATTCATTTTCGTTGCGAAATACCGGTTGTGAATTGCTGAAATGTTCGAAGGGCGCCTACGTAGGTTGTCATTTTTCTGGAGATTTGGCTTCAGAATTATGACTGACTTTGTCGGTCGGATGAGTCTCGCGTCGTTTCGGTACGCTCGATACGGTGAGTTAAAATTTGTGCAAGGCGAACCAGACATTTGTACCGTGAGTTGCGCAGCCTGTTGATCAAGATTTTGTCGCCCCGAAAACTTTGCCCAAATGTGCTTCCTGCCTTGCAAGGACTTGGAAAACTGCTCCAATGAGCACGACTGGCCAGGCAACTCGACTCAGATGCGAGTGGATATTCGTGTTCGCAGAGTTGGATCTGGTAGTCGGGCAAGTCAATTTTTATTGATCAACTTCGCGACTCAAGGTGGCGTATCGACGGCCTCGAGAGAGCGAAGTCATTCTTTGCGTGGGAGGACTATAATGTCCGAGTCGAGTGACGTTCCTGAGATTTCGAGCCTAAGGGAATTGACGTCGGTGCAATGGAAGACGGGCACTGCTGCCGTATTGGGTTGGTTGTTCGACGGCCTTGATATGCACCTCTATACGCTTGTTGCGATCCCGTTTGTTGCAGAATTGCTTGGGGTTGGGCGCAATGATGTATCCGTCGGGCGATACGGTTCGATTATTCAAGCGTCTTTTCTCGTTGGCTGGGCGCTGGGAGGCGCATTCTTTGGTGTCATCGCAGACCGTATCGGACGAAGTCGTGCGTTAGTGCTGACGATCCTAACTTACGCCTGTTTTACCGGCCTGTCATACTTCGCCCAAACTTGGTGGCATTTGCTTATTTTTCGTTTCTTGGCGGCGCTTGGAATCGGTGGCGAATGGGCAGTTGGAGCATCTCTTTTATCGGAAACTTGGCCGCGTAGCTGGCGTCCCTGGCTCGCGGCGGTTCTGCAGTCCGGCGTCAATGTCGGCGTCATCCTGGCTTGTGTCGCGGCATACCTTCTCGCTGAACACACGCATCGTACTGTGTTCCTCGTCGGGATCTTGCCGGCATTTCTTGTGCTATGGATTCGTAAGGCGGTGCCAGAACCGGAAGAATGGCATCAAGCCCAATCACACTCTGAAATTCGCTCCACGGGGATCGGTGCCCTATTTCACCCTGGCGTGCGACGGACAACGCTGTTAACAACGACGGTGTGCGCGCTTGGCCTAACAGGGCATTGGGCCATCATGTTTTGGTTCATCGCGCACCTCCGAAGCCTGCCTGAGTACGCTGACTGGACCGATGCCCAACGTAGCACACTTGCCAGTCAAGCACTTTTGTTGATGATGTGCACATCGATCATCGGAAACTTCTTGTCCGCGATAATTGCACGAGGCATAGGATATCGATTGGCGATCGTCCTGATATTTCTTGCCTATTTCGCCACATGTTCATGCGCCTATGGCTGGCAGCGAGCGGGCGACGATTTGTGGTACTGGATAATACCAATAGGTATCTGCCAAGGGGTGTTCGCGCTATTTACAATGTACTTGCCACCCTTGTTTCCTACGCTGATTCGTTCGACGGGTGCTGGATTTTGCTACAACATCGGCCGTCTTGCCGCCGCTGTGGGTACGGTATTTTTCGGACTTGTCTCTAAAGTGGGTGACTATCGGTACGCGCTGTTCTACGCAGGATTTCTTTTCCTGCCAGCAGCGGCAGTTGCTTGTTTCTTGGATGAGCCACCAGACGAACTGGCGCCCATCGCACCTGTCGAGTAGATAACCGGAATCTAAACTCCCTATCCTTGAATCACGGAATTTACTAGCGTCCCGATGCCGTCGATACTCATGGTTATCAGATCGTCAGGTTGAAGCGTAAATTCGCGCGGTGGCACAATGCCAGTACCGGTAAGTAGGAACGCGCCGGTGGGGAAGCTGTTGTCGCGACCTAGCCAACTCACGAGATCTTCCGGTGTGCGAGCCATTTGTGCAATTGATGTGGTACCC
This sequence comes from Planctomycetota bacterium, assembly GCA_027619595.1. Taxonomy (GTDB): domain Bacteria; phylum Planctomycetota; class Planctomycetia; order Pirellulales; family Pirellulaceae; genus JAQCHP01. Next base: position 20,054 of record JAQCHP010000002.1, read on the forward strand.
TCGAACACGACTTGTGATTTGCGTGTAATGTTGAGATGAATGTGTACGTCAGTAAGCTTTTGCACCGACCCCGCTAAAGTAATGCAGGGTCCGATCGCGCAGCAGTCTCGATAAACCTTGGCTTGCGGTAAATAGAGCGGATTTTCGCCTTCAATGTCGCGACTGCTCATGTCGTTGCCGATCGTGTAGCCGACGATTTCGAGTCGTGAATTAAGCGCCAGGGTAAGTTCGGGTTCGGGTACGTTCCAATGAGAATCGAGGCGAATGCGTACCGGTTGCCCCAGACCGACAACTCGATGCGGTGTAGCTTTGAAAAATAGTTCCGGTCGAGGTGACGTATAAACACGATCGTAACACGATGCAGCCGCCTCCGATTCTTCCATGCGGGCAGTTTGGCTACGACGGTAGGTCACTCCGGCAGCCCAGACTTCTTGGTCATCCACGGGGGTGAGAAGTTGATCTGCGGACACGATCGCCGCTTCTGTTTGTTCGAGCCACTGAGTTACCTGATCTGTTAAATCCGTAGCTTCGAGCCACTGCCGCAGTGACTTGCCATCTGATCCAATCGCATGCCGCCACGGCCCTTTCCCGTCGGATACGGCGATTGCTGAGTTTCCTTGGGGCCGCTTGTATTTAGCCAACTTCATCACGGATCTCTTTCTTCAGATAGAGCGTTGTGCAGGCGACGAACGCAGTAACCGTACTTGGAATGATAACCTTAAATCGTGTGTCTTGTTCGTTGACGTTGAGACTCGTAAAACAGGATGGCAGCTGCCACGGAGACATTCAAGCTGTCCACATGACCAGCCATCGGAATTGATACCGGGGTTACCGCATGGTGGTTCCAGATTTCGGAAAGGCCATTTGCTTCGCTCCCTAAGACAATCGCTGTAGGTCGAGTCAAATCAAACTCGTCATACGTCTTTTTCGCATCGACTCGGGTGGCAAGGATTTGTATTGAGTAACTTGCCAGTTTCTCCAGCGTGATGGCAGCGGATGCGATGTATGTTGGCAGCGAAAACACAGCGCCGGTACTGGCTCGTATGACGTTCGGATTGTAAAGGTCGGCGATCGGATTCGTAACGATGAACGCATCCACACCTGCGCCGCCGCCGGTCCTTAACATCGCACCCAAGTTCCCGGGCTTTTCAATTCCATCGACCACTGCGATTAATGGATTATCTGACAGTTTCCAGACCGCGTCTGTCAGCGGCGGCATGACAGCGACAGCCACACATTCGGCCCTACGTTCACCATATCCAAGTTGATCGTAGAGATGGGCTGCCAGCACAAGCCACGTCGCATCCGTTGATTCACTCCAGTCGTTTAAGTCGCTATACTGACTTGGAAATGGTCTCTCCGTTTGCAAGTCTTCGTGGGTATAGACCTCTAGAATCGTCACGCCTGCCTGCACAGCTCGTCCAAGCTCGCGCACTCCGTCAATAAGAAATCTTCCGGAACGTCGTCGGTCGCGTGAGCTTCTGAGTCGCAACGCAGCACGAAATCGGGGGTTCTGAGAACTTGATATATGAAGTGATCGCATCGACGGCTATGGTTCTGAAATAGGAGATGTACCGGGCCATCGGACAACGACCCCACTGGGTAGACTGCGTCCGTCGGCCGTCACAATCCGCATGTCGCAAGATTCCACTAACCTCAATCCATGAGCCGAATGAGCCAATATCGGCGAAACTGCTTCACGAAGTTTTTGAGGGTCCCATCCCATCGTGTGGCAACTCAGCATCAAAAAACCGTGTTCAGGCCGCCATAGGTTTTGGCACGCATCCAATAATACGCTAAGGTCCCGTTCGAACTTCCAGCGTTCGCCGCGAATTCCATGTCCGTAGCTAGGTGGGTCCAGGATAATTCCATCGTAGAGTCGATGTCGACGGATTTCACGCTGCACAAACTTAATCGCGTCATCTACAATCCAACGGATGGGGGCGTTAGCAAACCCAGATCGGGACGCGTTATGTTGTGCCCATTCGACGACACTCCGTTGTGAGTCCACATGCACCACTTGCGCGCCTGCCTGTGCCGCTGCGAGCGTACTGCCGCCAGTGTACGCGAAAAGATTGAGAACTTGCAGCGGGTGGGGACTCTGACGGATCCGGGACTGTAACCAGCTCCAATTCTCGAGTTGCTCGGGAAAGATTCCCACCTGCCCCGCAGCGGTGGTTCGTAGCTCGAATTTCGATTCCTGCCACTGGCATGTCCAAGGAGGGACCAGCGACGGTTGCCATACACCCTCGTCGGTTCCTTCCGCGACGAACCTCACCGAGGCTGACATCCAGGCCGACGGGTTCCGGACCGCGTGCCGTTCAAGCCCTGCCGCCGGCCGATCGACAACGGTCTGACCAAACCGTTCCAGCTTGCGACCAGCGCCGAAATCCAATAATTCATAGTCAAAGTCGCTTTTTGCTGCCTGCTCTGGGTAGTCGCGCACGGAAAAGATGCTCACAATGGATATGGAATCGACTATCGTCGCGGAGTTAGTACGGATGGCCGGGCGGGAAGCATTGACGATCGTGATGGCCTTGTGCTGTTGCTGGGCGGTAACCCCAGCTCGGTGTCAGGATACCACGCGCCCTTCCGCAGCAAAACCGGCAGACGGAACAGGTGCCGCGGGGAATTCAGTGTCGGCTGGTGGTGCAACGCAATCCGCCGATGAAGCGGGGCAGACCGACGATAATGCCCGTTCGTTGTTAAGCGACGAGGCTCTCTCTTTTTGGGCCAAGGAGTTGGAAAGCCCCCAGTATTCAGTGCGTTCCGCGGCGACGGACCGACTGATGGACCTGACACCCGAGCAATTGCCAAAGTTTGTTGCGTTATTTCTTGAGGGGAGCCTCGAGTCGATCCAGCGCGGGGCGCTCGTCCTGCAACATTTGGCGCTTTCTGGTAGCGATGCCCAACAACGGGCCGCCCGTCAGATCTTGGGTGAACTATCGCGTTCCGGCCCTTCACTGTTGGCGCAACGGGCCCGGGAATCGCTGGACGCAGTTGCGCGTGAGAAACGTCAGCGAGCTATCGTAAAACTTACCGCCGCCGGTGCCCAATACCACAACGATAGCAACAGCGTTCCCGAATTCATGGTACGGGCACAGCCTTTGCCAACCATACGGTTCGGAAGAACATGGCGTGGTGATCTCCCTATGCTGGAATTGCTTTCCTGCGTTCAGGAAGTGGAGCGAGTTGTGCTCGAAGGTCCGCAAATTGATGATCGATGGATTCCCTACATCGCCCAACTGCCCAGGCTAAGAACGCTCACAATTCGCAAGGCCAGTCTAACGGATGAAGGACTCGTCCCGTTGCAGAACGCTGCCTCGTTGCGATCGCTCGAAATCTATTATACCGATCTGACGAATAGCTCAGTTCCCACCCTAGGTAAACTCAAACTCGAAGTCCTCACGATGTTTGGGAACAAGCTGACTAAGGACCAGAAAGACGTGCTAAGCGATGCCATTCCGACCGCCAAGGTCGACCTGCGGCCGGGCGGAGCCTTTCTTGGGGTTGGGCCACCGCAGCAGGGAGAAAATGGCGATGGCTTACGTGGCTGCCACGTCTATGTCGTATTGCCAAAATCGGGCGCGGAGCGAGCTGGCATTCAACGACAAGACATTATCGTCAAATACAACGGAACCGAAGTGAACAATTTTCTGCAAATGACCGAATTAATCGGTCGGCAGCGACCTGGCGATGTCGTTCCAATTCAAGTACTCCGTGACGGTCAACCATTGGTAGTCGAAGCCACCTTGGGTGAGTGGAGCGAAAAGTAGAAAGTCTCTATCATGACAAGCCATCTGCGGAATGGGAGCTAGTCCGGCGAACGAATCGGACTAGTTGACGATTTGGCACAAGCAAGGGGAGAACAGCATTGACTTCCAAGGACGCCCCGAAAGTCGGCGTGATCATGGGCAGTAAATCGGATTGGGAAACGATGCGCCACGCAGTGGACGTCCTTGAACAATTCGGTGTTTGTCACGAACATCGCGTTGTATCAGCGCATCGGACGCCAGAATGGATGTGCCAGTACGCCAGTAGCGCGGAAGAGCGTGGACTGCACGTGATTATCGCGGGAGCAGGAGGCGCGGCCCACCTCCCTGGCATGGTTGCCGCACAGACAACATTGCCTGTGCTGGGAGTCCCCGTTCAGAGTCGGGCGCTGTCGGGGCTCGATTCGCTCTTATCGATCGTGCAGATGCCAGGGGGTGTTCCCGTCGGTACTCTTTCGATTGGTGAGTCGGGTGCCATCAACGCCGCCCTTCTTGCCATTCGTATCCTGGCAAATAGTGACGCTCGACTGCGAGCCAAGTTACATGCGTATGCCGAAGAACAGCGACAACGTGTGCTGCAGGATTCGAATCTATGACCGACATCATTTCGCCTGGTTCCACCATTGGCGTGCTGGGCAGTGGTCAATTGGGGCGTATGTTTGCCATCGCGGCACGACGCCTGGGATATCGGGTCCATGTCCTATCTCCAGACCAGGATACTCCTACAGGCCAAGTGGCTGATCTTGAAATCAACGCCGACTACCTCGACTTGGATGCCATCGAGCGATTAGCACGTTCGGTGGATGTTGTTTCGTTCGAATTTGAAAATGTTCCTTTCGAGACCGTTCAGGTGGTGGAAAGGTTTGCGCCCGTGCGCCCATCAGGGAATGTTCTACACATCACACAAAACCGATGGCGTGAAAAGTCATTCCTTAAGCAGGCTGGCATACCCGTGACGCCTTTCCAACACGTTCAGTCGCTGGATGAATTGAAACGGGCGTTCGCAAATCAGAAAAATCGACCTGGCGTATTGAAGACAAGCTCGTGGGGTTACGACGGTAAAGGGCAAGTGCCGGTAAGGGGTGTTAACGACTTAGAAAACGCCTGGAAATCTCTGCAAACTGACGACGCGATTTTGGAAGAGTTTATCGACTTCAGTTGCGAAATATCGGTGATTGCCGCCCGTAGCATTAAGGGAGACGTGGCTGCCTATCAGCCCTTCGGCAATACGCACCAAAACCATATTCTCGATATCACGGTTTCTCCAGCGCAGTTGCCAGCATCGGTTGCTGCGCAGGCCGAACACATTGCGGGCCAAGTTTTGACGCAACTGAATGTCGTTGGTGTGTTATGCGTCGAGTTTTTCGTGACATACGATGGACAATTGCTGGTCAATGAATTAGCTCCGCGACCGCACAATTCTGGACACCTTACTATCGATGCCCATGTTTCATGCCAGTTCGAGCAGCAAGTACGTGCCGTGTGTGGGCTACCGTTGGGTTCGATACGTCAACTACGACCAGCAGCCATGGCGAACTTATTAGGGGACCTTTGGTCTGACGGCGAACCGAACTGGGATGCTGTCTGCGGATTCCCCGAAGTCAAGCTGCATCTCTATGGCAAGCAACATCCACGCCCTGGACGCAAGATGGGGCACTTAGTAGCGACCGCGGATTCCGTCGAGCAGGCTCAGGCGATCGTACAAGATGCCCGTAACGCGTTTACTGCGAAAACTTCTGCGTAGCCGGTGATCGTCCAAGCCACTTACACGTCCGCTAGTCGTTCTTGCGAATCGCCAAATGCGGGTAGGTGAATCCCAAACTTGTCCATTAAGGACAAGTAAAGACTGCACATCTTTCGGTTGGGTTGTTCCAGGTAGTCGAGGATCCGTCCACCACTTAACTGGCCGCCACCTCCGCCAACCAGGACACACGGAAGATTCTTTGCATCATGACCGCCATGCAACATACTGGAAGAAAGCATCAAGACCGAATGATCCAGGGCCGTCCCTTCCCCCTCTTTGATTGCGTCTAGCCTTCGCGCAATGTACGCCAGTTGTTCGAGGAACGACTGGTTGACCTTAAGGAAATCGTCATCGTTTCGATGGGACAGTTCATGATGTCCGACTTCGACCCCCAGGTGTGGAAACTGGAGATAACTGTGATCATTGTTGAGCTTGAGCGTACAGACGCGTGTGGCGTCGGTCTGAAATGCCAGTACCAGAATATCGCACATGAGTCGCATATGTTCGGCAAGGTTCTGCGGGATTCCGTCGGCCGGACGTTGCACGATCGAACTATCAAAAGTTGGTCGCCATCCCTGCAATTCCCCTTGCTGTCCGGCTCGCTCCAGTCGCTGTTCCACTTCACGCACCGAATTCAAGTATTCATCCAGCTTTAGTCGGTCGTTGGCGCTGATCTTGCGTCGAAATTGCGCCGCCTCGATTTGAACCGCGTCGAGTACGCTGCGATCACCCCGTTCGGCAGTATTCTTGAACAGACGATCAAACGCCAATGCTGGATAGAGTTCCAAGGGGGTAGGTGCCGTGGGAGAACTCCAAGAGATGTGCGAGCTATAGAGCATCGAATAGTTCTTGTGGAGGCCTGGATTCGACCGTTCGCAGCCGAGTACCAAACTTGGAACTTTGGTCGATTGGCTGTACTGCTGCGCGATGATTTGGTCAAAACTAGTGCCCGATCGGATCTCGCCGCCCGAGGCCAGCGGTGCGCCAGAAAGCAAATTGCCGGTCATGGAACTGTGGATATTGCCTTTGAGCGCTTCGGCGTTAAAGAGCCCTCGAATAAAGACCATCCGTTCACGAAATTCGGCCAAGGGTTGCAGTACCTTGCCCAATTCCATGTCTTTTCCTTGCCCTTTCGCCCACCATTCGCCACGATGAAAGCCGTTCCCCGCGAAAAGTACTGCCAGACGCATGGGCGGCTGGCTGTCACGAGCGGCTTTCCCACTTGGCTCGTCTCCCCAGACTGGCGCCGATTCCAGCCACGGTAGGGCCATCGTAACGCCGATTCCACGTAGAAAAGTGCGTCGCGCCAAACGATACGATTTTGATGGTGCCATGGTCGGTTAGTTCCTTCTTAATGAGGCGTTATTGGCCGCCTGAACGTTTTTGGCAAAACTGTGGACTGAGTACGATCGATTTCACGGCAGTCGATACACGAAATTCGGCATTCGCCAATTGTCGTTGTAGATCTTCGAGTAGCGGGGTATCGGATAGTTGCACTTCTCTACCGAGGGCATAACCCAGTAGCTTGCGGCAAAACTGCTGGATCATAGCATCGCGGCGCTGATTCATCAGGTAGTCACGTAAACCCGGCAGACCGTCGATAGGCTGGCCGTCAGGAAGGACGGTTTGTGTATCAATCGGTACGCCCGGCGGATTCTGTTTGCGTTGACGTCCAATCGCATCATATGCCTCCAACGCAAACCCGATGGGATCGATTCGCCGATGACACTTAGCACAGGCAACATCGCTGCTGTGGCGTTCAATCATTTGCCGTTCGGTTAAGCCCTCCGGGACAGAGTCACTCAGTTGCGGTACGTCCTTCGGTGGCCGCGGTAGCTTCTCGCCCAAGAGCACTTCACTCACCCAATTTCCGCGCAAAATAGGGCTTGTTCTCGATGCACCCGACTGCTTCGACAAGGTGGCCGCGAGGCCCAGTACGCCTCCACGACCATACGCTCGAATCCCTTCCACACGTTCCCAGGCTCCCGGCGCGATTTCTTTCTGAAATCCATAAAAATTTGCTAGTCGGTCGTTGACGAAGGTATAGTCGCTATCGAAGACGTCGAGCAGCGACCGATCTTGTTGAAACACGTGCGTAAGAAATGCGATCGATTCCTCATACATGTCGCCCCGCAGTTCGGCGAATTCTGGATAGAGCTGTTCGCTCTTGGTTTCTGTCAGTGGAAATTCGTGGACATGGAGCCACTGGCAGCCGAATTCGGTGGCCAGCCGCCGGATTCGCGGATGTTTGAGCATCCGAACTGTCTGTTCCGCCAGGACATCCGGCTCATGCAGTCGCCCCTCGGCAGCGGCTTGCCGAAGGGAGCTGTCGGGTTCCGACGACCATAGAAAATAGCTCAGTCGACTCGCCAGTTCCCAGTCCGAAACGGGCATGGGCTCGCTTCCGTCGGTTGAATTTTCGATCCGAAATAGAAATGGAGACGCACAAAATATTCGAGCGAGTGTCAACCGAAATGCCTCGTCATGACCAAGCCCTTCCGTGCGCAATTGGCGATAAAGTGAACGCAACGTCTCTGCTTCTGTCGTTTCCAGCGGCCGGCGGTAGGCACGATGGGCGAATTCGATGAGCCGTTCCAACTGCGGTTGTTCAGCGTCGATAAGACGTTGACGAAAGAGCTCGGCCCGCCGCTCGACGGGCTCCAAGAGAGCGTCGAATGCCCCCTTTTGAGAGTGTCCCCGTAGAGTTTCCACGAACGAATCAAGTACGTCGGAGAGCTTGATCGGTTCGTGAGAGACGAAGAGTAGCTCTTCCCACAACCGATCGATTTTGCGCGCGGCATGCTGGTCAAGGACAAGCCGTTTCAAATGTTCGTCATCCCGGTAAAATTGAGTGAGTGTGAGCAACTCGTCCGTTGGCACGACTTGTGGGTAGCAGAGTGAGGGGGGGAATAGTCGGCGATGTGATTCCATCGCAGATTCCCAGTTAGTCCGATGAACGCTGTCGTGTGCGAGCAAGATTGGTCGTTGGAAGGAAACCGTGCGTTGGTCGGGGTACAGCGCGGACACGGATGACAGTGTCACAGTATTCACACTGGGGAGGAGGCCCGGTGGTGGATCGGCAATTCCCGCAACCAAGTCGACTTGGACACTTCCATCGCGACCCGTTTCGGGATCCATTTCCGCTGTGACAACCAATTCCTTACCGGCGGCCACGGCGCGCGGCAACCGGACCGTGATCACCCCAGGCGCCTTGACCGATAAGGACGCGATGTCCATTGCCTCTCCGTTGACGCGAATACCAAATTGATTGCCTTCAATTCCTCGTAAATCGTCGATCGATTGGATCAGTACGTCAGGCTGATTCTCAACGACAAGTCGTGGTTTGCGCCAGATCACGTCGTCGTGTGTGTTTCCATCCCCCGCGTCGGTTGTAACGAAGGAAACAATAAAGTCGTCTCCCTCGACAAGTCCAGGTTCGACCGTTGTGTCCTTTGCATCGATCGGTGGAAACTTCAATCGCATTTCGTGGTGTGACACAATCGGGCTTTCAGGTTCTAGCCAGCGGGAGCGACTCCCTTTGCGGCCCAAGTGCGATATGGAATTGAACGTCCAAAGTCCCCGTTGCCAACTGGAAATCGATTTCGCGAGATTTGGCACGTCATCGACAGTTGCATCGCGCCACTTTTGGCGGAGTTCGTCAAGAAGAATTGAGGGTTCGTTTGCATTGAGGCTCAACCACAGGATCTCCAAGTACTTGGCGTTTAATCGTCGGGCGGCTGCGACATCCGCAATCGACCGTTCGCCACTGCGCAGCGCAGGCCGTTCAGCAATGGTTGCCGTCAAGTATTGTTCCAGTGGCAAGTGTCCCAATTGTCCCATTCCGCAATTGCCGTGCAAGTTCATCACACCCACCGACGTACCGATACCAAGTTCTTCGGTATGAACGTACTGTCGATAAAAGTCGCGAATCTCGGCTAGGACTTCTTCGGTCCAGTCGCGGGGCGTTGTCGATGGGGAAAAGCGAAATCCGTCAGGCAAGAGCACTACGTGGCGGGCTATTTCCTTGCCGGCGTCGAAATACTTGCCGAGCAACGCTGGGGACATCGAAAGCGCGTTTCCAGCGTTCGTAAATCCTTCGCCGGCCGCGCTATCGGCAGGGAACTCCCGCGCAGGATCCAGTTCGATGCCGGTAAGATCCCGAATCGTCCATGTATATTCGGCATTGTTAAGTCGTCTCAATGCTACCGGTCCCGGATCACCCGCTTGGTCCAGCGACTCAGTGCGTAGGTAACGCTCTAGCCATTCCCGCAGTTGTTGTCGTTCATCGGGAGTTGGCTGAGGCTCGTTTGCCGGAGGCATTTCATCAGTCGCGATTTGTTCGGCGACTTTGATCCAGGCGCTTACCTTTGTACGGACCTCGGTGAGCGTGGAGAATTGTTCGAGGTCAAGGTCCGCTTGTGTTTCATGTGACGAGTGGCACTTGAAGCAGTAGATTTCTAGCATGGGTCGGACGACTTGCCGATATTCGGTCGTCAAGACTTCCCACGGTAAGGATTCTACGGCCAAAACCTGATCCGTTACCCAAGATACTGAGAAACAGAAGTAAATGAATCCGGCAACTGTCCATCGCCAAGTCGCGTGTGTCGGTTTCTTGGTCAGCGATGCGGGGTGGTTCACTAGGTAGGCTTTCGCAGAGTCGGTGGTCGCGGCTGCTATTGGTTTCGAGTCGGCATCGGAATGTGACACGCCGTAGGCGGGAATTGCGTCTTTCCAGTGTACAAGACTGGCCGGAAAAGAGCAACTTTTCCCGGGTTCTGCGATCGAGTGAAATAAGATCGAGGCCTGCAGTTTGTCTGCTATAATCGGACGAGGCCATTGATTCCTGCACAGGAGAAGCCCAAGGATGCTACGCTACTCGAAGTTGATTTCTGGCACGACCTGCGCGGCGATCGTAGGTGGGGTGGCCGCCTGCGGCGCTGTGCTTTGGTGGCATGATTGGCAGTTTGGGGAAGGGTCCGGCAAAGTGCTGTCTGTCGCGGGAAGTGAGAACCCATCGGCAGGGAGAATCGAATCGAATGGTCGCGGTCGGTCCGGGTTTCTCCCGGTCGCTGCCAAATCGGATGATGACGCGAATCCGATCAACGGCGATCGTGCGTATGACATGCTGAAAGCATTGTGCGACATAGGACCGCGTCCTAGCGGTTCGCCGGGGATGCAGCGGCAACAGAAATTCTTGACCGAATACTTTCAAGGGTTGGGATTTTCCGTCGAGCGGCAGGAATTTCCGGCAGTCCATCCGCTCACGGGAAAGCCCGTCAAAATGACCAACCTCATCGTGCCGCTCTATCCCCAATTACAGGAGCGGATCTTATTGTGTGCGCACTACGATACACGCCCCTTTCCAGATCGAGATCCTATTCCTGGGGGGAGGCGTGGCAGATTTGTCGGAGCGAACGATGACGCAAGTGGCGTGGCCGTTTTGGGGGAATTGGCCCACCATCTGCGTGATTGGAATCGCGAATTTGGTATCGACATCGTGCTATTCGACGGGGAAGAATTGGTGTTCGATGAGCGTGGTCTCTATTTTTTAGGATCGGAACATTTTGCGCACCAGTACGTCAAGAATCCGCCCGTACACCAGTATCGATGGGGGGTCCTGCTGGATATGGTAGGCGACGCGCAGTTGGGCATTTTCCAGGAAAAAAACAGCGTTGCATGGCCTGATACGCGCGGTCTTGTGCAGGATATTTGGAGTACTGCAGCTCGCTTGGGCGTGCGGGAGTTTATTGCTCGTCCAGAGTACGAGGTGCGGGATGACCATTTTGCACTCCGAAATATTGCTAGGATTCCAACCTGCGACATTATCGACTTCTACTATCCTCAGCCCCCTGAAGGACAGAGTTATTGGCACACACGCTCGGATACACCCGATAAGTGCTCTCCGGACTCGCTGGCTAAGGTGGGGTGGGTACTGTTGGAATGGCTGAAACAAGTTCGCGTGCCCCCTCAATAGCGTTCGGTGCCGGGGCGATCATGCAACGTTTTTGCTATGATGCCGCGTTCGTGGCTCATGCTAGCGGTGCACTTCGTGTTCAGGATTGACAATGAACGGGTCGCATTTATTTTCAGTCTTTTTGTTGGTCTTGTCGGCCGGAATGATGTGGTTTCATGTTAGTTTCTGGCGGTCCAAACGAAGCGAGAGTGTGCTGGAAGCTGAGCATCACTTTTTTTGGCGACAGTTTCTGAGACGCACAGGTACGAGCGGGTTAATTGGGATCATTGGATTGGCTGTATTGGCCAGTCACGCGTTCACAAATCCGACGACCAGTGGTTTCTATTGGTACTGGGCCGGGTTGATGGCCGTCGTCATTGTTCTGGGGATTTTGGCACTTGCCGACATGCGAAGCACACATCATTATTCAAGGGAAGTTCTGCCGAAGATTGTTCCTCATCGATTTCCCACGCCACTTCCTGAAAAAGCGAAGCGGCCCACTGTAGGCAACGGCGATCATTAGTTGTTTTTGAGGCTCAGAATGGATCCCCTTCACTTTGTTGTGGCCACGATTCCGCTTGCGATCTACTTCGCCTGCATTGGCTTGATAAATCTCATCGGCCGTCCTTTAGTTGTGTCCGGTGTGGGGGACGCATCGCTATTGGCACTCGCACTATCCGGGTGGGTCTTAGTTGGTCCCATGGAATTGTTCTTACCTGATGACGCGGTCGCTCAATATGGTGTATGGGTATGGCTCCCTATCGCATGCTTGTACCTGCTGATGGTACTGTTAGTGATTCTACTCATGCGACCACGTTTAATCGTATATAACGTATCTAGCGATCAATTGCGCCCATTATTGGCGCAGACGGTAGTGGAGATGGACGATCGCGCGAGGTGGGCTGGTGATTGTCTTAATATGCCGCAGCAGGGAGTGCTCTTGCATTTGGATGCACAACCCGGCATTCGTCAGGTTCAACTGACGGCTGTGGGTGGCCGACAAGACATGGAAGCATGGCGACGGCTGTCGCGTGCTCTATCCTTTCGAACTAAAGAGATGCCCATCAAGGCAAATACTCGCGGTGCGATATTTCTTCTGGCTGGGATAATGCTACTCCTAACCGTTGGCATTATATGCGTTACCCGCTCCACGGAGGTCGCTGCGGCATGGCGCGAAATTTTGTTGCGTTAGAACTTGGTTGCCACGCAATTAACACGATGCTCGAACGATGAATGCTTCCCGTAGATTCTTGGGATGGCACGAACCTCCTCTTATTACCGCTGCCGCTGCGTTGTGTGAATCTTACCGACGGAACGGCGCTTTCAACTTAACGAATGCAATTGCAGTGGTTTCTGGTGTCATGGCGGGCAAGATTCTACTGGAACAGTTAGTGTTCTATGCGGAAGAGCACGATACAGCGTTGTTTCCCCCACGCATAATAACTCCCAGTCAGCTTCCTGAATGTCTTTACGCGCAGCGTCGTCCTTTTGCCTCGCCACTCGTACAGCGATTAGCTTGGTCTTATTCCCTCCGGCAACATAAGGATCTGGACAGGCACTTTCCTCAGCGGCCCGCCGAGGAAGATGCTTTAGGATGGTTGGAATTGGGCCAGCAGGTAGCAGAGCAATTTGAGAGCCTCGGTGCGTCCGGAAAGGATTTCAGTGATGTTTTTCAAACAGTTTCCCGTCAGAAATCATTGGGCGATCTACGTCGATGGAAGTTCCTCATGGAAGTACAGTCGACTTACCTCGCACAGCTGGAATCAGCCAGGTTAACGGACCGTATTCATGCACGCGTCGACTCCGTGCGTCGCAAGGCATGTCGTACCGATCGAGACATCTTGCTAATCGCTGTGGCCGATCTCGATGGATACTTGTGCGAGATGGTAAGGCAAGTTGGGGGACGGGTGACGACACTCATCGCGGCGCCTGATTCGCTAGGCGACGCTTTCGATGATCTTGGTTGTATCCTACCGACTGCCTGGGAAGATAGGGGTGCGAGTGTCCGAGATAGTCAAATCACTTCAGTCGATGGAGCGCGGGAGCAGGTGGGCGAGGTCTTGCGGTGTCTTGCTGATTGGGCCCCCAGTTGCTCCATTGAACAAGTTTGCGTATCCGTACCTGACCCTCGGCTGGTCAGGGAACTCAAGAGTCAGCTGTTGGAATGTGGTATTCCCACGCATTGGTGGATCGACAAAACGGTGGGCGAAACGATGCCCTGGCGACTCGTCAGTCTTCTCGGCGAATATTTGCAACAGCCTCGATTCTCGGATTTTTCCAGTCTTCTCCGACACCCTGATCTGGAAGCTTGGTTACAGTTGGATCCGCTGACATCGCATCACTTGTGCCAAGCGGACCGTTACGTTGCGGGTCACTTGCCGACGCACGTTGGCACGTGGCTAGGTGCACACAGTCATCGATCCGAGTTGGAGGAAATTCACCAACAATTGGAGTCGGCACTGGCGGTCATGCGGCTGCCTGCAGCCAAGATGTCGACGTGGTCGGAACGCATTGGGGAGTTGTTGACCCAGATCTATGGCGATCGTGTCGTGCGGAGTGACGGTAACGACGACGTGGGGTTAGACGCATTCTTGACAGGAGTAGGAGACGTCCTGAACGAAGCGAAACGAACGCCGAAACACATGGAGCGTCCGATACTTGGGTACCAGGCCTTGCAGATTTTGTTGCGACTGATTGAGGGAAGGAGCATTACGAGCGACACGCCGCCTGGCTCGGTTGAGGTTGTTGGCTGGCTGGACGCTCCCCTGACGACCGCTTCACGGTTGATTTTGACGTCGTTCAACGAGGGTTTTGTTCCCCACTCCGTCGTGCGAGATCCGTTACTTTCGGATGCTTTGCGAGCGGAACTTGGGGTGGTGGACGATCAGCGGCGATACGCACGGGATGCATATCTGTTTGAATTGATGTTGCAGACAAAGCAGAAAATAAATGTAGTCGTTGCAAAACGGGATGTACAAGGACATCCGCGTGTGCCTAGTCGGCTGTTGCTAACTGGCGATGGCGAAACGATTACGAGAAGGTGCCTACGTCTATTTCAGGAGGTCGCGGCGGTCAACTCCGTGGCCGACTACCTCGCCCCAGACCATGTTCCTCCCGTTCTGTCGCCGAGCATCGTGCCAGTTCCACAAAAGTCGCCCGAACCACTTGCTGTGATGAACGTAACTGCGTTTCGCGATTATCTCAATTGTCCCTATCGGTTCTATTTAAAGCATGTGCTGAAGCTGGATCCATGTCACGATGAATTCGAAGAATTGCCGCCGAGTCTGTTTGGGACAATATTACATGGCGTGCTAGAGCGGTTTGGCGTGAGCGACGTTCGTACGAAGGACGATGCGAGAGAAATCGCGGATTACTTGCGAGACACACTGACGGACCTGGTCTATGAGCGATTCGGCCCGAGCCGTTCTCCGGCCGTCGAGATTCAGATCAGAGTCATGCAACATCGGCTGGATGCATTTGCGGAGTGGCAGGCAAGGCGTGCGCAAAACGGTTGGCAAATTCACTTGGTCGAGGGGAGTTTTGGGCCGGAAGAGCACCGGCTTACATTGTCCGACGGTCAAAGCATGGGGCTCCGCGGCCGCATCGATCGTATTGACTGGCGTCCCGAGACTGACGAGTGGGAGGTATTGGACTACAAGACGTCGGATGCCGGTGGTTCGCCCCAAGAGACACATCGCAAGAACGGAGAATGGATCGATCTTCAGTTGCCCCTCTATCGGTTAATGGTTCCTCAACTGGGGATTCCGGCGGATCAAATGCGGCTTGGTTACATACTGCTGCCGAGAGATACAAAAAAAGTCGGTGACTGTATGGCCGACTGGACGGAAGACGACTTTCAATCGGCACATCGAGTAGCGTGTGAAGTGGCAGAAAGAGTTCATGAACAGGTGTTTTGGCCGCCGACGGCAGATCCGAAGTTTGATCTGCCCGAGTATTCGGCGATTTGTGGTCAGCGAATGCCGTTGCAGGAATAAGCATGCCAGTCCCCGATATGGATCATCAAGTTATTCGCGCGTCTGCTGGCACGGGCAAGACGTTTCAATTGACGAATCACTACCTTCGCCTTTTATCGCTTGGCGTGCCGCCAGATCGTATCTTAGCGACTACGTTTACGCGTAAGGCAGCTGGGGAGATACTCAACCGAATTCTCTTGAGATTGGCAGAAGCTGCTAGTGATCCGGAAGACGCGAGTCGTCTGGCTAGTTCGATTGGTATTCCCCACCTAACGCAGGCAGAATTTGTCACGATGTTGTGTAACGTAGTTCGTAGGCTGCATCAATTACGAGTCAGCACCATGGACAGCTTGTTTGCACAAATCGTAACAGCGAGTGCCTGGGAACTGCGGCTTCCTGCTGGTTGGAGACTGGCAGAAGAATTTGAAGCCCATCGACTCCGCGACGCCAGTATCATGGACGTCTTGAGTGGTGAAGCGACCAAGGATATCTCGCGCATCTTGCAGCTAATTCGCCGGGGTGATTCGTCGCAATTTGTGCATCGCGACCTGCGTAAGACGGTAAGTGAGCTACATTCGGCATTTCGCCAAGGCGACCCCGAGTGCTGGACGTTCGTGCAGCCGCAAAGGACTTTGAGCCCGACGGAAAAATTGGAATTTGTTCAGCGTTTGCGCAGCGTGCCGTTGTCCAATTCGGTCAAGCTCAACAGTGCGCGCGAAAAAGATTGTCAGAGGTTTGAAAATGAAGAATGGACGGAATTTGTAAAGTTCGGTATTTCGGCGAAAGTTGTGGCGGGAGAGTCAAAATATTCTAGAATCGACATACCAGCGGAACTTATCGAAGCGTACCTGCCGCTAATCAAGCACGTTCGGAGCGCCGTTCTGACGGAGATAGCGACGCAGACTGCCGCCACCTTTGAATTAATGCAGAAGTACGATACCGCGTTTCGGCGGCAACAGCGGATGTCTCGCATTTATCGATTTGAAGATATCGTCGACATCCTCAAAACGGTCAGGGAGTCGCCGGACAGTTTGATCCAAGGGTTTCAATTGGAGTATTCGATTGACCATTTATTGCTCGACGAATTTCAGGATACGTCATTAGATCAGTGGGATATTCTGCTCCCCTTGGCGGAACGAATTGTCGCCGGTCCGTCAGTTCAACGTCCCGGCAAGCTGGCATCGTCGCTATTTTGTGTCGGTGATGTGAAACAGTCGATTTACGGCTGGCGAGGTGGCGAACCGCAGATTCTGGCGAACCTGTCGCGTCAACTACCGTTGATTCGTGTGACGGAGTTGAATCAAAGTCGGCGATCTTCGCCCGTGATCATTGCGACGGTCAATCGGTTGTTTACCGGCATGCGACAGCACGCGGATCTGGAGCAATACGAAGAGCCGGTGCGTGAATGGTGCGATTCATTTCCCGTTCATGGCACGGCAATTTCGGATTCCCCAGGGTATGCGGAATTGCGTACAGGGGGCGACGGATCGGGAGACGCATCGACCCTCCCCGTAGCTGCTGAATTGGTGGCAGCCTACGTAAACCGCGGGATACACCGGTCGATAGCGGTATTGGTTCGCAACAATTCCGGTGTGACGCACATGGCCGATGAATTACGTCGTCTGGGGATTTCGGTAAGTGAGGAAGGTGGTACAACCCTTTATGACGCACCTGGTGTTACGTTACTGTTGTCATTTTTTCGCTGGCTAGATCATCCGGACGACGGTCCGAGTCGTTTTCATTTGTCAAATTCTGTTTTGGCGGGCAACTTACGACTAAACGAAGGGACGATAGCGTTCGCGGTGGCAAGTGGGTATCGACGGCGCTTGCTGGAGGAGGGCTATGGAGCCGTCGTGCTGGAATTGGCTCGCCTGTTGGCACCGCAGTTCACTGCGCAGGAACGACTTCGACTGCAGCAATTGGTAGGTCTGGCGTTTTCCTACGAGCCACATGCGACGTTACGACCGCGCGACTTCTTGCGATTTGTGGAGGCCCAAAGGGTTGCGGAATCGGTAGTGGCGTCGGTACGCGTTATGACAATCCATCAGTCGAAAGGGCTTGAGTTTGACGCAGTTGTGCTGCCACAATTGCACGAAAAACTTGCCCGAGCGAGTGACCCCTGTATTGTCGGACGAGATGAGTCTACCGGTCCCGTTCGACGGATTTCCGTATCTAGAAGCCGGGAATTATCGCCGCTTCTACCGGTGCCGCTCCAACGCGACTATGCGATGCAGCTCAGGCAAGAGACGCAAGAGGCGTTGTGCACGCTGTATGTCGCAACTACGCGTGCTCGCCATGCCCTCCATCTTGTCGTTCCGCCGGCGGCTAGTGCGGAAAAACAATTATCAAAAACAATCGGCGGTTTGGTGCGTGCATCACTGGTCGGTGCCACACCAATCCACCAGTGGAACGAGATTGTTTGGTCGGACGGCGACGCGAGGTGGTATGAATCGGGAATGTTGCCACCGATTGCCGAACCTGCCGTAACAGTTCGATTGCCTCGTACGATTAATTTTGCGAAAGAAGTAGCCCGTCCCCATGTGTGGGTCCGTCCTTCGGAAATGACCGGGCACACTCGATCCCTGGGTCGCGACCGGTTGCGCGGGAAATCCAGCGAAGCAGCACAGCTTGGAACTTTGCTACACGCTTGGTTCGAACGGATTGATTGGCTGGAGGATGGGATTCCAGGGCCGGAAGTGTGGTACGAAATCTCAACGGCGCTGGGATATCCTAGCGATGTCGTCGAACGCGCCAAATCTCAGTCACAGGATTTGTTGGTAAACCCAAGCGTGGCCAATCTTTTTCGTCGATCGACCTACGAGCATGCTCCGGACGCGTTGCCAGACCAAGTATTGGCGAATTCGACGAAAGCTGCCTGGGAAGTCGAGCTATGGCGCGAACAGAGATTTGCGGTTCGCGACGACAATCGATTCATCAGCGGCATCATTGATCGCGTAGTCGTGACTTGTGGTACTGACGGTCCCGTAGCCGCCGAAGTAATTGATTTTAAATCAGATGCGATTGAAAACGAACAGCAGTTGGTTCAGAAAGAGACACGCTATCGGTCGCAAATGGACGCTTATCGTTTTGCGGTGCAACGACTTTGCGGCTTGCGATCTGACCAAGTTACGACGAAGCTGTTATTTCTCTCGTGCGGGAAGGTGCTGTTAGTCCCTGGTCCCGTCGACGAAGATCCGCGCAGCGGACGCAACCCGGTTCCAGATTCAAAAACAACTCCGCGTTTGACGACTACTCAGCTGGGGTTGCCGTTTGAGGAGGACTAGCGGCTGCCGGCGGGGGCGTGGCCTTATAGTCTATATCTAACAACCGATACTTGAGGTTGTGCAATTTGACAACGTCGAGGAGTGGGAAATTCTTGGGGGGGAAACCATCTGGATCATCGAGGTCGGCCAGAAGTTTCTTGTAGCGTTTGATTGCTTCCACAATATCTTCACCCTCGGACTCTTGCGCCAGCTTTGGGTAGTCTTTGAAAATGCCGGCCCAGGCGATCCAAGCCTTATCGTAGAGTTCACGGGCTTTTTCGAGTTCAAGCTTTCTACGTGCTCGGTCTGCATCGTAGACAAGACTTCGAGCTAGAATTGCTTCCGGCTTTTGTTCGACTTCACATCGAGTCCGCCAATAGTCGTGATTGACGATTCCGCGATAGCGTTCGGTGAATTGGGAATACTGTTCGGTATCCCGAAGACGGGAGGCAATTACGTTCACTTTCCCAATTTGCGTGGGGTTCCCCCGTCGAATGACTTCGTCGTAGGTAGTTTCGATGAACTCTGACGCACTGGCCGCCAACTGTTGTTCAGCGTCGGAACGTTTGTCGAGCGGTTTCTCCATGGCGAGTCGTTGATCTTCGGGCAGCGATTGTGTCTTTTCCTTGATGATCTCCGCCAGAGTAATTCCGCAGAGGGATTCCAATTCGGCCTTTAGATCGATCACTTCCTTTCTGCGCCGTTCCAGATCGGCGAGTCGGATCCCGAAGCCGACACTGGTGGGTATTTCGCGATTGGAATATTTTTGCCAGGCATCACCGGCACGCGCCCAAGCTTGTTGCGCGTATTCGTTGAGATATCCATCTTCCTCAATGGCAACGGCGTGGCTTACCAGCGCCATGGGAGCCTTGGAGTAAAAGACCAACGGGCTTTGTCCTCGCAGCGTGCGGCGTTCGGCCGCAGATTCAGCCGCCGCATGCCATTGATTCGACAGAAGCCAGTTGTCGGGTTTGCCGTCTGGTCCGGCGGTATCTCGCATGGAGATGTAGTCCGGCATGCGTCGGTGGAAGTCTTCGTCGTCTCGAAAGAGTCGTCTGTACTCCTTCTTTTCATCGGCCTTACCGATTTTGTGTCCGGTGTACCAACCAATTTGAGCAAGCAGCCGAGACTCATCGCGATTGTATTTGGTTCCTCCAATGATGAAATCGATACCTTTGGTCACCCACAGGTATCGTTGGCGGTAATCGTCGAATTCTACGGAAACGTTGTAGCTGAGGTTCCAAGCCTGAAAGTCCCATACTTTAATAAAATGCGGCTGCAGCTTTGTAATTTGGTTGCAGGTTGCGGAAAGCTTGTCCCATTTTTCTTTCTTTTTGTACTCGTTGGCCCGCAACCAAAGGATATTCGCTGCAATGCCCTTCATGCCGACAGCGGCCAAGCGAATGGACTCTCCCGCCGGATCGATTTCGCCCAGTGCCGCTTCGGCCAAACCGTTGTTGCGACGTACTTGTGCCAGGATTCCTCCACCGCTGATTTGCCCGTCTTGATTACGACGGTCGGGCATGCTGAGGTAGGAGATTGGGATAAGCAGTACCGCAATGAGGCACAAATAGACAATCTTGCGACGAAAGGATGAGTTCTTCATGCGGCAATCTCCCGCGATTTGAACAGAAAGTATCCCGCGACACTCACAAGGATGAAGAACGCACCTGCCATGAACAGATGCTGCAGTACATAGTCTGTCGGAATATCGAATCCAGGGGCAATGATATGTGTGGTGGCAAAGTTTTCAAAGTTGGGAAGCACGGCGGTGATCCCACGCATTCCCAGCAATAGCACCCAATCGATGGTCTTAATTACGGAATCTAGCCAACCAAATCCCAAATCGATGGAAAGGTTAAGTTGTGTTAAGACGCGAATTAACGCTTCGATCGGACCGCCGCCCTCAACCTGTTGGAACACGAGTTCGGTCACGAAAGTGCTCATGTAGCCCATGACAAGACTCGCCGCCGCAGCCAACATCGCTACCGGACCACTCAAAACGGTGCTGAACATGACGCCGAAGCAGATGACGATAAACATTTGGCACCATATGCTGACATAACTCTTGATAAAGTTCAGCCAAAAAGGTCTGTCGGCTGCGCGGAGATAGACATCGTTGCGGGCCACACCGAAATACTGCTGTCGGTCTTCACACTGAATCCACACCTCAATTTTGCCATCGTGAACGAGATCTTTCATTAGATCGCCGTTATCGGTCGTTCCGTCGGGCCGTTGAAGTTTTAATTTCCAGGGGATCGCCTCTTGTTTGGGATAAAATTCGCTGGGCTCGAAAATAAACGGTGTACTGCGTTGCCGAGCCTGCTCATTCGGCACGTTCGGGTCAGGGTTTTTCAAGGTGATGGAACCTTGAATCCGCTGGTCAATGATCCCTTTGTAGGTTCGGAAGACGCGAATGGTCATTTCCAAAGGGAGACCATGGGGGTATTTGTCGCGGGGGAATCGTTCTTCGGTAATGTTGTCGAATGTAAAAATAGCGGCTGCCAGGGTCCCTCCCGCCACATAGCTGCGATATCCCCATTCGCTGCCGACATTGATTCCTTTGACCGCGTCGTTACCGGCGTCGTCTTTGAAACGCAACGTACCGGCAACCGGCACTCGCGCTTGCAGCATTCCAATGGGTGGGCCAAAGCGGAATTTGTCGTTTTCTTCGATGACGGAATGCTGATGCGCCATCGCGAAATCGGTTTGTAGGGAACCATCGTCGTTTTGTTGGATCGAGTGTCGATGGAAATGATCGTGCGTGGTGCGACGTCCGTCGGCGGAACCGTCGTTGGTATTGGGGCTCGCTAATCCCTTCGCCTTTTCCGGCTCGGTAACAATTTGATTTTCCCCGGCCGCCTGCTTGTCGCCGGTCGGGCTCAGGTCGCCGGATGGGGTGTCCTCGGCGTCATGCTCGGCCTCAAACTGCTGCAGGTTATGTCGATGGTCGAGGCCGCGAACTACAAAGACGTAGCTAAACCCACACATCATCGCCAATAGCATCGTTCCCACGAGTGTGAATCCCAGCATGCGTCCGAGCAAGATTTCCCAGATTCGCACGGGTTTCGTGACAATCGTGTAGACCGTGCGGTTCTTAATGTCGTTGGGCAGGCTGAATGTACTGATAAAGATGCCAAGTACAAGTACCAAAAAATTAGATGTGCTTAAGACAAAGCTAATGTAGAGCTGCGCGGGGTCTTCTGAACTGCGATCGAGGAACCAACCGGCAAACAACAGGATTACAACGAATACGGCAAAAGCAATGAGGATCTTTCGGCGAATGGCTTCTTGCACGGCGAGCCATGTCATGGCGCCCAGGCGACGGGGAGAAAGCTGAGTCAAATCTGAAAGGCCTTCGAAGACATTCCGCGCAACAATTCCAAACGCTTCGAGCGGCCCCTTTCGAAGCACCGCGATGAGGAACCCCGTGAGCAGACCGAGGGCGGTTAAGAGGATCGCTAGGAATAGGACTACCGGACTGTTGACGAGTAGCCATTCCGAAAGCGAGAGAATGTCTTTCTCCAATACCATAGATTTTCTCGTCGAATCTGCTGAGCTGGATTTCGTGGTTCAGGGAGTTATTTTTCGATCCGAGCCCGTCGGCCGGGCCGCGCTTCGCTGTCTTGTACAATACTGAGAAACAGGTCCTCCAGGGTTGTGGTTGGATTGTCGATCTTCAGTAATTTGGCTCCCGAGCGCTCGATCAACGCGCGGATCTCGTCCTGCGTTTGTGCGTTCAGGCCTTCGGCCTGTATCTGGGTAATGCCACTGACTCGCAATAGGCTGTCAACTCGCCCCAATTCCTTCAAGTCACCCTGGTGCAGGATGGCGATTCTGTCGCAAACATCCTGGACGTCCGCTAAGAGGTGGCTGCACATGAGGACTGTTTTGCCCTGTTCGCGCAAATCGATAATCAAGTCCTTCATTTCTCGTGTTCCGATGGGATCGAGACCGGTGGTCGGTTCATCGAGCACGATAAGTTCAGGATCGTTGATGAGTGCTTGCGCAAGGCCAATGCGTCGCGTCATACCTTTGGAGTATTCTTTCAATTGTCGACGTTTGGCCCATCCTAAGCCGACCATGTCGATGAGGTGGGCGATTCGCTCGCGCCGTTCCTTTACCGACATTTTGAACAGTCGTCCATAAAAGTCGAGCGTTTCTTCGGCGTTCAAGAACTTATAAAGGTAGGATTCTTCGGGCAGGTAACCGATCCGCTCATTCTTATTCACTTGGGTGGCCGGTTCGCCAAACACGAGTGCCTCGCCACTGGTGGGAAAAAGCAATCCGAGCAGGAGCTTGATCGTCGTGGTCTTGCCAGACCCATTGGGACCGAGCAAACCAAATATCTCTCCGCGACGTACTTCAAGATCAAGTGCCTTGAGGGCGTTCACCTTGGGACGCCCCCAGAAGTCGCGGTAGACCTTGCTGAGATTGCGTGTTTCAACGATGACTTCACCCATCGTGGGTGTTGCCTCGGTCAATGGACGCGGTTCGGTGGCCGAGTTGCTCATAGGTTTTCCGGGCCCGCAGTGGAGCGATTAAACACAATGGAAATAAACAAACACAGTGGAAACAAATATAAATACCGTGCAGGGAATCTCAAGAGAACGAAAACGTTCACCAACCCATCTGAGGCCGGTCATGGGTCGGTAAGGAACACGATTGCGGCACATGGGGCTCAGCGCCGCCTCCCGGGGAGAATGATTTCCTCGGCCAAAAAGAAAACGACGGCACGACGCCCCGCAAATGATCAGCGGCTCGCACCGATTCCACATACACCGATTCCTTACTGACAACGCGCCGATGGGCCCCATTCGGTACGTAAAGCCTAAAGATAGAGCGAACGGACCCAGAATGCAAGAATCTACCCCCCCGGGCAGCCCTAAATTGTTTGGGTGCGGCTAGCACTTGACACCGCCCTGGTGCGGTCGCTATCTTAATGTTTCTGTTGATACCGAGTCTCAGTAAGTTTCTGTTCTTGGTCGAGGAGCCGTTTGAGATGATTCGACGTTTAAGGCCTGCGTTTACGTTGGTGGAACTTTTAGTCGTGATTGCCATCATTGGCATTCTAGTGGCTTTGTTGCTACCGGCCGTGCAGGCAGCTCGTGAGGCGGCTCGACGTAGTTCCTGCGCCAATAACGCACGCCAGGTCGTGTTGGCGGTGCATAATTTCGAATCGGCAGTGCGTAGTTTTCCGGCCAGTCGGAACGGAGCTGGCGGTTGGTCGGCTCAGGTCGCTCTGCTGCCGTACTTGGAGGAGTCGGCGATTGGTCAAAGCGTTGATCTGGCGGCAAACTACAACAATGCAACGCTTGCTGGTACCGCGACTCAGGTGGCTGGCCTGCGAATTGCCACGTATTTGTGCCCGTCGGAGAAAAATGACGTACAACGCGTCGATACCGCTAAGAATGAGTACAACTACCCGATAAATTACGCCGTTAACTTGGGTGTTTGGTTTGTGTATGATCCAGCGACGCGCACAGGTGGCGAGGGGACCTTCTATCCAGGGAGCCAGTTGCGGCCGGCCGATATCGTGGATGGAATGAGTAAGTCCATCTGTCTCGCGGAAGTCAAGGGTTACACACCGTACGGACGCAACGCGGGTGCTACGGGCGACATTCCGGTCCCGTCCAACGCCGATGGAATCCCGGCTCCGAAGGAAAAGAAGTGGGGAATTGAGGTCGCTCAAAATACCGGACACACCGAGTGGGTTGACGGTCGGGCTCATCAAACCGGCTTTACCACGGTTTTCCTGCCGAACACACAGGTGCATCCGAATTGGGCGACCGATGGTACGCAGGGTCAATACGATGTCGATTGGACGAACATGCAGGAGGGCAAGTCAGAAACTGCCAAGACGTATGCGGCGGTTACCGCCCGCAGTTATCATCCCGGGGTCGTACAGGTTGCGATGATGGATGGAGCGACTCGCGCGGTCAGCAACAACATCGACTTGCAGGTTTGGCGCGCCGCGTCGACGCGAGAGGCGCAGGACGTCGGCGAGGGTTTGTAGGCGTCTTCCCGCACGTACTCGGTGGCTGTTTTGGCTGCTCTTGCAGTGTTCATGGCTGCCTTTGTAGTGCTACTTTGCTGGCTAAGTTCCCCTGGTTTTATTGCAGTGATTCGGCGAGTTCTCGGGCAAATTTTGCGAGTTCGTCCAGGGTTTTCGCTCGAGACAAGGGGGTGGTCGCTTCGGCCATTCGACGGACGAATGCGGATCCGACAATTACGCCGTCCGCAACAGATGCTGCCAAGCGAGCTTGTTCGGGCTGGCTAATGCCAAATCCGATGCAGATCGGAAGTTCAGTTTGGGATTTGAGCCACGCGACGTTCTCAACCAAGTTGGTTGGGAGGTCGCGTCGTTCTCCGGTAATGCCGGCGACCGACACGTAGTACAAAAACCCGCTGGAATTCGCTGCGATACGCTTGGCACGGTCACGCGGTGTCGTGGGGGTGACAAGCTGAATCAGGCTCAGGTCGTGTTGCCGACAAAGCTGGGAAAACTTCTCGGACTCATCGACGGGTAGGTCCGGTACGATCATACCAGCGACCCCTCTCTGTTTTGCCTCGGCAACGTACGTTTCAAGGCCATATCGGTAGACAATTGCGTAGCTCACCATGGTCACACACGGTCCTACGCCAGTCGAGCTAAGTTGGCCTAGCATGTGCCATATGTCACGCAGTCGAATTCCTGCTTGGAGGGCGCGTGTGTAGGAGGCTTGGATAATTGGTCCGTCAGCAATCGGGTCGCTGTACGGTATACCGATTTCGCACAAGCTGCCGCCATGTTTGAGCAGTGTGCGAATGACATCGGCGGTAAAAGCCAAGTCGGGATCTCCGGCCGTTACGAACGGTATCAGTGCCTTTCGGCCAGAACGCTTGAGGTCCGCAAAAAGATCGTCAACGGAGGACATGCAATGCCTTCGACATCAAAATACTGGAGTAGGGAATGCGGGCCTATTTTACGAGCTGGACGCGGGGCTGCTAGCGTCCCTGGGTTGTGAGGGAGTCGCCTCGCCTCGATTTTTTTGTTTCCATCACCCCAGGCTGCCAAGTTTAACGCCCAGCTAAGACTAGATCTAAGATAATTGCGCGGCGCTTCGTTGTCGCGGCCGGTTGGGTGCCAAAAATCCTCGCATTGTGCCGATTCCAGCGACTTTCTACGATGCGAGAACTCTTGCCGACAACCCTCCGTAGGGAGGTGGTCGGTTGTGGCAAGGACACGAGGAAAATGGCCCTCCGTATGGCCTGGAACCCATACATCTCAAGGATTGGTGCGTCATGGATGTGAAAGATACCGATCGGGCAATCATCCCACGTGCCTGTGGCATCGCGTTCCAAGTGGTTCAGCAGGAAGCGACGTCGCTTGCTTTGCTAGCGGAATCGTTGAAGTCGGTCGAGTCGCCGTTGTCTCAAGCGTTTGCTCGAAGTGTTCAACTGGTGATGAAATGTCACGGGCGTGTTGTGGTAACGGGGATTGGCAAGGCAGGCATCATTGGTCAGAAACTAGCGGCTACCTTGGCTTCAACCGGGACGGCGTCGCACTTTTTGCATGCTGCGGAAGCAGTGCATGGAGACTTGGGGAGATTTGCGTCGGGGGACTTGGCGATTGTGTTGAGTTATAGCGGGGAGACGGAGGAAATCGTTCGACTTCTGCCATATTTGAAGCAGGCTGGGATTCCGATTCTTGCGATCACGTCGCGGCAGGAAAGCACGCTGGGGCGAAACAGCCGAGAAGCATTGTTAATCGGTTCGATTTCCGAGGCATGTTCCTTGGGGCTCGCACCAAGTACCAGCACAACGTGCATGTTGGCCTTGGGCGATGCACTTGCCTTGACCGTCAGCGAGATGCGGGGATTTCGGGCCGAAGATTTTGCGCGTTTTCATCCTGGCGGATCGTTGGGGCGAAAATTGTCTGGGGTTGTCGACGTGATGCGAGAGTGCCGCGAGTGTCGCATGGCGAATGTGAACGAATCCCTGCGGCAATCCTTGGTTCGCGAAAGCCGTCCGGGCCGACGAAGTGGTGCTATTCTCATCGTCGACGAAGACGGCGTTCTCAGTGGACTTTTTACAGACAGTGATCTGGCGAGACTGTTGGAACGGCAGTGTGATAATTTTCTTGATCACCCAATTCGCGAAGTAATGACGGAATCACCAATTACAATCCATCAGTCTGCCCGACTGGAGCATGCAGTGAGTCAGATGGTGCGGCAAAAGATTAGCGAACTCCCGGTCGTGGACGACCGTCACCGTCCGGTCGGGATGTTGGACATCACGGATCTCGTCGGACTCTTTCCGATAGAAGCACTGCCCATTGACTCCCCACAGGCCATCGTAGTTTCGTTGCCAATTTCGTCCGTCGGCTATTCCCCAGGAACTCAATCGCGGAAGCAAGCGTCATGAAGCTCGATGTAACGTGTAGAAACGTGGAACTGATCTTATGTGATGTTGATGGGGTGCTCACCGACGGTGGTATCGTCTTCGACAACCAGGGTATTGAAACGAAGCAATTTCACATACGGGATGGATTGGGAATTCGCCTCTGGATGCGGGCCGGGTATTCGTTTGGGATAATAACGGGACGCACGTCGCATATCGTAAAAATTCGGGCTGCTGAGCTTGGAATTCAAGAAGTCCGTCAGGGAACCGAGGTGAAACTTCCGGCGGCCCGAGAATTGTGGGAGAAATTGGGTCTTACCGCTAAGCAAGTCTGTTTCATCGGGGACGATTTACCTGATCTGGCAACCGTGCGAGAAGTGGGTCTAGGAATCGCTGTCGGTGACGCCGTCCCGGAAGTCATCCAGTCTGCCGACCATGTAACCCGATTGGCCGGAGGGCAAGGAGCCGTTCGCGAGGTTGTCGAAATGATACTTAAGGCCAAGCAGCGTTGGACGGAATTGGTGGAGAGGTATTCTTCATGAATCGTGGCCGACACCTGGCGCGACTTGCGCGGTCGACAGCCGATCCCTCGAGGTTCGCTAAGTTCCTGCGTGGATCGCTGGCGAGGACTTTGGGGAGTCTGGTGGTCTGCGTGTTGGCATACGGTGTTTACGCCCTTACGGTCGTGCCGTGGATCGAGCCTGTGCCTGTCCAGGATGAGTTACCCATTAGCTCTGCGGCGCCGCATACAGCATTGCCGCTGCGATACCGATCGCTGTTCGCCGCAGATGCTTGGGAACATTCGTCACTGTTTCGCTTGCAGACGCGGGATGGAATTGTACTGGCGCAAAATCTAGAGCAGTCGGGCAATCGACAGGTCAAAGTTGGGCGTTGTACGCTCGTTTGGGGTGGGTCGGCGGTTGAGGTCGAAGCACCTTTAGTCGTGTTACATGCTCAGAATGGTGCCGAGTTAACATTTGACGCGGAGACGGACTTACAACTCGGAACCATTGGAAAAATCGAAAATGCTCATCTATTTGGTACTGTACATGTGAAACGACTACGCGCCTCGGTGCCTGAGCCCGAGCTAGAAATACAGACCAGCAACGTCCATATGGATTTAACTCGGATCTGGACCGCTGACCAGGTCGATTTCAAGTGGCGCGGGAGCGAAGGTCGCGGCAGTGGCATGGTGATTAATCTACGGGATCCGCGACTAGATGCTGAAGTTCCCTTGGACGCGCCGGCCGTGAGTCGAATTCAATCGTTTGGGCTGGATCGTTTGGAAAAGCTACATATTGAATTGTCAAACAAACCGAGCAGTCTGCGACTTGCATCGAGTGGTACAATTGTGAGGCCGCATTGGCTCGATGTGCAATGTGCTGGGCGCACGTGGATTGATTTTGAAAAACGAGTGGCAACCCTCGATGACGATGTGCGAGTCCTTCACCATGGTGATTATGCTGAAGCGGAGCAATTGCGTAGTGACGCCTTGTCCTTGTATTTCGAGCCAGCAAACACAGCAGCAATGGGACCGGAATCAACCGCTACGACGGTGAATCAGGTACCTGATTCGACCGCCTTTCCCAAGATGGTGTTAACTCAGTTGGTGGCGGTGGGGCATCCCGTCACCGTGAATGTACCCTCGCAAAAAGCGTCTGCAAGTTGTGATCGTTTGATCTACCGTCCTGAACAACAAGAGGTAACGCTGGAGCCAGTGTCGGAACCGCAATTTGCTTCGCGGGTCGAGGTGCGACACGGAGACAAAGTTCTAAGTTCGCCACGCCGCTTGGTCTACTCTTGGTTGTTACCAGGGAACCGTCCGCAGTCGCTACGAATCGATGGCCCGGGCGAGTATCGTGGTGCCCTGCCCCGTTCCGAGAAGGAAAGGAATACGGAAACGAATACTGTTGCCGGTAGCATTCCGCCCGGCGAGCTGATGGCGACCTGGAGTGACGGCCTGACCTTGGAACGACAAGGTCAAACTCTTCGCGTTACTTTGAATGCGGATGTTACCGAGGGTGTTCGTGTTCCACCGGTCGTCATTCATGGACATGCTTTGGGCGAACTACAAGCCGAATTCGTGCAGATGGATCTGGAAGAGCGATTGTTGCCGTTGGCCGGTACGTCGCCAGTCAAGCCATTTGCGGGCATGGTCCCAGTGGCTTTCTTGGCGCAAGGGCAAACATCGTTGCAATCCCCACAGATTGATTTACGTTGCACGACCTTGGAGGGAGAATTTGTTGCCCCGGTTGTTCAGCCCTCACTTCAGCAAGCGTTAGCAGGTGGATCCGGTTCCCACGAACCGGTCGGTACGCGCCGACGACAGGAGACCCAGCAGATCTCCTCACCACGATCGCGGCCGGGGCCACGACCGTCAGAACGGTGGGGAGTTCAAGGTCGAACGGTTAAAATTCAATTTGAGTCGTCAGTCGATGGCGGTTGGACTCCGGCTGCAACTTCGGTGCACGGCGGTGTTAACGTCCAACGATGGTCTCAGGATACGGAACAGCAAAAAATGCAGTTTCGTGGCGAGCAACTCAGCCTGCGTCGTCCTGATGCACCCGACGGCTTTGTGCACTTAGAAGGACAACCGGCACGTGTCGATTGGGGAGAAGCGATACTACAGTCCAACCAAGTTCATGTCCAAAGCGGCAGTGGAGAGATAAATATTCCAGGCCCTGGTACAGTCTGGTTGCCGCCCAGTTCCGACGCAAAGCTCTTGGCCGACCCGGTTCAAGTCAACTGGGGTGGTAACATGCAGCTGCAGGGTAAAGTTGCCACATTTCGTGGTGGATCTACGGGTGTAACGGCGCTCACTCAAGATGATTTGCGGCGGCTTAGAGCCGATCAATGCACCGTCACCCTGGTAGCTCCGATGAAGCCGCCGTTACGACGTCCTAACGTGGGTCGCGGGCAGACTCGCATGGAGGTCGAGAAAATTAAACTGATAGGAAATGTTTTCTTAGAAACTCAAACCGTGAAGGGCCAAAAACGTATGGCCCTCGACACCGCTCGACTTCCCGAATTGGAAATCGATCAACGGACCGGTGATTTTATCAGTCACGGTCCTGGATGGGTCTCACATGTCGGGATGCATTCCGCACCAAATGGCATGCAATTCACGTCCGCGCAATCGGATGACTCGACGCGTGAGGAATTGTCGTACCTGCGGGTGAACTACGAAAGGCAGCTCCGCGGGAATCTGCGAAACTCGAAAACAACTTTTGAAGGAAACATTGAGGTAGTCTATGGGCCTGTGAAAACGTGGGGTGAGGTCTTGGAACGCGATAGCACTGTAGGGTTAGGTCCTCGAGGTGTTTTGATGAATTGCAATCAATTGCAGCTAAATCAAATACCAGGCCGATCCGCTAGTACAGAGGCTGCGGTCTGGGAACTTGAAGCCAAAGACAATGTCCAAGTCCACTCCGAAGGGATTTTGGCCGAGGGAGATCGACTCGCATATAACCAAGTTAAGGACACTGTCATCTTGGAGGGGTCGTCTCGGCGGGAAGCCGTTTTGACACGCCGACAAGAAGGCCAAGATCGTCCCAACGTATTGAGGGCCCATCGAGTCAATTTTTCTCTTGCCACGAAAAATGTGGAGGTGGAAAGTTTCCGGGAAATCGATCTCGGCCGCATTCCCGACGCATCACTGCCGGTTGCGCTGCCCTAGTCCCTTTGGTAGGAGAATTCGCGCAAGTCGTTTTTCTCGAATTTTCTTGCCACCAATGACGAATAGGTCCAGGTGCGGCTGATGGGGCCTTGGGTCGACCCCTGAGTCAGCATGAAATCAGCCAGCAGCTCTTCGGATGAAAATGCTCCGTTCTGTTGGGAAGCTCTGGGCGGTTGTTCATTCAATACACGTGTTGCAAGCCAATACAATCTCGTTCCGATGGCAGTGCCTGCTGCAATCTGCTTGTATTCCTCCGCTTGGGCGGTCGATTCAACAGATGGATGTAGTAAGCTCGTGCAGGAAAGGAATCGAAATGCAGCGTGCAAGGCAGCTCAAAGCGGGAGTGGCTCGTCCGGCGGAAGCGTCCCGAATATGGCCCTATCTTGTGGTGGTGTCGGCGTTTTTCGTGCTGGCAGCTCGGCTGCCTCGAGAATGCTTTCATAGCCGCAGTTTTTCTCGCGTTGCCGCGACATGCCTGTCCGATCTTCCCTACGCGCACTGGATGTCTCGATCGTTTTCCGTGGTGGCAATTCGACTCGGCCCGACGTGGGTGAAATCACTCCCTAAGATGGCTGACGAAGTGTGCCAGCGAACTCCGGTATCGGCGGCTACGAATAGCAACCGTGGGGCATCGATCACAACGACCCAGGCACCCCCGCCCCTAGAAGACGCTCAAGAGCAGGTCAAGCCTGCCGTATCTCAACAGGACCCGCCTTTCCGCTCGGTGCCTACGTCCGTATCTCGACCGGAGCCCGCCTTGGCGAGCATCCCGGCGGAACTGCCAAACGAACCTTTGACTGTACCTTTGCCGGATGCAGCGGTGGCAGTGAGCCCAGCACCTGCGAGCCCGCTACCCGCGAAAAAAACACGGGCCGATAAAACACCACCAGAATGGCCCGTATGGGGCCCGATTGGTCAGTTGCAAGCGGGACTTCAGCCTTGGATTCAAACAGGCGAGTTATGGGCTGTCGAGGTTGGTGACCTCTTAGAGAAACTATCCGCTCTACCCTGCGCGGCCACTCCGGAAACGAGATTGATGTTGGAACAACTCAGCCGGCGAGTTGCCCGTGAATCGGATGCATCCACTGCGATCGAGCGGGGACCCGCCCGCACCAAGATACAGCACGCAATATTTCGCCAAGTTAAGGTGTGGAACTTGCTGCTGCCGACTTTGGCGATGAATCAAACAGCGTCCGATGTAAAGGCTGCCGATGTTGACGAGTCCTTGAACACGATCCGGCGAACGGGACAACAGGTGCGTGTCTTTCTCGAGTCGCAAACGGCCGGCTTGACTTGGTCTGAGTATCTGGAAATCAATAAAATAGCGAATATCGAGGCCGACACGCTGGAATCCCAAGAGTTCGTGCGGAAGATCCTGCGGAGAATTCACCAGGGGACGCTCAACGAAAGCCAGCGATCTTGGATGCAGCGTCCCCCGTTGCGAGACTTGCATGACGCTTTGAGACAATACAACGCTCGCAGTCTTCGATCGGAAGACGTTCTGCGGAGTGTGTACGCATTTGAGGCCAAACAGAACTCCCAACAGGGCGAAGAATTGGCTCGAATCATTGATCGCCTGCTGTTGTCTGACGCGGATGAAATCCAACAGATAGGAGCAGTTTTGGAAGAGCTCTACTGTGGTCCGAATGTGCGACTATCCGTGAGTGAAGTCTTAATGAACAGACTTCTGCCGGGCGTACAATGGCGAAAGGAACCTGTTCGTGACAATGTACTCGGAGCGGATGTCAGAGGAGACAGTCTGAGTTCAACACAGTTGCGGGTAGATGTTTTGCCGCAGCGGAATGGAATTCGATTGTTGTTGGAAGCGACCGGAGATGTTCAGTCGGATACTCGTGCTCGAAAATGGCCTGTCGTTCTTGAGAATCGCGGTCACGCCAATTTTGTCGCGAGAAAAGAAATCTTCTTCGATTCCCATGGTCTGCGGATGGAAGCGGCTCAAGTAGGAGCTCAAGGGACGAATCGACTCAAGTCCATTTCCTCCGAGTTTGATTCGATTCCATTGGTCGGTTGGATGGTGCGGCAGCTCGCTAAAGAGGAGCATGAACAGCAGAGTTTGTTTATTCAGAATCGCATGAAATCGAAGATATCGACGCAAGCTCGGCAGCGCATGGATGCGGAGCTGAGCGAAAAATCAGGCGACATACAAGAGAAACTAAACCAACTGGTCGTAGCTCCGGTACGGCGGTTGGATTTGAATCCCAAAATATATGAGCTTGAGTCGACGGACGATCGGATATCGTTCAGTTGTCGGTTGGCGGCTCCGTGCCAAGTCGGGTCTCACACCGTTCGGCCGCTCGCCTTACGCAATAGCCTGATGAGCCTCCAGGTAAATGAAAGCGTATTTAACAACCTATTTTCCCAACTACAACTAGCGGGTTGGCAGGGGGAATTGCCTGATTTCTTGGATCACATCGCGGAGCGACTTGGTACCGAAAAAACGGGGCATAAGCGACGTGCAGAACTCAAAGAAGAGTTTCCGGAGGGGATCTTCCTAGCCTTGGACGCCACTTGTCCTGTGCGAGTTGTTTGCCACGATGAACAGTTGGAGTTGCGCATTCATTTTGCGAAGCTCCATGTGTCGGATCATGAATGGCGGGACTTTGTGGTACGTGGTTTTTATCGGCCCAACCTCGAGCAAAACAACGCGGATCTCGTCCGTGATGGCGTGATTCGTTTGTCGGGTCGCAAGCTGGGAATCGGCGATCACGTAGCGTTACGTGCCATTTTCACGAAGGTACTCTCGAAAGACGATCGCTGGCCCGTCTTTTCTCAGGCGTGGCTGCGGCGCGAAACCGACCCGCAAGTTCGCGTGAATCAGTTTGTGGTACAAGACGGTTG
The DNA here is from genome assembly GCA_027619595.1 of Planctomycetota bacterium. Taxonomy (GTDB): domain Bacteria; phylum Planctomycetota; class Planctomycetia; order Pirellulales; family Pirellulaceae; genus JAQCHP01. The sequence continues at coordinate 53,678 of JAQCHP010000002.1, forward strand.
GTTGGGGATTTCGGTGAGTGACGGCAAACCGCATCAAGAGTTGCCGCCAGTCTGGATGGCCAAGCCACCTCAACCCAATCGACACGAACCCCGTCGATAACCACCCTTTACTCCCACAGGAGTCAGTCTTTGTTTCGGCGGTAGCTGGGTAGATTGGGCGATATGCAAATTCTAGGGTGCTGCTAGTTCGACCGGTGCGAGATGCCGGACCCCATCAGATGATGCGACGACGGTGATCCCCTGTTCGCTTACCGTAAAGCCCCGCTGTCGGTCGAGATCAGGATCGAAGCCGATAGCCACACCGCTGGGTATGCGAATCCCTTTGTCGATGATTGAACGGCGAATTCGAGCATGCCGTCCGACGTCGACCCCCTCGAAGAGAATAGATTCTTCTACTGTGGCATAACTATTGATTCGAACATTGGGCGAAAGGATGCTGCGGCGGACCGTTCCACCGGAGACGATCGTGCCCTGGCAAGTGATGCTGTCCATCGCTCGGCCGCACCGATCCTCATCGCCGTCACCACTGAATACAAACTTTGGTGGCGGGAAATTAGGGTGGTATGTGCGAATAGCCCACTGCTCGTCGTACATATTCAACTTCGGATCAACCTCGATCAAATCCATATTGGCTTCGAAATAGGCATCCAGTGTTCCGACGTCTCGCCAATAGGGAGAGCCTTTGCGATTTTCATCGCGAAACGGGAACGCGAAAACGCGGTACCGATCGATTACGGACGGAATGATATTTCGACCGAAGTCGTGGTTGCTTTTTGGATGCGTTGCATCGAGGCAAAGCTGTTCGAACAGAAATCGGGCCGAGAATACGTAAATTCCCATGGAAGCAAAGCAATGTTCGCCGTCGCCGGGGATCGTGCGTGGTTCTGGTGGCTTTTCTTGGAAGCCGACGATGCGATTGTCATTGTCGACCTGCATGACGCCGAATTCTCGCGCGTCCTTCTTGGCGACACGGAGTGATCCGACGGTGAGATCTGCTTGATTTTCCAGGTGGGCATCCAGCATCCGTCGGTAGTTCATTTTGTAGATATGATCCCCGGCGAGGATGAGGACGTAGTCAGGACGTTCCTTTTCAATGGAATAAATATTTTGGTAGACCGCATCGGCGGTGCCTTGATACCACTGCTCGTCGATTCGCTGTTGTGGCGGCAGAACGTCAATGAATTCACCCAATTCATGGCAAAAGAAACGTCGCCAGCCCAAATTGATGTGGCGGTCGAGACTGCGGGCCTTGTATTGAGTAAACACCAAGATCTTGCGAAAACCGCTATTCAGGCAATTTGATAGCGTGAAATCGATAATTCGGTAGGAACCTCCAAAAGGAACAGCAGGTTTCGCGCGATCCCGGGTGAGCGGTTCCAGCCGCGAGCCTTTGCCGCCTGCCAGAACGACCGCCATGCAGTTTTGCATTTCTTGGTTCCTTGTCGCGCTAAATCGTCCTTAATTACGCAATGGGCATTGTATCGGCTGCAGCTAACCGCCTAAAGACGAATATTGTCGAATTTAAGGTTAATGTTGGATCCTTATTGCGTCTTGGTAGGTACGTAGGAATGATCGCGTTTTCGCACGACTTCTGCCTTGAGAATCTTGTCGGGATTGGGTGCGGGTTGTTTCTGCGGATCTCGACGTTGGATCTTCGCCAGGACCGGGAATCCATCGATGACTCGCCCAAAAACAGTATGGACCCCATTGAGTTGGGGTGTGGGTAGGAAAGTGAGGAAGAACTGGGAGCCTCCCGAATCACGTTGTTGCGTCTTCGCCATGCTGAGACTCCCGCGGAAATGTCGTCGGTACTCCGGCTTGTGGCACTCACAATAAATGTTGTATCCCGGCCCGCCGCTGCCGTCTCCTTTGGGGCACCCACCTTGCGCCATAAAGTGTTCCAACACGCGATGAAACGTCAACCCGTCGTAGTAGCCTTTTTCCACTAGACTAACAAAATTCCCCACCGTTTCTGGGGCCTCGTTTTCAAATAGTTCGATGACGATCTCCCCTTTGCTGGTTGTTAACCTAACTTGAGGCAGATCATTTTGCTGAGCCTCTTTTTCGCGAATCGCTTGCTCCTGCTGCCACAAGCCGACATATTCGGGAATAATCGCGAGGAATTGGCCGTGTTTGGCATCCAGCGTGCCATTCTGGGCGGCTTGTTTCCAATATTGGGCTGCTTCTTCGAAATGGTTCGTAGCGAAGGCCGCCATGCCAACGCCGTCCAATAGTTGCTTGTCCTCGCATTTGCCCTCGATGAGGGCTTTGGCGATCACGTATGCATCTTCGTAGTTGTCTCGCTTGATGTCGTCGATAAAGATATCGAGCAATAGGCGGCTTAACTCGCGGTCTTGTTCGGGGTGAGCCGCGTAGGCCGATGTGGCGGTTTGTCGTAGTTGTGGGACGATCTGTTCTGCCGCCTCCAGAGCTTGTTTGACCAACTGAGATGATTTCTTCAACTCCGTTTCGCCTGATCCTTTTGCTTTTAGTTCGTCGTGAACTTCGATGGCGACTCGTAAGGCGGACAGTCCCTGTTTCCACGTTTTCAGGCTTTCCTGATAGGCAACGGTTATCGGGTCGCTGTTGGCGGGCGCAGGCGATTCCCCTCGCGCAGTGGAAGCTGCCAGTAGGCACGTGGCAGACGCCAAAACCCAGAGCAGGGTGTTGAAACCTTGCCCGCTTGGAAAACGGATCGCAGTTAAACTTGAGTCGAGTCTTAAGTTGTTCATAGCTAGGTTTCGATTCGATGCACTTGCTGGAATGGTAAATGTGCTTGTTTTTTTCTTGGCAGCGGAGAAGCCGTCTCCCAATTCTAGTGAACTACCGGTTGCTTTTGGACCCCCCATCGTCTCGTCACGCGTTGTGTCTTGGACTAGCGTGGTAGATGCGTTGCTGATTCATTATGCGTATGGAGGAGACCGTGTCAAAATTCCCATCAAAACGAAACGAGCGAGCTACTGCGGCGACCCAAGAGTTCCGCATCATTGGAGGTGAGTTTCGTGGGCGTCGGCTTTCGTATCCGGGGAACCCGGGATTACGTCCAATGAAGGATCGCACGCGGGAGGCGCTTTTTAACCGTCTTCGAAATTTTATCGAGGGGGCGCACGCGATCGATCTGTTCGCAGGCACAGGGGCCGTGGGGTTGGAGGCACTGAGCCGCGGCGCTGGGTCGATGATCGCTTTCGAAAATCACACCGAAACGGCCCGCAGCTTGCGAAAAAATATCGAAAAATTGGGCGTCACCGATCGAACACGCGTTGTTTGCGGCGATGTGTTTCCGTGGGCCGCCCAAAGTCCGATGGGCTTGGAGAATCCCACTCAGCTCGACTCCCAAACGCCATGGTGCGTATTCTGCTGTCCCCCGTACGAATTCTATCGCACTCGGGAAGCGGAAATGCTGGAACTAATTACGCAAATGGTGGCGCGGTCACCGATCGGAAGCGTGATCGTGGTTGAATCGGACCTGGAATGGCAGCCGGTGTCGATGCCATCGGAACGCACCTGGGAGTCGTATGGATACGCTCCCGCTGTCCTGCGGATTCTGTGGCCTGAGAACGCTTAGGCCTCGGGGGTTCATGAAAGTGCTGTTGGTTCAGCCGCGCAGGTTGCTGCTTAGCACCGATAGGAATCGATGCAAATTGCCGACGTCGGGATCTTCCGTTTGATAGATGATCAATGATGCTAGGACTAAAGTTGCGACGAGTCCGACCCAAGTCCAGAAACCGGCAGAATCTTGCGGAGAGACGCAATCGTCCAAGATTTCCAGCCCTGCATGCACGATTTTCTTCGATTTTTCGAGGTGTACGACCCGTACTTCGTGCCAAGTGCCGCGGGTCCCTACGAGTAGCCGTTGCCCAATCTTGAGACGCGTCCCAAATCTTGGTAGGGAAATCGAAAATCCGGTCGCCGATTGATCGATCAGATCAGCCGCCAAGTCCTGGCGACCGACGCGCAGCAATACGTGCTGTCGACTGGCATAGGATCCGGGGATCCGTGCCGCCTGTCTTCGATCCGTGTCGTCCAGTATTGATTGGTGCATTTGATTATTCCTCGGGTTCGTCGAGGGATCCGTGTTAACCATAGAATTGTTCCAGGCCTCGGGGCGACCGATTACAAGACACACCGGGCCATTCCTTGCCCCTTGGATTCGCTTAAGGGGGATTGTGTCGGTTGTGGGGATGGCGAGCCGGCGGGGTGGGTCGCCTCAGTCTTCAAGATCGCGTGGATGGATTACGTCTACCAACTGCCAGCGGTGGGGGGATGCAAATGCCTCCTCCCACGACTCTGCTCGGCAGGTCAATAATGCTGCCGATGCCGTCTTGAGAATGGCCGTTTCCCCGCTGAATCTTTGGACGGCTTCCTCCCATCCGTGATTGTGTCCCAGCACGAGGATCGTGCGGTGTTTCGCTGCCAACATGGGTACCATCTCGCGTATGGCATCCGGGCCAGCGAGGTAGAAGGAATTTGTGAATTCGACGGCAGCAAGATCCCAAGTGAGCGATAGGAGCCCTGCTGTTTCGCGGGTGCGAAGCGAGTCACTGGAGATGATCTTGTCGGGAATCCAACCGATCTCGGCCAAGTGTTGAGCAACCTGCGGCGTAGCGCGGCGGCCGCGTGCTGTGAGCGGACGGTCATGATCCGATTGGCCTAGCTCCTTCCAGGAACTCTTGGCATGTCGCATCACAATAAGTCGAAAGTCCACCAATGTCTTGTTCCTTGTACCGATCACGGCCGATTATCGGATCACGTTGCGTCAAGAGCGGGGCTTTTTCGACCGTTCCGACACAGATCTTGTCGCGCCATTCGATGGCGACGATCGGCCGGATCGCTTGTCGGATTGTCGGGATTTTGTGGGCGATTTCGGCGGAAGTATTGCGGCTGGCGGAAACTGAATCGCGGCGTTGCGTTCGTCCACAAACATTCCGGCCAGTCGAAGTAATTCCTCTTGGCAGCGTACTTTTGGCTGGCCGTCTTGTGCATCGATATTCCGGTAATGACCGTCAGGCTCCAGTTGTCGGGTGCGTGTATTGTCTCCCAGGTACGTCGGAATGATTTCGCTCAAAATACGTTTCTTGAGTCCGCTCGATTCAATCGGAAACATAACTTCCACGCGTCGATAGAAATTGCGGGGCATCCAGTCGGCGCTTGACAAAAAAATCTGAGCCGATTCGTCTGGGCCAAATACGAATAGTCGACTGTGTTCCAAGAATCGATCGACGATACTGGTGACTCGGATATTGTCCGATACTCCGGCGATGCCGGGCCGCAGGCAGCAGATGCCACGCACAATGAGGTCGATGGGAACACCGGCCTGGCTGGCTTGAAACAGAGATTCGATAATGGTTGGATCAACAATCGAGTTAAGTTTCGCAAAGATTCGTGCCGGCTTGCCCTTCTGAGCGCGCGAGGCTTGTTGCTCAATTAACTCAAGAGTTCGGCGTTGAAGGTCGTTTGGCGCGACGAGAAGCTTCTTCCACGCGTGCCCTTGGGCGTATCCTGTGAGAAGGTTAAGCAGCGCGGAAACGTCGCTGGCGATTTCAGGATCGGCCGTGAATAGTCCCAGGTCAGTGTAGACCCGAGCCGTAGTGGGGTTGTAGTTGCCGGTGCTCAGGTGGACGTACCGGCGGACTCCGGACTCTTCCTGGCGAACGACCAGCGACACCTTACAGTGCGTTTTGAGGTCCATAAAACCATACACGACATGGACACCCGACTGCTCCAATTGTCGAGCCCATCCGACGTTGGCTTGTTCATCGAAACGTGCTTGCAACTCGACAATCGCCGTCACATGTTTGCCACTGTCGGCTGCATCGGTGAGTGCTCGTACGATGGGTGAGTCTCCGCTCGTGCGGTACAGTGTTTGCTTGATAGCCAGGACTTGCGGGTCGGCTGCCGCCCGTTGAACAAATTCCACGACGGGAGCAAAGGAATCGAACGGATGATGCAGCAAAATGTCGCGACGTGCGATTGCGGCAAATAGATTTTCCTCGCGGCGCCGAAGACCGCGTGGAGATTGCGGAATAAACGGCATGTCGCGTAAGTGGTCAAAATTCTGGAGTTGTGTCAGCGGGACGAGACCGGTGAGATCTAACGGGCCAGGAACGCGATAGACTTCGCTGTAGCAAGTTCCATCCTTTTTGCCTTCATCCCGTACGTGTTCCTGTTCGATAATGAGCTGCACAAGTTGTTGATCTGCGGAAGCCGGGACTTCCAGCCGGACGGCATCTGCCTTGCGTCGTGCTTTCAGTCGCTCCTCAATTATATGCAATAGATCGTCGGATTCTTGATGCAGTAGCTCGACATCACTGTCGCGAGTAACACGAAAGGTCGTCGAGCACTCGACGTCAAAGCCACCAAATATTTCGGGAAGGCGACTTCGTACAAGATCTTCAAGCAAGACAAATTCGTGCGGATGGTCGCCGCCAGCGGGGACAAGACGCGAAATAATTGACGGGACTTGTACGACGGCAAATAGTTTCTTGGGGCCCAGGCCGGTGCGGCGGGCTAACATGGCCGCCAGATAGAGTGCCCGATTGTGGTATCGGGGACGAGGGTGGCTGGGGTCGATGGCCAGCGGAGTAAGAATCGGATAGACCGTTTCCGCAAAATATCGGTCAAGGTGTTTGCGTCGTCCGGCAAGCTCCGTGGCGTCGGCGATTCGTATACCAGTCTCATCCAACTTCGGACGTATCTGGTCGTTCCAACAAGCATATTGCCGCTGCACGAGACGATCGGTGAGCGTAGCGATCGTTCGCAATTGCGTTAGCGATGACATGCCATCTGGGTTGTAATCTTGGGGGGCGCCTTCCTCAAATGCCTGTTCGCGTAACCCTGCGACACGCACCATGAAGAATTCGTCCAGGTTGGAACTGAAGATAGCAAGAAACTTGACACGTTCGAGCAGTGGGGTCGACTCGTTTTCGGCCTCTTCCAGCACACGACGATTAAATTCCAACCAGCTCAATTCCCGGTTGATGTAGTTTTCGGACTTGAACTTGACGTGGTTCACGGTAGATGCTCGAACGAATGGATTCGGATTGAGGTGGGGTTATGATCTGTATATCGGTTATGTCGTGGAATAAGGGGCGGCGATCGCGACCGCTCCTACTGCCGCCCCAAAAATGGTACCATAGGCATAGTTGAATTGTACTACGCTGGTGGGCGAAGGCGCACCGTAGGGTGGGTCGTGCAGGTGGGAGAACACGGGAATTATGCGTCAAATCGCGAGCGGAAAGGGGGCAGATCCTGCCCAGCCGGAACACCGTCCGGAAATAGCCGCACACGATCCGGAATGTGCGAAAATAGAGCCCACGGGAAGTAGGCCGGGCGACCCTCTGGCCGGACCCCAGGCAGAGGTCCACCTAGCCGAAAGTGCGGGTTCGGATGAGTCTGCCAATCCTCGGCTGGCCGCGGTCGATATTGGCAGTAACAGCGTCAGGCTGGTTGTGGCGCAGTGTCTGCCGGGTGGCCAGTTCCGCATCCTGGACGAGGAACGTGAGACGCCTCGTCTCGCTAAAACGCTCAGTACTACGGGATGCCTGAGCTCAAAAGCAATCGATATGACGATCGATACTTTGCGGCGATTTCAGAAGATTGCTCGCGGTCGAGGCGTCGAACAGATGCATGTGATTGCGACGTGCGCCGTTCGCGAGGCAAGCAACGGGCCGGAACTTTGTGAGCGTGCCCGGTGTGAACTGGGTATCGACGTAGAGGTTATTTCAGCAGAACGTGAAGCGGAGTTGGCGTACCTGAGTGTCCAACGCTCGTTTGATATATCGGACTCCAATGTTGTCGTCGCCGATTTAGGTGGTGGAAGCATGGAAGTAGTTTTTGCCTCCCGAGGGCACATTGAGGCTATCTTTCCCACGCGGTTGGGAGTGATTCGTGTCATGGAAATGCATGACGCCACGGATGGGCTTTTTCAGGACGAAAATCCTGGAATGTTGCATGCGATCGATTGTCAGCTTAAAGACGAAATTCCCGAGCGTCCCTTTCTGCCCTATCTGCTCATTGGATGTGGAGGCACTTTTACGTCCATTGCCTCCATGATGATGGCCGCTCGCTCACAGGAAAACGACTCACGATGGGGCTACACGGTTAGTCGAGCCGATGTGCGACACCTGTTGGATCGCTTGCAGTCGATGTCACTCAAGCAGCGCCGAGGTTATCCAGGGTTGAACGCTGACCGCGCTGACATCATTGTGGCGGGTCTGGCGATTGTCGATCGTTTGATGCGGCGTTTGCAGGTAAATCTTTTGCGTGTGCATGATGGTGGGGTGCGAGACGGGCTGTTACGCAGTATTGCGGAGGAGCGTTTGCAGCCCGAGACGTCACTCGAACAGCGCGACGCGGCCTTGGTTCGTTTTGCGGCCAGCTGCGGGGTCGAGAATCGACATGCCGAACATGTCGCGAAACTTGCCTTGCAGATTTTTGACCAGTTGCTGCCGCAGCTCAACTTGGCCGTTGAGGATCGCGACCTATTGGCCAGCGCCGCTCGACTGCAGGACGTTGGGCACCTGATAAGCTACGAAAAACACCAGAAACATAGCTACCATTTGATTTTGCACAGTCATCTCCCGGGGTTTCGTCGTCGTGATCTCGAGATTGTCGCCAATGTCGCAAGGTACCATCGCGGGTCCCGTCCCAAAGAGAAACACGAAAATTTTCGTCGTTTGAGGCCGGACGACCAGCAACGCGTGCGCGTCCTGGCGTCCATTCTGCGAGTTGCTTCGGGACTTGATCGCAGTCATACTCAGCAGGTTGAGCAACTGCAAGCGGATTGGGCGCCGGGCAAGGTGGTATTGCGGGTGCATGCGACTGGCGATTCCGAAGTCGATCTTTGGGCAGCGCAGTTGCGAGGTACGATGTTTGAGCGGACTCTGGGTGTTACGCTAGTGATTCAGATGGTCGAAGCGACTGCCGCTTTCGAACCTTAGGTTTGCGTGAGCAACTTCGAAGGTTGCGGCGTGGATCGCGACGAATGCGTGTCTTGAAAGCATGCTAGTTGATTTGTTTGGACCTCCATCAATTGAAGCTCGAGATCGGAACGGAAGGCCGGTGTCGACTGGATGCCAGTTATGCATCAAGACGCAAAGTCACGTCCTCCTCCCGCTGCGGACAAGTTGAGCACAGAAGAGCGCCGCCCTGTCGCATTGCTCGACGCGGCTGATGCCGCCGTGGGTGAATTCTTGTCACCACTGCCGCGATTATTGCGAAATGCGGCCCGCAATTCGAAACGGAGTGGGCGTCCGATCCATCGTTTGCGAGTCGCTTTACGCCAAGCGACGACGATGCTTAATGCCTTTTGTCCCTTGATTGCCAACAAAGAATTTCGTTGGATGAAAAGGAGGATTCGCTGCATTCGAATCGCTGCCGGACGAGTGCGGGACTGGGACGTGCTCCGTGGAAATCTTGAAAAACAGGCGATCTTGGACGGTGCGTTACGCGACTGGATTGGAGCGCAGGCAGAGCGACATCGGCGAGCGGCACACAAGCAGTTTTTGAAGGTGTTACGAGAGTTGGATCGCCGTAAAATTTCGCGTCGGGTGGCGCGAATTCGCAGTCGTTTGCGGTGGCAAGGACAGCAAACAGTTCCATTGTTCGAAGATTGGGCTCGGAAGGTGCTTTACCGCGCCGTCACCGATCTCTTGAATGCGTCGCAACAGGCGACTTACGAAATCGAAAGCCTGCACAGGCTGCGTATCACTGCCAAGCGATTGCGGTACACGATTGCGCTAGTTTGTTCCGGTTTGGACCCAGCCACGGCAGGTTCGCTGCGGGTGGCTGCGACAGAACTTCAGGAGCAGTTGGGCGTGTTGAACGACCGGGCGTGTCAGATCCGCGATCTGCATTGCCTTTACCAGGAAGTCCCCTCGTCGCTAAAAAGTGCATTTCGCGATTTCCTGGTCATGCGCCAGATCGGTTTGGAAAGCGCAATTGAGGAGTTTCACAATGACTGGCAGGCGTAGTCGTCGGTGATCCCGCCGGATGAATCCGCCGGTCGATTCCGCCTGACGGCTAACGAGGTGGATTGCTAGAATGTCGGGATCCCAAAATCGGCTCTTCTTGGTCAGCTTCGCTGTGGATAGCTCCGCTTCAACCCGTGCTGACGCGCCGCCCAAATTATTTACCAGGTAGTTACGATGAATCGAACGCTTCTAAAATCCAAAATCCATCGCGCCAGTGTAATTCGAGCCGACCTCGATTATGAGGGCAGCATCACGATTGACCGCAGTTTGATGGAGGCAGCTGACTTGATCGATAATGAGCAGGTGGACGTCTACAATATCACCAACGGAGCACGGCTCACAACCTATGTGATCCCCGACCCGGCAGGATCGGGTATGATCGGGATCAATGGAGCGGCCGCCCATTTGGTCCATCCGGGGCATCTTATCATTGTCGTGAGTTACGCCAGCTATACTGCTAGTGAATGCCGGATTCATCAGCCGCGGATCGTTCACGTGGATGAAAAAAATCGACAGGTGGTTCCCACATCTTCTTGATTTGACAGTGGAATGGCTGCAAATCAGGGGAGTTGTGGGTACGGGGGCGAGTACATGTCGTATGGAGTTACCCTGCAAGATGTTAACGCGCGATGCACATGGCGGGCCTGGGCAACTCCGTCGGTGCTTGTGCCGGTGCTGACCGCGGTACCGCTGTTCGTACTGGGAGTCGCGATAGGCAGTCCGATTGGGTGGTGCGGGGCTGCTGCGCTGGCCGGAGCGGGCATGGTCCGAGGCCTCTACCGCATGACTTGGGGGCGTCCGGCATTGCAACAAGAATCTTTGTTCCTGCTCCAGCAAGAGCGGGAACAACAGCACCAGAATTACGTAGGTGAGTTGCGGCAGCGTCTGCGTAACGACCGGGATCCGCGGACGGGGGACTGCGCCAAGCGTCTTCAGCAATTGCATCGCCGTCTGAACCAACTGATGGAGCAGCCTGATCGGAGGGATCAGGTGGTCGGTTGGGATGATGCCTGGGATGAAATGCGGCAGCTCTATTACCAATGCCTAAAATCGTTGGAGCAGACCGCCGGGCTGTGGGAAACGTCGCAGCACGTGACAGGTCTTGTTCAACGAGAAAAGATCCTCCAATCGCGAAATGAAATCGTAAAGCAGGTAGAACAAGCTGTGGAGCGTTTGGAGACTGGTTTGGACCAGTGGCAGCATGCACTTTCCGATCCAAGTGGGGCCTCTCAGGAGACGATGGATCAGCTGGGGAGGCTACACCACGAGCTCGAGGCTAGTTTAGAGGTTGCCCGCAGCGTCGATCAACGGATGCTGGAGTTAGAGAATGAGCTGAGTCGTCGTGTCGATCCATTATCGGCCGAACGAGGTGGCTAATTGCGATCCTTTGACCGATCGGATAGCATTTCGCTGGGGCTTGGTGCGGTCCGATCGTGAAGCCAAGGGCCCGTGTTACAAAGTGTGGATTTTTTGCCGTACAGTTTCTTGAGAACCCTTTACGTTGGTGTGAAGCATGTTTCGCGCAGTTTCCCGATTTTTTCGCGCCGTTGGCTACCTTCTGACGGGACGGGTTGATTCAGCCCGCCGAGCTCTTAGTGAGAATCCTGATGTTGTTCGAGCGACCTTTGACAAGGTCATCGAAGAAAAGAAGAAGAGGATTGGGCAATACAAAGAAGCCGTTGGTGGGATGATCGCCCAAGATGAGAAGAAAAAATCACAACTGAAGAACTTGAGTGAGGAGGTTGCTCGCCTGAAGCAACTTCGGGACGGCGCAGCCGCCATGGCGCGTAAAGTCGTTGAACGTCACAAAGGTGATACTGAATCGGTCAAGTCCGATCCCGAATACCTCAAGTGCCAAGCCGCCTACAAAGACTTCAGTACGTCGTTACAAGAAAAAGAAAGTCATTGTCTACAAATAGAAGAAGACATTAAGCAGTTTCAGGTCAACATCAATGGCCACAAGGTTCAACTCCAGTCTTTGCTACGCGAGATCGAAAAGCTCAAGCAGGAGAAGCACGAAACCGTGGCAGAAATGTTGACTGCCAAGGAAGAAAAAGAAATCGCGGACATGATTTCGGGTATTAGTCGCGATCGCACGGGAGAAGAATTGCAAGAATTGCGTGACATTCGCGATCAATCTCGGGCAACGGCCAAGGTGTCGCGAGAGATGGCGGGCCTGGACGCGAAGCGATCCGAAGACGAATTCTTGGAATATGCTTCCAAAACGGCTGCCGATACTGAGTTTGATGCCTTGATTGGGTTAGCGAAAGAAGCTGACCGAGGCGATGCCTCGCCAGATTCACCCGAACGTACCCGACTGCCGGAGAATTAGATTTGACGTCATTACCGAATCCAGTTCCGCCGTCGCCCGCGCCACAGGTCATGTCGGCCAATAATCCTGGATCCCGTTCGGGAGGAGCTTCGTTTTACGCGGACTTGGCCTCGGTTCTCAATTCCGACCAGTCGCACAGTGTTATCTTGTGCGGCAACGTCTATGATCTTTACGAGCACGACGGAAAATATCTGCCGCTCATTCCCTTCCTCTGCGCGAAGTCACAGACCGCAGGCATCTATCGCCTGATTTACGAACTGAATGGCCCAATTCGTGTGCTGGACGAGCCAGAACGGCTCAGGAACGCGTGGATAAGCTGGCGCGCCGGCGTCGATTTCGACACGTTGCTCGTCAAAGGAATGCAGCAGCGCAAGGGGGCCACCGACGTTGAACGCCTGGGGCAGGAGTTCGATAATCTCTTGATCGAAGCGATTGGGAATCCAACCGTCGCGTTGGAAACACTTCGTCAGCTCACTTACTGTTCACGCGCTTCGCATTTGAATGGCCATCTGTTGATCTTCATCGAAGCTGCCGACATGTTGCTACCGGCGGGGAACGGTGATGTATCGTCGCTGAACGACGGTCAGTTGCGGCGCATTAGCATTGTTCAGGACTGGTTTTCCGATCCTAATTTTATGCAAGACGGTGATTCTGTGGTGTTGATTGCCGAGTCACGCAGCATGATTCATCCGCGTGTAGCAAGATTGCCGCAAGTCCTTCCGGTGGAAATAGCTGCGCCTACTACCCAGGATCGTAGCAAATTCATCGAAAATTTCGTGCGTGACAACCAGCCAGCTCCGAAGCTTTGGGGGCCGCCAGAACAAGTTGCTTCCTTCGCCGCAGGATTGTCGCTCCATGCGGTACGTCAGCTATTGAAGGCCTCCTGTTACCGAGGCGATTCGATGACGCCGGCCGACGTCGTGGCTAAAGTGGAGGAGTTCATTCAATCCCAGGTCGGTGAGGATGTGATTGAATTCAAGAAGCCATCGCACACGCTGGAAAATATAGTCGGATGCACTGGCCTCAAAAAATTTATTCACGACGAGTTATTGCCGCGTTTCCGCAGTGGGGCTGAAGGAGCGTTGAGTGGTGCGGCAATCGCCGGCCCGATCGGTGGTGGTAAGACCTATTTGTTTGAAGCGGTTGCCAGTGAAATGGATGCGCCGGTGCTGGTCCTGAAAAGTATTCGCAGCCAATGGTACGGACAGACGGACGTGATTTTCGAACGGCTGCGGCGTGTACTGGAAGCGTTGGACAAAGTCGTGATTTTTGTCGATGAGGCGGATACGCAATTCGGCAGTGTGGGAGAAGAATCTCACAGTACGGAACGTCGCTTGACCGGCAAAATTCAGGCCATGATGTCCGATTCACGGTTGCGCGGTCGTGTTGTGTGGTTGCTGATGACCGCTCGTATTCATCTATTGTCGCCCGATATTCGGCGCCCGGGTCGGGTGGGTGACTTAATCATTCCAGTGTTGGATCCTGTCGGAGACGATCGAAGGGACTTTATTCGTTGGACTATCAAGTCAGTTCTGGCTGATCCATCGGAGCAGGAACTTGATCGGATTGATCAATTGACGCTGGGTTATTCGGCAGCCGCCTTCTCTTCCCTGCGGTCCCGATTGAAGGGAAGCCAGGCCAAATCGCTGGCGGAGTTAGAAGTAATCGTCCGGGACCAAATTGAACCCGCGATCGGACTTACCCGCCGCTATCAGACTCTGCAAGCGCTCGTCAACTGCACGCGGCGGTCACTGTTGCCCGATCCCAATGCTACGGATGCCGAGCGGGAGTCGTGGCAACGCGAACTCGCGCTGTTGGAGCAACAAGGAATAGGCTAGAATCGGTCGGTAGCTCGGGCTTACAAAATGAGTCCCGGAATTACGCGCCCTCCGTTAGCGATTTTCATCGGACGACCGTTTCGACTGGTATATTGCGTCTGGAGCGAGATTCCAAGTGTTTGACAGACCGTAGCCATTAAATCCTCAGAGGAGTACGGTTCAGTAATCACTCGCATACCGTCGGCGCTCGTTTCGCCAATCGCGATACCCCCTCTCAGGCCGCCACCGCCGACAACCGCACTCCAGGCTCGCGCATAGTGATCACGTCCACCGTTGCCGTTGATACGGGGAGTGCGTCCAAATTCTCCCATGCACAGCACGACGGTATCTTGGAGTCGTCCACGTTGGTGTAGGTCATCAACTAGGGCGCTCATCGCTTGGTCCAGCGTCGGAAGTCGTTCGTCTTGGAGAGTCGTGAAAATATTGGCGTGGTTGTCCCAGCCGCTGTAATTTACTTCAACAAACGGAACGCCTGCTTCCACCAATCGACGTGCCATAACGCATCCACGTCCGAATTCGGTGTCTCCATATCGACCTCGAACAGATTCGGGTTCTTCATCAATGCGGAATGCGCGGCGTTGTTCGGTTGTCATGAGGGCCAGCGTCTTTTGAAGGACTTGTGCATGATCCTCAGCAGCACTCTGTGGATGCTTTGCCGTGAAATTGTTTTCAATCGACTGAAGTATCTTGATGCGTTGGCGAAATCGACCGTCGGGTGGGGTAGTCGGCAAGTTGTCGATATTTCCGTTCGAATTTACAATGAACGGTGCATAAGCGATACCCAGAAATCCAGCTCCAATACTACCGCCGCCGATGGACACGAAAGGTGGGATTTCCAAATTCGTTCGCGAGGCGGAAATCTCTTTGGATACAACAGCACCGTAACTCGGGTGTTGGATAGATTGATCTGGGACGTGCCCAGTTCGCAAGTAATATTGGGCACGAGTGTGATCGGCTTCTTTCGTACTCATGGAACGTACCACGGACAAATGGTGCATTTGCGACGCCAGTTGGGGTAAGTGCTCGCAGATTGTAAATTCACCAGTCGTACCGATCGGCCTAAACGGTCCACTGGTGGCCGCACCTGGTTTCAGATCCCATAGGTCAATCGTGGATGGGCCGCCGCCGAGCCAAAGCAGAATCGCGGACTTGCGTGGGGGCTTTGTACTCGCTTCTAGCCGTTGCTGTGGATGGCAGAATGTCGTTACGGAGCCGGTTAACGCTGCGGTGCCCCAAGTCAGATGCCCCAAGAAATCCCGTCGCGTTGTTTGCTCGCTCCTTTGCATCGTATAGTCTCCGATCGTAAGATCTCGTCGTCAAAGGCACGAGGTCCGAACAAAGTAAATTTGCTTTAACTGGTTGAAGGTGTAACGCTAGTGTACAAGGATAAATTCATTGCTGTTGAACAGTGCCCACCAGAGGTCGCTCAGTGAGGCCGATAGATCTTCGGTCGTCCCGATCTGTTTTTGGATCGCTCGGGTTTCCATCGAACTTGGGCGTCGCGATAACGCTGCCAAAAAGAGTTGGCGGATCTTGATAGGGAGTGGGTCGGAATTTTGCTGGACTTGTTGGAGCCAACTTCCTTCTGTCGGGGTGACAGCTTGTTGTGTCATTGGGCCGTGAAACATCATGAGTGATTGAGAAATCGTACCGTTGAACGCGGAGGTCTCGCCCCCTTCATCGGTGTCCATATCCTTTAGGAACTGCCGCATCCATTGTTCCTGCGATTCCCACGCCTCTTCCCGCTTCTCAGCGGAAAACGTTTCCGGCTCGTTGGCTTCTTCCGAGCGTGCCAACAGAAGCAGCGACGGATAAAGCTGTTCCGGACTCATCGGCCGCAGGTAAAATCGACTGAACCAGGCAACTCGTTGTGTCTGGGGATCGTCGTCCTTGTTCGTTGGTAGGACGAGACTGGAGATTTGATAGGGTTTGCTTAACAAGATCCATTGCATCAGCCTGCGTAAGTCGTAATCGACGCTGCGAAATTGGTCGCTCAGGTATTGTAGTATTTCAGGATGCGACGGTGGATTGTGAGGCCCCATGTCGTCGATCGGTTTTGTGAAGCCATATCCCAGGAAATACCCCCAAATCCGATTCACTAGGGCAACCGATAAGAGTTCCGACTCAATTACGTGGTGCGCAAATTGACGACGTCTGTGGGATTCGGAGAGTATCCCGCTCGGATTGGCCGCGGGTCGGTCGAAGAAACGCGGATAGGCCGAACGTAATTCCCCATTTCGCAATTCGTAGTAAATCTCTGCCTGCTCCGGTGTCGTGCCTTCGCCGCGAAAATCTTGATCGGTAAGCACGACGTACTGCAATCGATTGGTTTCTGGCGTGTATTTGCGCAGTGCTACCGTTTGACGCAGGAAGGCGTCCAATTCCCAGAACTGGTTTTGCTTCCAGTCGTTGAACGGATGATTGTGGCACTGTGTGCACTGAACTTGTCGCCCGAGGAATAGTCGGGAAATATGCGACGTGGCTTGAAGCGTGGCGCCGTCATCCAGCTTAGCCAAGAGATAGTTGACGGCACCGTTAAATTGCGGCATGTCAGGTTGGTTGGCGCCTTCGGCCACAATCAGGTCGTGTACAATTTGGTCGTAGGTTCGATTTTCTCGCATGGCCTGAGCGAGGTACTGGCGCAGGGCGCTTCTGTTGGCAAGGGAGTTGCCCTCGTTGTTCGGCAGACGTCCGACGAGAAGATTCAGCCAGACGCCGGCCCAGTAGTCGGCGCGTTCATTCTCATAAGCGGCGTCATAGAGGAGGGTTTGGACGATTTGACGGCGTCGATCCGGTCGAGCGAGAGCCTCAAAACGAGCCAATTCTCTCGGCGTAGGAATTCTTCCGATCACATCCACGAATACCCGGCGAAACCAAGCAGCGTCTTCCGCTGGCGGAGCAGGTACAAGTCCTTGCCGCTCCCACGCCTGTTCGAGCCAACGATTAATCGCTTCGGGTACGTCCTCGTCCGTGGCTTCCGCGTGGGGGCGATCTTCGCGAAGGCCAGGCTGGCCGGGGTCTTCCTCCGATCTCGAATTCGCAAAATTTTTTGGTTTTTTTTCCGCGCTCAACCCTGAATCGGGAAGGCATTCCAGCAATATGACTGCAGCGAAAAAGAGCACATGCTGCGAAATGAAGCAGGTGAAATTCCAAAAGAAAAGGGCGGTTGGAATTAGACGCGGAGTAAACGTCCTTCCAACCGCCCATTGGGCCGATAACCGACCTTGGTTGTCCGCAGGGATGTGTGTGGTCACCCGCATACGGAAAAGCCTCTTTCTCAGGCTGGTTGAGGCACTAGGTCAACTCCAGTGACGCAACCGAACCTTATCGTCTCAGCGTTCCAGCCCCGGCAGATCGTTTGCCTCGTCTCTATCCGGCCCCGAAACTTAACAAGACATGGCTCTCTTCAGCAATATTTGTGCCAATGGAAGCCGGCCGGGGAAATTGTATCGATTTTGACAGTATTTTTGTTGTTGCGGGGGAGGCATGGTCGATCAAGCAGGTGGAGGGCCGATCGCTGGACCTGACGGAAGAAAATGGAGGGGGAGTAGCTATGAGTCGCGCTTTACAGGCAATGAGCCTTTTAATTGTCATGGGACTGTCTGGGTGCCAATGTGGCCCGGATGGATTGTTGGGCGGAGGGATTCGCGGCGCGGGGGGGGCCGGTGGTTGCGAATCAGGAAATTGTGGGCTGCTAAGCCGAATGGGCCTAGGCGCGGGCGGTGGCTGTTCGGATGGCAGCTGTTCGACGGGCAATTGCGGCGGCCTCTTCAGTCGTTTCGGCCGGAACGGCGGTGCGTGCGCCGAAACGGATGGCGAAATGGCCCCTGGCTATTTTCCCGGTGGCCCGTTGCCGGGTAATGCGGGGGGACGTTTAGCGGACCAATACGGCTATAACCATCGCGCACACCAGTCCCACATGGGCCAACAGCCGGGTCCGGCGATGGGGGCTGCGTCGCCTACCTATTCGTATCCCTATTACACGACGCGTTCGCCCCGCGATTACTTGGCTCGGAATCCACCGAGTATTGGCTACTAGGTCCTTAGGAAAAAAATGACCCCTTCCCGCCAATTAGGGTGAGTATCGTCCCACGATCAGGGTTATATTCTGGCCGCCGAAGCCGAAGCTGTTGTTCAGCGCGATGTCGCACTTGGTTTCGCGCGGCTGGTTGGGGATGTAGTCGAGGTCGCATTCTGGATCGGGTTCTTCGTAGTTTGTCGTCGGAGGCAAGACGCCGTCCCGAATGGACATCAGGCAGACGATGAGCTCGGTGACGCCGGCGGCCGCGATGAGATGCCCCATCATGCTTTTTGTGCTCGAGATGGGGATTTTTGGTGCGAGCGAGCCGAATGCGCCTTTGCAGGCGATTGTTTCTACTCGATCGTTCACCGTGGTACTTGTTCCGTGCGCATTAACATAGTGAATCGATTCTGGGCCACAGTTGGCATCCTGCATCGCCATTTGCATGCAACGGATCGCACCGCGACCTTCTGGATGTATGTCGGTAATCCGATAGGCATCTGCGGTCGAACCGAATCCTAGGATTTCTCCCAAGATCGGTGCACCGCGTCGGACTGCTTGGTCGTGTTCTTCGAGGACGACCATTGCCGCGCCTTCGCCCAAGACAAATCCGTCACGTTTCCGATCGAAAGGCCGACTTGCACGCGTGGGTGCGTCGTTGCGGGTGGAGAGTGCGGTAAGGAGATTGAATCCGGTGACTCCAAACGGGTGAATCATGCTATGGGCGCCGCCTGCCAACATCACGGTAGCTTCTCCGCGGCGTATGATTTCGGTAGCTTCTCCGATCGCCTGGCTACTCGCTGCGCAAGCCGTGAGACAATTGTAATTCGGGCCCTGCGCGTTAAACAACGCCGCCAAATGCCCGGAGGGCATGTGAGGTTCTTGTTCCAGTTCAAGCACAGGGTCGAGCAGTTCCAGCCCGGCTTTGGCGAAGGCAGCGTGATCGAGGCCCTCGGGTGTGAGCGCTGCCGTCATTATGCGTGTAAACGACTCAAAATCCTGATTCCCTTCGCCGCTGCCGAGGTAAACGCCGAATTGCGTTGGCTCGACCTGGTCAAGATCGAGTCCTGAGTCACGGATAGCCTGTTTCGCGGCACCAACCGCGAAGCGCGTATGACGTCCACAACGTTGCCAAACAGCAGGGTCTTCCCCCACTTGGCGGACGCTCCAGTCTTTGACTTCTGCTGCGATGCGGGTCGGAAAACTACTGGCATCAAAAATCGTCGTATGGCCGACCCCAGATTCCCCCGCGAGTAATCCTTTCCAGACCGTCTCCACGTCGTGGCCCATCGGGTTCACGCAGCCGATTCCGGTCACCACTACACGTTTTCT
Organism: Planctomycetota bacterium; assembly: GCA_027619595.1. GTDB lineage: Bacteria > Planctomycetota > Planctomycetia > Pirellulales > Pirellulaceae > JAQCHP01. The sequence goes on from JAQCHP010000002.1 coordinate 73,172, forward strand.
CATAGCGAGGGGTCCTCAAGCGGCCATATCAATTAACTTAAGAATTAAGCGTGGCCTAAATCCTGCCGTTCGGCATCCAATAAGTATTGCGGGATAACTGCCGGTTGTCCATTAGCGTCAATCGCAACATCGTAGAGGCCAAACGCCCTCAGCATTCGCAAGAAGCCGGCAGGGCTGTACAGTTCCCGTGATTGATTCCGCTCGTTAAGGTGCGCAAAACAGAGTTCAACTTCGGCCTGCATCTTGTCACCCAGGTAGCTCACGCCACGGCACATCGATCCATCTTGCTGAATGCTTTCGATGGTGAGTTCGTAGCGGAGCTGGTCGCCAGGTCGTGGCAGCGCATAGAATTTGGCCGAGGAAATCTTAGCTAGCACCACTCGATTCGAAAATCCATAATATTCACCTACCAGAATTCCGCCGGTCTGAGCGATCCCTTCGACCACCAGGGAGGGGGGCTGGACCGGGAAACCGGGGAAATAGTCGTGGAGGTGCGGTTCGCCCAGGCTAACGCATTTGATGGCAACGGCACGTCGACCGCTCTGGAATTCAACGAAGCGATCAATCCAAAACCAACGCATGGTACTTCCAGCTGGGGAAAGTCAGTTTCAAAAGCCACTCGCCCCATGGTCTACAGCAACGGGACGAGTTGAATTGGCAAAATTTCTTGGGCAGCGAGTCTCGAATGCAGTGAGACTCTAAGGGAGGGAGTCTCTTAGGAGGGAGTCTCTTAGCCTGCGACCTTGCCGCGAACGTAGCGGCACATATCCTTGACGGTCAATAGGTTGCCGAATTCCTGCACCAAGGGATTTTCTTCAAAATTCGACAAGTCGGCGAAAGGCATCCGCTTCTTAAGTTCCGCGACGCCTGTTTCCGTCACTCGGCCATTATGGACGAAGTTTGAGTTGGTCAGGATGTCTTCCGGGAACAACTCGGCACGTGGAATGTCAATCCCAAACGTCTTTTCCAAGCGAAACACGATGTCGAGGAAATCGATGGATTCAGCGCCCAGGTCGCCCACTAGCGTTGCTTCCGCCGTTACCTCATCGTCCTCCACTCCCAAGGCGTCAATTAATGCTTGCCGGACCTTATCAAAAATCTCAGAATCCGATGGTGCCATTTTTTGGTTCTCTCCTGTTGATCCAGGGCCCGAAAATACAGTTCCTGTTGACTAGCTCCCCATTACGGGGGATCTTAGCGTGTGTCGCCTACACAGGCGACCCGTCTCTTGCCATCAATTGTCGGTATTCAGCGAGCATACTTTGGCGCGTAAATTCATTGGTACCGTCTTTTCCATTCTGGTCGTCTAAATCGAAGGATTCGAGGGTCAACTTGGCACTTACCGCCAAGCGGTCCTGCACGGTCCCCTGGGCCTGCAGCCAGGTGCAAGCGGCCTCCCGTTTTTGGATGGTGGCCGAAATTACTAGCAATTGCCCAGGTTTTACAAAGTCAGCATAGCGAACGTTCTTCGCTTCCTTCAGGACGACCATTCCATGCCGAAAGTCGTCAGTTGACCGGATGAGCCAAGCCGAAGCCTGGTACATTGCCTCCAACATGAGCACACCTGGCAACACCGGGAATAAGGGGAAGTGATCGCGAAGGTACTCTTCAGCTAAAGAAACGGCCTTAGTAGCCACTATCTTTTTGCCGTGCTTCAGGTCCAGGATTTGATCGATGAGTCGAAAATACATTTTTGAAGTGGTCGCCCGTTGGTTCGGCCCGGAATCGGCCTCAGTATAGTGCCGCAGAGGCAAGGGCTCAACGGGAAATTCTTCGCAGAACGCCCAGGCGTTCTATTTTTTGATTTGCCGGCCAAAACCGAGACATCGATCCACAACGGCTTCAGCCACACTTGTTTCGTCGCTTGCGCGGCCTCATGACGAGGGGATGGTAGGGTGGGACCCGATCGGCTAGTTTGTCCAACAAGATGGTCCCTCTGCAGGTATAGGGGATGATCGGCACCAAATTCTTATAGCCACTCCAGAAATTGGTCTACCATGAAAAAAGGGATTGCCGTATCGCCTGGAGTTGCCGTCGGAACAGCGTATTGCATGCTGGAAATCTTCGTGAATCCAGACCGCAAGCGATTGGCCGACCGCGAAGTCACTGCCGAACTTGCTCGTTTCGAAACAGCTCGAGACGCCGTTGCATTGGATCTTCGCGCGCTCCGCATGAAGGTGGAGCATCAGTTGGGGCCCAGCGAGGCAGCTATCTTCGGCGTGCATGAGGCAATGCTCCGTGACTCGGCGTTCACCGGCAAGGTTCGCAACTGGATCGCGAATGACCGGCTCACCGTTTCAGCGGCGTTGCATCGATTGTTGCAAGAGTATACGCGACTCTTCTCAGAAACCGGGGACGCCTACCTTCAGGAGCGAGTTGCGGACCTCCGTGATGTCGTGATTCGTTTAGGGGATCGTTTGTCGGATGTTGCGAATCCGGAGCAGCCGGCGATGCATGGGCCGATCATCATTGTGGCCGACGAGCTTCTACCGTCGCATGTCGTGGCCCTCGACGATGTCAATGTCATTGGCATCGTTACGCAACGGGGGAGCCAAACGAGCCATGCCGCCATCATCGCCCGAAGCCGGGGTATCCCCGCCGTTTCGGGTGTCGAGCATTTGTTACGCCAGGTGAAAACGGGAGACACCGTCGTGATTGACGGTCGGGACGGAATCGTCACCGTGAACCCCGACCCAGAAGCACTCTCGGCGTACCTCAAGTTGGAACGCGAATTTGTGCATTTGAAGGATGAGTTGGCTGCCAATCGGGACATGCCAGCACAGACGGCCGACGGGCACCCTTTGCAACTGCTGGCCAATGTGAACGGACCGTTGGATCTTCCGGCCGCCCAAAATATGGGAGCCGCCGGAATCGGGCTTTACCGCACCGAATACCTCTACTTAACGCATCCCGACATCCCCTCCGAAGACGAACAGTTGGCTACGTACGAACGAATAATTCAAGGTTCGCCCGGCACATCAATTACCATTCGTACGTTGGATATCGGTGGTGACAAGACTGTCCCCTACCTGGGGCATCAGCATCAAGAAGCAAATCCGTTTATGGGATGGCGCAGTATCCGACTTTCCTTTGAACATCCTGAATTCTTCATTACACAAGTTCGGGCGATTCTGAGGGCCGCTCATTTTGCGCAGACCCTTGGCAAGCAAGTTCGCATCTTGTTCCCGATGATTACGAATTTGGAGGAAATGCGCCGCGTACGCGGCATGGTGGGGCGCGCCGGAAAGCAGTTGAAGGCCGAAGGGCACGCCTATCTGTTAACTCCGATTGGCATGATGTTGGAGGTACCGGCGGCGGCTGTCTCGATTCGACTCCTGTTAGGGTCCGTCGATTTTGTTTCCATCGGCTCCAATGACCTCGTGCAGTACCTCATGGCGGCAGATCGCGACAACCCCAAAGTGAGTCACCTTTGCCAGCCGTTAAGCCCGCCAGTACTTTTCGTTTTACGTGATGTGATTGCCGCCTGCCGTGCCGCCGGAAAACCGATCACGCTGTGTGGCGAGTTGGCCGGTCAACCACGCGGTTTCGTCGTGCTATTGGGGATGGGACTCACGAGTTTCAGTATGAGTCCGGCCTTTATTCCGTCCATCAAGGAACTTGCGTGTCACTTGACGATGGAAAAAGCGACGGCCGTGTTGGATCGTGCAATGAAATTTAATACCACGGCGCAAATCAAGCGATATTTATCGCGACAGGTTGCCGAGGTTGCCCCCAATCTGTCCCTCATGGATCAGGCCTGATTCGGCATAAAACTCCTATCTGGCAGGTGTCTGATTCGCGGTGCGGCGCATCAAGGGAAGAGCTGAGTTCGTCTTGCAGTGAAATTCATCTTTATTGTACCATCCCGCGCCGTCCGATATTACTTATCAGAATCGTTGCGCCGGTACTCGCACAAGGTGACTGCTTCGCCATCGGCGACACGGAAAAATTTTGTCGGTTGCTGTTAGCGCCCCGCCCCTATCGGTGGTTGGCGCCAGCGCCAGAAGGGTAAGAGGAGTTGCAATGCGTCAGATTTGTTGCGTTGTGATCATTGTTCTTGGAGTGTCGCTACCAGTTTCCGCCCAATCATACCGAGGCGAGGGAGCGGCCTTAGGAGGGATCGCCGGCGCGATCGCCGGAGGGATTATCGGCCATCAAAATGACGAGACACCCGAAGGTGCCCTCATTGGCGGTGCCGTGGGCGCAATTACCGGCGGCTTGATTGGGAATTCAAAGGATAAGCAGGTGGCTCGTGAGCAGATGTACCGCGAGCGAATCTGGTACCAACAGCAACAGCTAGCACAGCAACAGCAGGTATCGGTGACGAATGCCGAGATCATTGGTATGTGCCGAAGTGGCGTTTCCGATGCAGTGGTCATCAATCATATCCATACGAATGGAGTACGATCGCGCCTCGCAACGCACGATATTATCAGCCTGCATCAGCAAGGGGTCAGCGAAGTTGTAATCAATGCGATGCAACGGGCACCCATTCGCGATGGTTCGCCCACCATTCAATCGGTGAGCGTGCCGCCCGCAACCGTGATTGTGGAGGAGCACTATGCTCCACCCGTCTACGTGCGCCCCTATTATGGGCACGGCCCCTACTACTATCGGGCCTTTAACCACCCACCGGGATATCATTGCTTGCATCGATTCTAACAGCGAATCGATGCAAGCGGCGAAGCTATTGCACAGGGTTGGTCAACAACGCTTTCAACAAAAAGCAAGCGTTTTGCCAATAACGGCGCGTTAGTCGCTTCGGTTCTTGGCACAGACGGTAGAACCATTCCAGTCCCCATCGCTGCATCCACATTGGGGCTCGGGCAACGCCGCCTGCTACAAAATCAAACGACGCACCGATTTGTACGCACACCGGTACTCCGATCGAAGCAACGTGTTTCGCGAGCCAAAGCTCGCCCTTGGGCTGACCGAACGCAACGTAAAGGATGTCTGCGTTCGATTCACGAATGCGGTCTATCATGTCCGACTCTTCGGCCGAAGTCAGTTGCCGAAAAGGGGGTGACTCCACACCCGCGATTTCCAGGCCAGGATACCTTTGCTGGAGCTTCTCGGCCGCCGATGCCGCAACTCCGGGAGCCCCACCAAGAAAATAGATCCGATAGTTGCGAACCGTTGCCCATTTTGTCAGTGCGTAAATAAGTTCCGATCCGGCTACTCGTTCCGGCAACGGAGTCTTTGTGCGGCGTGACCACCACACCATGGGCATTCCATCGCAAACAATAAAAGGCCTCTTCAGAAGAATTCGTGGGTAAATTTCCTTTCGGGTAGTGCTCCGAGGTTGTGATACAGGGCGA
>JAQCHP010000088.1 GCA_027619595.1 Planctomycetota bacterium
CAATGGAACGCATGCCGCCGCCCGAGAGCGGCAAGCCACTCTCCGCGGCAGAGATCCAAAACTTGCGGGCCTGGATTGCACAAGGAGGCGAATATTCGCAGCACTGGGCTTTTCTTGCTCCTCAAAAGCCGGCCCTTCCACAGGTCACGCGAGCTAACTCGGTCCGCAACCCGATCGACTCGTTTGTCGCAGACCGACAAAAATCGCAAGCATTCACGCCGGCTCCCGAAGCCGATCGTTACACACTGGTCCGGAGGCTGTATCTCGATCTCGTAGGGCTCCCTCCCACCCCCGCAGAAGCCGATGCGTTTGTGGCAAGCCAAGCTCCGGACGCCTACGAACGACTCGTCGATCAACTGCTAGCGTCACCACAATACGGTGAACGGTGGGCGCGCCGTTGGCTGGATCTGGCACGATATTCCGATACCAATGGATACGAAAAGGATCGCAGCCGGACAATCTGGCCCTATCGCGATTGGGTCATTCATGCTCTCAACGACGACATGCCTTTCGACCGCTTCACCGTGGAACAGCTGGCGGGAGATATGCTGCCTCATTGCACCGAACAGCAACGTGTCGCGACCGGATTCCATCGCAATACCATGCTCAATGAGGAAGGGGGCATCGATCCACTTGAGTTCCGCTACTACGCGGTGGTTGATCGGGTGGCTACGACCGGAATGACGTGGCTAGGCCTCACCCTCGGCTGTGCCCAATGCCATTCTCATAAATACGATCCAATTTCTCACGAAGATTACTTCTGCTTTATGGCACTATTGGACAATGCCGACGAACCCGATCTACGCCTTGACGAATCTCCGGCTGCGGAACGGCATCGAGCGTTGTTGTCTCAAATGCAAGAAGCGACGGAACGGCTTTCGACTGGCTTCCGATCGGAACCGACGCAAGACACGCCGATCGGAACGGCGATTCCCCTCAACACGACCGATCTGCAAACTCGCTTTTTGAATTGGCTGACCCAAGAGCGATCTAAGTTGGTCGACTGGCGTGTCATGCATCCTTTCGATGTTTCCGCTGAATTACCGCACTTGGAGGTTCTCCCAGACGGATCGATCTATTCCACGGGAGACATTACCAAACGCGACATTCACAAGTTGCAAATTCGACTGCCGGACCAGATGTTCGTCAAACAGGACTCACCACACGAACGACTTACCGCTTTGCGATTGGAGGTAATTCCAGATGAACGCCTACCGGGTGGCGGACCAGGAAGATGTTACTACGAGGGGCGCAAGGGAGAATTTTTTCTCAGTGAGCTGACTGCCAATCGAGACGGTCATCCAATTCACTTTTGTGACGCGTCGCACACTTATGGCAAGACGAACATTGGAAACGGTTCGGCGGAAGCAAAAAATGTTCATGACGGCAACGGATCAACGGGTTGGTCAACGGCGGAACGTGAAGGTGAATCGCATCAGCTCGTCGTCAATTTGCAGGACCCTATTCCACTGGACGGGACTCTAACAGTTGAGTTACTCTTCGAGCGACACTTTGCTGCTAGCCTCGGTCGATACCGCCTATGGGGCACAACCGCCCAAACGGCCCATGCCAGTCCGTTACCAACGCGTATCGAATCGCTCTTGCAGCGCGCACCAGAATTGCTCACCAACGGCGAATTGTCAGAACTGCGAACTTACTTCGTTCAGATTGACCCCGAACTATCTAGCACCCGACAGCCCATCGAATCGATGCGGGCTCAACTGCCGGAAGTCCCAACAACCTTGGTCCTTCAGGAGCGTCCGCACCATCAACGGCGGGCGACCTATTTGCGGCATCGCGGCGAATACTTGCAACCGCGTCAACTCGTAACACCTGGAATCCCCGATTGGCTGAGATCGAATTCACGTCAGACACCTACCAATCGGTTGGAACTGGCAGAATGGCTCGTCAGTTCCGACAATCCCTTGACCGCGCGTGTGGTTGCCAACCGTGCTTGGGAAGCCTTCTTCGGGCAAGCACTTCTTCGCAGCAACGGAGACTTTGGCACACAAGCGCCATCTCCGACCCATCCGGACCTACTCGATTGGCTGGCCAGTGAAGTAGTCACGCGCAATTGGTCGATGAAATCGCTCCATCGATTGATTGTCACGAGCGCTACCTACCGCCAATCTGCTTCGGCGGGAGCTGCACTATGGGAACGCGACCCAGAGAATCACTTTCTCGCTCGCGGACCGCGATTTCGTCTGGAAGCCGAGGCAATCCGCGATACGTACCTGAAGGCAAGTGGCCTTTTGTGCGTCACGATCGGCGGCCCAAGTGTCTATCCACCCCAACCCGAAAGTGTCACGTCGTTGACTTATGGTGGCATGGCGTGGCCGACGAGCGTCGGTGAATCACGGTATCGCCGTTCGCTCTACACGTTTAGCAAGCGGACCGCTCCGTTCGCGGCTTTCGCTAGTTGGGACGCGCCCAGCGGTGAACAATGCACCGTGCAAAGAGACCGCAGCAACTCCCCGCTGCAGGCGCTGACGCTGCTGAACGATGCAATGTTCGTGGAATTCGCTCGTGCCCTGGCGTCTGAGTGCAAGGGTACTGACGAACAGCGTGCGACCAACATGTTTCGCCGTGTCTTGGTCCGTCCTCCGCAAGATCATGAAATCGGCCGAATCTTGACGTACTACCATGCGCAGGTGCAGCGCCTCCAAAATGGAAAACTGTCCGCGGATGATATTATTACCGACGCAGATGCGCCGGCTGAACACGCCGCCTGGGTCCTAGTGGCCCGCGGCATCATGAATCTCGACGAAGCCATTACAAGATAGGCGTAGCTGTGACAATTCACTATTTGCAACAACAAGCTCGACTGCAGCAAACGCGGCGACACTTCTTTTGCGACTGTCGACTTGGCCTCGGCAAGATTGCCCTGGCCAGTTTGCTGTCGGAATCTCTTGCAGTGCAACAGACGCGCGGCTCCGAACAATTTGTAAGTCCCTATGCGGCCAAAAGCCCCCATTTTTCGGCCAAGGTCAAACGGGTCATCTTTCTGTTCATGGCGGGTGGTCCGAGCCAACTCGACATGTTCGATCATAAGCCCCGCCTGACCGAGTTTGAGGGAAAATCGCTCCCAGCCTCGGTCATTCAGGGGCAGCGATACGCCTTTATTCAGTCGAACGCGGCCGTCTTGGGTCCACGATATCGCTTTGCAAAACAGGGGAAGTGCGGCGCTGAGATTTGCGAGGCGATGCCCCATCTGGCGAGGGTTGTGGATGATATTGCCATCGTTCGCTCGGTATACACCGATCACTTCAACCATGCGCCGGCACAACTGTTCATCAACACGGGTAACGGGGTCCCTGGCCGACCGAGCCTCGGCGCATGGCTTAGCTACGGCATCGGCAGCGAGGCATCCGATCTTCCCTCATTCGTTGTGTTAAAGAGTGGATCAGGCAGTAATAGTGGAGGGGCCGCTCTTTGGAGCGCTGGGTTTCTACCATCGGTCCATCAGGGGGTCCCCTTTCGCGAACAGGGTACGCCCATTCTTCACTCAGCGAGTCCGCCTGGCATTGACGATCAAGCACAGCGTGAAACGATTGACTTGCTACACGACTTGAATAGAGACCGTTGGGAACAAACGGGCGACCCAGAGATACTCACGCGACTCCACAGTTACGAAATGGCCTACCGGATTCAATCGCGGGCCCCAGAACTGATGGATTACTCTCAAGAGACCCAAGCGACGCTCGACCTGTACGGCGCAAAACCTCACGATAGCAAAGCGGCTTTTGCCAACAATTGCTTGTTGGCGCGACGCTTAGCCGAACGCGGCGTCCGCTTCATTCAACTGTATCATTCCGGCTGGGACCATCACAGCGACGTAGCTGGCGGGGTGCGTGACCAGTGTGCCGAAACCGATCAGGCCGCCGCGGCGCTCCTTACCGACCTGCAGCGGCTGGGATTGCTCAAGGAGACACTTGTAGTTTGGGGGGGCGAATTTGGCCGTACACCGATGGTCGAAGCGAGCGCTACCTTGGGGCGAACGCTCGGCAGGGACCACCATCCACAAGCCTTTACCATGTGGTTCGCGGGAGGGGGGATCCGCGGTGGCCTGTCGCTGGGACAGACGGACGATTTTGGCTTCCGGCCCGTGGAGCGGCCGGTACATATCCACGACGTCCAAGCGACGATCCTCCATTGTTTGGGAATTGACCATCGTGCGTTAACCTATCGTCTGCGGGGACTTGATTTTCGGCTCACAGGCGTCGAAGAACACCATCCTGTCCACGAACTATTGAGCTAGGCCGATTTGGCAATCGGTCGCAACGACGGTGTCATGTTACCCACGGATCCATTTGAAATGAGCAGTGCAGAAACGGACGACGATATCCTGGCCGACATGCAACAACTATGGCGTGAGGCGGAACAGTTATGGGATGCTTCCGATTCGACAACACCCTTTCAGGGGTACGTCAGTGCCGACTACCCGGTCGTGTTCGAAGCACTCCGAGGCCTCAAAGGACAGGTCCTTTCGATCCTGGAATGGGGATCCGGCTTAGGTGTCGTCACGATTATGGCGTCACGCTTAGGGTTTGACGCCTATGGTATTGAAGTAGAACCCGAACTTGTGGACTATTCCACGAATTTCGCCGCTCGATTCGGTCCTCATGCGCAGTTTGCTGAAGGGAGCTTCATTCCCGAAGAGTTCGACTATCAGCCTCGTCGTGGCGATGAAATTCAACAAACGCGGACAGATGTCGATTCGGCCTACTTGGCGCTTGACATGGACCTGCGGGACTTCGATCTGGTCTATGCTTACCCCTGGCCCGAGGAATACAACCTCTTCCGTAACATTGTCAAAACGTGTGGCAACCCACAGGGACTGTTCATGAGCTTCGATGTGCGGGAAGGGCTCAAATTGGAACGCATGAGCGACGAGGCGAAGCATCGCCGACGCAATGCGAATCCCCGCACGCGAAATATCCGCAAACGCTGAGTCCTTTCCGTCCCGGCCAGTTCCTCTGCGTCTTCGTTTAACCGCGACGCACCGGAGTCCGCGGCGAACCAAACAATCATCTCGGTACAGACGCAATTCGGAACCGCTCTATTTGGGCAGTTCTAGCACGCCTTCGCTGACCCATCCATTTTCGTTTACGGACGATTGCCCCACCGACACACCAAGCACTCCATCCAACTCTTCGGCTGTTGGCAACACGCTTCGTAGATGTTCCAGAGAGAATTCCGGATCTTCATTTTCTTCTTCGTCGTCCTCCATGGAAAATTTGTCGCTGAGTTGCTCCTCCAGTTCCATCAGCGATTCGATCCCACTAAAGGCGATTTTCGCCATACGTGCTCCGTCGGAGATTGTAAATCCGGTCCCCGGCCTTAGTGGTATCGCGGCTCGCGATCGCTCAAAGAGTTGGCTCGTATGCAAGGAGGACTCACCTGTCGGCGGATTGTTGAGACATGCCAACACGCGTTCTAACGTCCCAGCGCCAACTCCGAGAACGAGATATCCGTTCCCCATCACAAGGCCACCTTCAACCTTATGTTCCTCAGCGCTTTCGTCCATCCTCCAGCCGCGAAAACCCTGCTCTTCTGTTGCCTTCAATTCACGACCGGCCAATGGGGCAACCTCTCCAATCGTCGTCATGACACGTGACCACAGATCGACGTCGCGTAGTTGCCAAACGATCGCGATTCGTTGCATCGCTTTTTCGGCATCTTCTTCGCCGCTAGTATTTCCTTCGGGGGAGAACTGCAGCACTGTATGAACATTGCCAACCGACGACAGCAGTCCCGTCAAGTCAACCCCCACATTCCCTTTGACTTGCGTTTCTACAAAACCCAAGGAAGTCGAAACCTGCTGCCCGAATTGACTTACCAATAGCTCTTTGACCGTTTTGTAAACGACACCCAGGTCGAATGAAATATGTTGGTACTCGAGCACATCGGACGGCACCCAGGCAGCCGGCTCGGCAGGAACTGGCGTTTGGTCCAATAGCGTGAGAAGCCCAATGCGTGGTGCGGGTGCCGCAACAAACGCTCCGCTCCGCAAATGAGTATTTTCCAACGTGGAGCGAATCGCCATGAATCCCAACTGATCGAGCCCAAATGCCTGAAGGATTGGCCCAACTTGCGAATGTTCAGCATCTTTGATCACGACATCAAAAAATGGCTTGACGTTGACCAGCAATTCGAACATCGAAAGACCGGGTGTATCGAACAACTGCCGAACACCCGGATTATTCGACGCGATTGCCGCGAACTCCTCGGGTTCACCCACTTGTGCCCGTAAAAACTTGACAAAGGTCGCTGTGACACGCTCAATATCCTCATCGGGAATTTCTTCTTCCTTGGGCTCCATTCCGATCACGGCAACCAATCGACCATCCCACCGCGAAACGAGAACCGGCGTGTATCGCACGACGGTTTTTGCCTTCGCTTCACGTTCCTCCATGGCGCGATCAATGGCCGCTTCACGTTCTTCCTCCGAAAGATCCTCGATTCCGTCGGGAATTTCGAATGCTTCTGGCGTTTTGCTGACCACGGGGACAGTAAGTTGCATGGCCGGCCGCCCTTCCAACTCAACGTCAATCCGCTCGACAGGATGCTCATTGTCTGCATCGTCTTCGATCGACTTTTCGACTGCGTCCCAGGCGCGTTGGGCCAATTCGTCGCCCGGCTCGAACCAAACGAGTACCATGGGCATTCCGTGTGCCGATTCCATCCCATTCACGAGAAACGCTAGGCCTGACTCTCCTGCAAAGAATTGGCTCAGGTCGGACGACGTCAAACCTAGTTTTTCGAGTTCCCGACCAGTCGACCGAAACGGGCCATCTTCCTCGGAGAACCATTTGCCAATTTTTTCGAGCCGAGCCGGCGACAAAACGATCGAGCCGAACTTTGTATTGTTTCGCCACGCATCCGAGGTGGCAGTACCTTGTGGGATTCGGACAGCGGCCAAACATTCATTCGGAAGGCACTCCCATCCCGATCGGAGTGGCTCAACCGCCCGTCCCTCCAGTAACAGACTCACCCAAACCGATAGGCCGACGGCAACAAAAGACGAGAACTTTCGCATTAAACTCGAACTCCTTCGACGAGATTTTTTATGGGGAAGCCTGACGGTCGTTTGCCGACGCATACGGCGGCTTAAGATAGGTTATACCATTTTGCGGCTGGGAGGCATCATAGAGGTATGCGTCCCGATTCTTCAGGAAATCGATGAGGTCGGTGGCGGGAATGCCAAATGCAAGCCCATCGAACATCACAAATCCAGCACAGACCACGCCGACCACTTCACCTCGTGAATTGAACAGCGGACCGCCACTATTTCCAGGGTTGATCGATGCATCCGTTTGAATAAATCGCAAGTGACCCATGGTCCGAGTTGACGAACTTACGATCCCCTGCGTCACCGTCCGCTCCAGACCCAATGGATTGCCGATCGCAAACAATACGTCCCCGACTCGCACGTCAGGGTTCTGAGCCACCACGACGTGCCGAATTTGCAGATCTGCCATTTCCTTGGCATCCAGTTGCAGCAACGCCAAGTCTCTAAGCGGATTCACTGCGAGAATCTTGACCTCCAACAGCGTGCGTTTTTCATAACCCTGTGCCCGCCGTTCATACACCACAACCGACGGTTTGGTGGTCCCTTCGACCACGTGGTAATTTGTGATGATGTGCCCCTTAGCACTGGTAATGAAACCGCTTCCCAATCCGCTAGGCGTCTTCACGACGACCACCGCATCGCCAAATCGCCGTACCAAGTCGGGAACGGCGGCATCTTCCAGCCGCCCGTGTGTATAAACCCCTTGATCGCTTTCGCTCTGAGGCTCAGCGGCGTCCAACGCCTGCACGTCTAAAACTCGACGCGCGTCGATGGTCACTACGTCGTGGCCCAAATCGAGCACCAAGCTATCGTCATTGCGACGAAGGAGCGAAGCCGTAATTTTAACGCCACCTTGTAAGGTCACTGTCACCGACTCGCCGGCGTGGATCCGACTCGTCCATGTCAACACACTTCCCAACATCATACCGGCAGCAAGGGCAAGATTGGCCCGTCGAAACACTTTCATGGAGTGCCATCTTTCGCGAGATAAATGAGGAGGCGATCGTGACACAGCAGTGCCATGTCAGGCTGTCGATCACCGTCGAAATCGAGACTGACAACGGCTCGCGGTTCATGTACCACGGGTGCCGAACTATCAGAATAAGGGTACTTCTTATCTTCAAATACCGGCCACGATTGCCGCGTCTCCAACTTCTCGTCGGACGCAGATAGGACCGTTAATTGATGGCGAATATCATCAAATAGAATAATTTCATCTTGGCCGTCGCCATCCACGTCGATCGTATCAATACGGTGAATATGCAAATCTTTTACGCCGGCTGCCTGACCAATTCGATGGTCGGCTACGTCCACCAAACGCAACTCCTGTTGAGGCCCTTCGCGCATCACGATCAGTCGTCGTGCGCCGACAAGTACCATTCCCAGCACGGGGTCAAGTACAAGTCCCACGCCGCCGCCAATCCGCAACCGCTCGCGAGATTCAGCCACGCCATTGGCGTCGAATTCCAATCGATGTAACGCTTGGCCATCTTCCTGCAACGCCCATCCTTGATTCGCTTGTTGCGGGACGAAGTCGCTGATCTTTTGGCCTTGGGGCAACATCACCTGATCGGTGGGATGCAGTTTCTCATCCAGCCATTGCAGGGCACCGTCGACAAGTTTTGCCACACGCGTTCCGTCCGCGGTCGCGAAGAGGCGAAATTCATCCAAACTCGCCTTCTTCAGGTGAACCAGGTCGAGTACTTCGGTCTTGCCGTTGCGAACTTCGGCCACCTTCAAACCAGTGACGTGTGTTTCGCGAAACAGAATGCGGTTCCCACCAAGCCATAAAACCCCGTCAACTTTCGCACTAAGGTTTTCGAACGATGTCAATTGCGGTTGCGATGTATTCTTGGGCCAGACCCACAACGCGACATCCTTTCCAGTCAACTGCCCCCACCAAACCGATTCACCGACGGAGTTCAAAGCGATTACCTTACGCGTCTTATCTGTCGTATCGGAGGACCAGGGACGGGGATAACTGAGACGCCCCTCTTCCCAACGGCTCACCAGTAACTCGGGCGCATCCTTGGCCCACAGAAGGAGACTTCCCGGTTGGGCGCTCGGCGCAACCAAGGTCATGATGTCGCTCACCGCAGGAAAGGATTGCTCCCTTTCCCAACCGTCCTTTCCCAGAATCGACACCAACAGTTGTGGACGGTCTCGATTGACAGCGACCAGAGCCGTTTGCTGATCAATTTGTAATCCACTCCAGAGTGCCTTGCGCCCCCCGGATACCGCTAAAGGATGCCGCTCACCGAGAGGATGAGAATCACCCGACGATAGCTCATGACGACGTAACAACTCGGATCCAGTGCCGTCGATCACCAGCGGTTGGGCCAATCGTCCCGAGCGACGTAGAACGGTAGCGCCCGTGATCGCGCTATCCACCAGCACCACTCCTGACGCCAAGTGCCCGTCGCTCACCGATTCATACCAACGCAAACTTTCCTTGGCCTCTCGGGAAAATTCTAATAAGTCCTGGTCTCCGTCGAGATCGATATCGGCGAGCCACCAATCGGCGCGACGGCGGGTCTCGCGTGGCACCAACCAGTCCGAACGGCTTTTATCGGTTAAGTCAAGAACATGAATTCCTTCTTCATAACTTACCAAGAGACAGTGCCGATCGGCGGATGGAGTAAACATCAGCATCGGCTTATGCCGCGGCGAGAATTCACCCGACGGCAAGAGGTGTCGTTCGCCTTGTTTCCATTGCCCCTCCTGCCGACGGTAGCTCACGACAAGATTCGGCGAAGCCACTAACACTAACAACTCGAGTGGTTGGTCTTTCCCCTGGCGAACAATCACGTCATGCGGAATATGCTCCAATTGAATCTCTTCGCAGCGAAACTCTTCGGCCATTGGTAGGTCGTTCGGTCCGGCTCGCAATCCGCCCTCCGCAGGTTTCCGGTCCGACTTGGAAAGCCAGTGATAGACGTCGAGCCGCGAGAATTGAGAATTGACAACAATGAGTTCGCTGCGACCATCAGCGTCTAAATCGGCGGCACGCATAATCTGCGGCCGACCTAGCTGTTCAATGACCCGCATCGCTTGCCAACCGGTGGACCCCTCGGCCAGCACTCTGGCTGTCCCCAAGCTTCCGATCATGAGCGCGACGCAGCAAGCCAGCGTCCCAAGATGACGCACAAGTCGTTGTACCATAATATCTTCCCATACCACCCAAACGTCACAGTCACTGTCGTCCGCGTAACAAATACGGACCGCGGCCACCAAATTGTACCTCAATCGTAGCAGGCATTTGCCGGTCGAGGAGGATATGTACCGAGCAGAATTCAGCCGAGTAGACGGTATTTTGGGCGCCATTCCTCATCAGACGGCGAACCGCCAGTCGGTTCGGACCGTCCGCGACTGGCGTTTGGCCATCGGTCGCGCGAAAATCTTCGACCTCTGGGTCCACACACGCCGATAAGTGACGCAGTGGTCTGTACTGGGGGAGGGTGCCATGTTGCGGTGTTTGTGGGGTGGAACGATTCTGTTCGGAACAGTCCTTTTGGCAATCGCGCCACCGGTCGCGCTGTCCAAGGATGTGGCCGGGGCTCGGGAATCGACCTACCCAAGTTGGGAGCAGGTACAATCGGAAGTCAAAGCCCATTTCGGAAAAATCAAGGATTACCGATCGGGCGACCTCATATCGCAGCAGGAGGTCCGGCCGATCTTTTCCGAATTGGAGAACATGGGCTGGAAAGTTTCCGACGAAACTGAAATTCTTAGCCTCGTCCTGCCGCAAGATCACTTTCTGATCCAACAAATGCGAACGAAATGGGGTAAGCCGCGGATGCGCCGCATCGCTACGAAAAAGTTAATCTTCGATCGACTCGACCGGATCTCCCAAGCGGACGGCGGCCAACAGCTTATTCACGATATGGCGAAATTGCCCGACGCCGAAAAGGCGGTCGACCGCATGCCCGACCTACTACCCAAGAAGGCCGACGGTCGAACTCGCAAGATTAAGTCGTACGACAAGCCAACTGGCCAAATCTACACTGAGCAAGACCTGTTGAATCGGCTCCAGATAAGCTATTCCGCCGCCGGGGCAATTCCTTAGGTCGACCCGGTGACGTTGCCAACCTTCACCTGCTCCCAAGTCTCACCTGGTGACTAGTAACCCCAGAAGTAGGAGTTGAACCGTTCGGTCGTCGACATGCCTACCCACCAAATGCCGGTGGCCGTGTCACGTCCGGCGAGATCCTGTCGTCCATCACGGTTGAAGTCACCTACGTAGAGGGGCGATTGCCGCGATCCCCAGGAACCCCAGAAGGTAGTCGTAAATGTACTACCCGTGGACCGCGCAACCCATAACTGATCGGCGACGCGTGCGGCGAGATCGTCCCGACCATCACCGTCAAAGTCCCCGACAACCACGTCGGCCCAAGCTACACTCGGAGTCCACCCACCAAACGCAACGTTGGTGAACGACGAGCCTGCCGAACGTGCAACCCACCATTGACCCCACTCAGAAACCCGCCCGGCAATATCGTCGCGTCCGTCATTGTTGAAGTCGCCAACTCGTACATCCAACCAACTGACGGCAGTGCTGCACGCACCCCAAAAACTGTTCGTAAAGGCTGTAACGGTCGATCGCGCAACCCACCACTGGCCCGACGTACGTCCCGCCAAATCGGCGCGACCATCTCCGGTAAAGTCACCCACCTGCACGTCCACCCAGGTGAGCGTCGGATTCCACGAGGTAAATTTCTGATTGGTGAATCGCGTTCCATTGGAAACGGCGACCCACCACTCACCGCTCGTGCTCTCCCGGCCCGCAATATCGGTGCGGCCATCTCCGGTGAAATCGGCAGCCTTGACGTCAAGCCAACTCAGAGGCGACCAGTATCCCCAACTGGTAGTTGTTGTGCCATCGGTATGCCACCATTCGCCCGATTCCAACACACGTGCAACAACTTCTTCGGTCCCATTGCCATCAAAATCACCGGTGAGCACATTCACCCATGTCACGGCACCCGAAAGCCTTGTCAATCGCTGATTGTCCATGAGTAGCGACTGTCCCAGCTTACCGTACCCGACCCAAAGTTCGTCCTGAGTCGGTGTGTAGCCGACGACATCGTTTCCATCCCGCCCCACTCCGACACTACCGACAAAGTTGCGTGCAAAAAATGAATCGGCTCCATTGCCAGTCACGGTCCACGCTACGGTAAAGTTGTCGCCGGCCTTACCAACAAACCCCAACCGCTGACTAAAATTCAGACCGCTGTGGACTATTTCCGCTGAAACCAACTCGGCGCCAGAACTCGAAAACTCATAGTACAATAGGTTCGTCGCATTAGGAGTGCTGTCATTGTGGGTCACAACAATAACAAAAGTACCGTTACGCTCCAGGGCAATCTGCGGATCAAAGATACTCCCCACCAACGAGTAATTCTCACCCAACGCGCGAACGCCCGTCAAAAGCGAATCTTCAGTTGCGACGAATGTTCCATTGACACCAAACCGGCGGTAGGACACCGTTTGGAGGCTCGGACTGATCACTTCTTCCCAAGTCATCACAAACGATGCGTCGGGCGCCATCACGACTTCCACGTCCTGTTGGTCGTTGACCCCTAGATCTTCACTCGGTACCTGCCGCTCAAACGTGACAACGCTTCCAGAGGCCGTAAACACCGTAAAGAAGGGGACATTTTTTATTCCACTGCCGTTTTGCTCCGTTTATGCAATGACAAATCGTCCATCATCGGACATGCCGACCGTCGGATCGAAATCGTCGTTCCCTCCGGTCGCACCCGTCACAGTCGTATCATTGGCCACTGCAACTCCGGTCGCCAGGAACCGACGATAGTAGATATCGCGATTTGTGAACGATGTGGAATGTTGCCACGTGACGACAAATTTCCCAGTTGCATCCATGGCAATGTCGGGACTGTCCTGGTTGATCCCACCGTCTGTTGTATTGGCTTGCGCGGTAGCGACCACGGATGCTTTGTCGTCATACAGTTTAAAAAATACGTCGCGGTCACCCGCTACCTCGGATTCCCACACGACGGCAAACCGTCCATCGCGAGTCGAAGTCACTTGAGGACGGTTGACAGTGGTACCACCACTGTCAGCAGCCACCAGGATTGGGCTTCCAACGGGGAGCAGATCCGCTCCGTAGCGTTGCGCCCGAACGCCAACATTCGCTTCATCCCACACCACCACGTGACCGCCATCGCCGAAATAGCCGACCCCGCCGCTCACCTGCGCGTTATTGGAAGCGACCACTTCGTACTCTGTGGCCAAGGGGGACGCGGTCATCAGGTCCCGTGACTCCAACCTGTCGATGCCGCCAACGCGGGATCGTCGCCATGCCGATCCGGTCCGAAACTTGTTTTTTCGAAAGTTCATAAGTGTCCCATTCAAAGAGAGCGTTTGTCGCCCGATATAGTACGCATCTCGTCGCCACCGGACTATATCAGTATCTACAACAGTACCTAATCGACAACAGTACCAACTAACCCCATTCGTCTCTACAGACCCGATTTTTGGGGACCTTCTCCAAGGCAATATTCGGAACTGTCATACCTATCCGACTTGGCCGATTCCCACAGGTGGTGTCACGAACCCCTTGCCCGGTGACCGACACGCCCCAACAATGACCTACCGAGTATCATGCTCAAGCTTCTCAGGATGAGTGACTCCATCTATTTGACCGGCAATAAAGACTGGGCAATAAAGACTGGGCAATAAAGACTGGGCAAAAAATCCAGTGGAACATTTTATGATGGCAAATAGGGTATCAAGACTGCAACGGATAGGCGGTTGGCTGGGGTCATGTATTCTGTTGGTCCTGATCTGGGCCGTCAATTTGTCAGCCGAGACGGGGAAGGGTGACTACGATCGACTCTTAAGTGCGATCGAACACGCCGAAAAGGGCGAATGGCAATTGGCGGCGGACAATGCTGTTGAGCTTTCCGACGTGAAAGCTCGTGCAGTTTCGCTAGCTTCCATACACCAGCAATCCTTGCGACGGGTAGTGAAGCAAGCCGGACTCCGTACCCCCACGGAAGCACCTCATGGGTCAGGCGTCCCAGGTGGCGGTGCCCAGGCCGATTTCTCCGCACTGATCGACCTCATCCAAGAAACGATTAGTCCAGAATCATGGGAGGACAATGGCGGCAGTGGAAACGTCACGTCCTTTGAGGGGGGGATCCACGTAGACCCCGCCGGGCTGTTGCAAGAGCGACTCGGGACAAAGCCTGTTCCCCATCAAAATCCTCAGCGCTCCGCTGCCGGTCGACCAACGGCTCACCAGGCGGCATCATCGACGCGTGACGCCACAAGAGGTGCGGACTCGTTGTCATCTACGAGTAACCGAAGCGTTCTGCGCGCGATATCGCTCAATCGATTGGAAAGGAATCTGCAGTATTTCTGGTCGATCCGCGCACCGATACCAGTAGAACTACAGTATCTCGCGGGGCTCAATCGTGTGCGCGGGGTCATCGCGTACCCCGACTCCGGTGACGTAGTGCTCGTCGGAGACGTTTCAAGCGGCACGTACGTACCCCAGGGCGACTCCCCGCACGATGCTCCCGTCAACGGTCGACCTCAACTGCAACTCGACGACTTGATGACCCATTTGCGACACGCTTGGAACGGCGGTTCACCCTTCGGCTGCTCTATTGACCCCTTAGCTGAGAATCTTACGCGAACGCAATTTTTCCTAGATCGCACAACACGTCAGCCCCTAGCATCAGGGCAACGTGCTGCGTGGGTACAAGAGCTGCGCGACAATTTGGGTACGCAGCGTGTCACAGTATTTGGTATCGAACCGTCGTCACGTGTTGGACGTGTATTGGTAGAAGCCGACTACCATATGAAGCGAGTCGCATTGGGACTGGAAACTGGTCCGGATGCCAATTTTGGCTACCTGCAACAGCTTCCAGCACACGAAGCAGACTCACTGGAAGTCATGCGATGGTGGTTTACGCTCAACTTCGTCTCCGTGCTACGCACCACGGATCACCTTGCGTATGGTTGGCGAGGCACTGGCGTCCGACTGCAAGGTGAAAACGAATTCCTGACTGCCGGGGGAGAACGTCAGCATACCGGCCGAGCCTCCCCAGCAGCACAAGCGTTTGCAAAGCGGTTTACAGACCGGTTTGAGGAATTGGCTCGACAATTCCCCATTTACGCTGATCTACAGAATCAATTTGCACTCTCACTGGCCGCAACGTGCGTCGTGCAAGGGGGATTGGCCGAGTCGTGCGCGTGGACTGCTCCGCTGCTGGGCCCTCAAGGAAAGTCGTACCGAATCAAACAATATAATCCACCACGTGAAGTGGCCAGCATCGTGAACCATCGAACACTTGGGGCAGGTGTGTTCGTGGCCGCCGTGAGTGGCGGTGTCCGAGCGGAACCAACTCAGCTAGTCGACCCGACGTCTTCACCTGGAAAGGAAGCTTCTCCGGCCGTGGCTCGACTCGAACGCCTGCAAGAAGTGGCATCTCCGCCAAACAATGCATGGCGAGAATGGTGGTGGAATGTTTCACTGCCGCAGAACGCCACTGTGGCCAGCGTCAAAACAAGCACCCAATAGCCTCGGCCACGAAATCAGTCAAGTCGTTCCCCGCTATTCTTGTCAGTACTCCGTGTGCGATCCATAATGGGGCACGCAACGGAACGTAATCGACCGACGAAATGCGTCGCGTGGCGTCTCCTATCCAACTACGCCTTTGTCCCTGACGCTCCGTTTTTTTCCGGCTCTCCTTACAAAACAACCGGCCCATGTCCCCACGACACCGACGCGACTTTGTCAGGCAAATGGCTCACATCAGTTTGGCGGTAGCCGCTACTCGTAGCGTTTCCGAAATGACGATGCGGACTGCAGACGCAGCGGACACTGAACCACAAACCGATTCGTTTTGCGCTTTTACCGAAAGCTTCCAGGCTTGGCCGATTCCGCAAGTCTGTGCGAAGTTTCGCGAAATTGGCTTGAATGGACTCGACTTAACGGTCCGCCCAGGTGGCCACATTGAACCGGAAAAGGTCGCGACGGAACTCCCGCTCGCCGTTAAGTCGGCGAAAGAACATGGCATCAGAATTTCCATGCTCAGTACGTCCATCGGCGACGCCGATGCAAACGCGGAAAAAATCCTGTCGGTGGCGGGAGAGCATGGCATCCGCCGCATCAAGATGGGATATCATCGCTATACACGGTTTGGTCAGTTGCTTGAGGAGATGGATGAGTCGCGACGCCGAATCGAACGCATCGCCAAACTAGCCGCAAGATTCAACGTCTTGCCGTGTGTGCATATCCATTCGGGCGCTTTGATTCCTTCGGGTGGATCGGCGGCCTACCTATTGCTGCGCGACGTTTCGCCGACGGAGGTCGGAGCCTACGTCGACCCGATGCACATGACAATTGAAGGAGGAATCGACGGATGGCGACAAGGCCTTGATCTTCTGCGGCCTTGGATCGCGTTATCGTCGCTGAAGAATTGCATTTGGACAGCCAATGGTCGTGACGAATTTGGCCAGCAGCGATGGTCTCCGAAAAAATGCCCGCTCGCCGACGGTATCGCACCAATACCCGATTACTTGCAACGACTGCGTGAAGGGGGATACCATGGCCTGTACACGCTTCACAGCGAATACACCGACAAGAACAGCTGGAAGCAACTTACCGTCGACGAATGTCTGGAGCAAACACGTCTCGATTTCGAATATGCGAAGGGGTGTTTGAAGCATCCAGGGTGACAGTGGCGGCTCGCGGCCCTCTGGCAACGAGCGATCCCTCGGAGCTCAGCCACCGGAACTGACCTTACTTTGTCCGAACCCAATTACGATTCGGGCGACTCCACCGAATCCTGGCGCGAAAGATCCGATTGTCGCTCCCGTATTTTTCGAATCCACCGGGCGGTGGATGCTGCATCCATTCTGTCGTAATGACCCAAGTTTCTTCGGGAGTGACATCGACGATACCGAAATTCCCCATGCGGGTTCCAGCCTGGGGTACGATTATGCGTTCCGTTTCCCGCAGAATACACAGTCGGTCAGGGTCCACTTGCGCCATAAATAAAGGTGCACGATGACGAAAGACATGGTCATTTTGCGCGCCCCGCCGCGTATATACGAGAAACAAGCCGTCGGAGTGTGTGACCCAGTGTTGTTGCGTTTGGTAGTTCCCTAGCTCCGCTCCGTCGTCATAACGCCAAGCCCGTAACGGCGCATAGTTCAGACCATCGTCGCTCGATGTTACGTAACCTCGTACGATGGAACGAATCGTCAGCAAAAACCGATTCCCAAATTTCGTCAACGACGGTTCGCTCAACCCATCGTGATGCGCTGGCTTTTCCGGTAGTTCCATCTCGTTCCCATGTCGGATATAGCGCAACGTGGAACCATCAAACGTACAGTGAACTACGGCCGCTCGAAGATCCCAATCTCCCGGTTTGGGCTGAAAGTAAATGGGCAAGAGTACATCGCCATTTTCCAGGTCATAACGCTGCGTGCATCCGGCGCATACGTGGTGAAATTTTGGCTCGGCAGGGTATTCGACCGCACGCCACTTCGACCATTCGCCTGCCTTGGCGTCGTACACGGCGTAAACGGTTTCGGCAGGCGCGCCATCATAGTGACCGTCGTGTTTATACCAAAACGTTTTGCCGGTGCCCAACAACACGCCCGACACCCGATGAAATGCTGGCGTGAAATCGCAGGGGGCCGCTTCCGTTCCGTCAGCATGTACCCGCCGCGCGAGCTTCGGTTGCATGATGGGACCGTTCCATGTCTGCCCCAAGTCCTCGGTCCACATCGACTCGAGGCCATCAAACACGTCGTTACCTTGCACTTTTTGTTTCTGCGTTGTGAGAACCACTACGGGTAACAAACCGGGATTTGCAGCAGTACCAGGCGGAATCGCTCCCGCTCGCGAATGCACGTAACACTTCACACCGTCCCAGCCATGACGGATCACCGAAAGATCTGATTCGTAGCCGAGTCGCTCTTCCGTCGGGCCGGACTTGGAAGTGACCAGATCCAACGGCATGCCGGCTGTGTCCATCGCTGCGGCCAAGGGCGGACGGAATGACAATCCCACCACCAGCACCAACTGCGGAATCGTCCCCCAGGGGCGGCAAGGCGCCCCGAGACGACCTCCTAAATTCTGTGTGCAACGCCAGCGTCGCCTCGTCGATTGCCTACACAATTTCCTGTCTCCGTGCTAAAGTGCGACACCGAATCGTGTCGCCCATCGTTGTTTTCGGCACGACAACGTAACGTACTGTCATACAAGAAGATTTCGCTGCCATCTACCGAGGTTTACCAGCCCATGCAATTTACCTTCATCCCCGGAATCGTCCTCAGCATAGCCTTGGTCTTAGCAAATTACGGTTCAGGGAGAGCCGCTGCTCCGCAAAAATTTTCTCAAGATCGTTTCGCCATCGGTTTTTGGGTCGATCCGCCAGCCGATCAGAACATGGACCAGCACTACGCCGACATCGCCGCCGCAAATTTCACGATGGTCATCGGTGGATTTGGGGCAGGCACGCCGGAACAGGTACGCCGTCAGGTAGCCCTTTGTGAACGCTGGGATTTAAAGGCCATTGTGGGGCAGGGGGGCCTACCGCATGCTCAACTCCCCGCCAGTTCGGCCGTCTGGGGGTACAAGTTACGAGACGAACCGCCAGCGGAAGAGTTTGCCGCCCTGCGGGACACGGTGGCACAAATTCGGCAGGCGCGGCCAGGCAAATTGTCCTACATCAATCTTTTTCCCAACTATGCCAGCGATCAGCAGCTAGGCACTACGGGCTATGAGGAGTACGTGACCCGGTTCATGTCGGAAGTTAACCCCGATGTGCTCAGCATGGACCATTATCCCATGATGACCCCCGAAGAAGATGGTCGAATTAAATACTGCAGCAACCTCGAAATGATGCGAAAGTATGCGTTACTCCATAACGTTCCCTTTTGGAATTACTTCAATACGATGCCATTCGGACCGCACGGCGACCCCACCGAAGCGCAGCTTAAGTGGCAAGTCTACACCTCGATTGCTTACGGCGCACGGGGCGTTTTGTACTTCTGTTACTGGACCCCCCGGGGCCATGAATTTCCCAAGGGGGGCGCGATCATTACAGCCGAAGGTCGCAAGACGCGACACTACGCTCAAGCCCAACGCATCAATCACGATCTCAAGAACCTCGGAAAGACACTGATGCAGCTGACGAGCACCCAAGTGCTCCGCATCCAGCCCGACGCCAATCCGGAAGAATTGCTCACCACAGGTCCTGTTGAACAACTCACTCCAGGGGATTATCTCATCGGAGCTTTTACTCATCAGGACGGTCGGCAAGCTGTTCTACTTAACAACTACAGTTTCGCGTACACGGCTTGGCCCACGGTAAAATTTCGTGTTCCGCACAATCAGATTCGAGAAATTTCGAAGACCGACGGTAGTGAAATTGAAGTGATGGATGATAGCCCTGACATGGAAGGACTGCAGCTATCGCTCGATGCGGGCGAGGGACGACTGTTTCTCTTACCAAAGCCAGCACAATAACCTGCTGTTCTATTTGCCCAACGCTTAGACGTTATAAGAGAAACGATGAAACCATGATTTTAGATAAACTCAGTAACGCGAATTCGTATTTTGGTCTCCACGAGCGGATCGCGGCCGCCTTGCAATACCTTCAGCAGCACGACTGGACAACACCTCCGCCTGGAAAAATTGTCATACAGGGGGACCAAATCTACGCCCTGGTCCAGGACAACACGACCAAACCCCGGCAGGAAGGCGTGTGGGAAGCGCATCGCAGGTACATCGACGTACAATTGGTGGCGTCGGGAGTGGAAGAGATGGGCTATGCCAACGTCGATACGTTGACGATCCAGAAGCCCTACGATGCCAAAGACGACTACGAACTCTTTACCGGAAACGGCAGTTATGTGACCGTGCCGACGGGGAGCTTTGCGATCTTCTTTCCGCAAGACGGACACATCCCTGGCCTCGCCGTCCATGACGAGCCAGCGTCAGTACGTAAGGTCGTGGTCAAAGTCGCTGTCTAGTTCGGTTCTGTAACCCGCCGCGTCAGCGAGGGACCGGCCCCCAGAATCGGCCAACTACCATTTCACTCGATCCCAGGCTCCGCCTGGGGACGCACTGTCTTCGAGGCTCCGCCTCCTCTTCCACCAACGAACAACTACCATTTGACTCGTTACCAGGTTGTTCACTCGTCCCTTTGTGTCAATGACCCTGAGACAGTTTCCTCCCCAATAATTAGACTCTAGGGCGAGGAGAAAATC
>JAQCHP010000264.1 GCA_027619595.1 Planctomycetota bacterium
TGTATCACAACCTCGGAGCACTACCCGAAAGGAAATTTACCCACGAATTCTTCTGAAGAGGCATATTTCTAACCCTGGCGACGGCATGGGGATTGCCATCGGCTGCTATTTCGTCGGGAAGGCGTTCTTCGTTGGTCCGATGCTTTGGTTAGCTGCAGGAAAATGTTGCACATAGCACGGAAGTTCATTGACTCGCTGACGAACCATAGTGTCGCTCCCTTGTTGATGCGTTGGATGTGTTCAAATAAACTCACAGCCTGAAGGTAACTGCATGGCCAGCGCGAAACATCGGTCATCACCGTCCCAAGTGCTCTTGCTTGTGATACTGGGCATCCTAATCGTCGGCTTGCTCGCATACCGCCGGAGAGAAGAGTCGGATTGGTGGACCGGACGCCGTACGCTGAACGTAGATGGGCTTCGTCGCAAATATATTCTGGATGTTCCCAGCGACCTTCGGCCGAATTCACCACTCGTGATGGTGTTTCATGGTTACACTGGCTCGGCGACGGAGGTCCGTCAACAGGTGGGACTGACGCGGTTGGCCCAGGAGCATGGGTTTGTTGTGGCCTACCCAGATGGCACGCAGGATGCAAAAGATTCTCGCTTTTTTCAGGTCGGCTACGCCTTTCACCACGATCAAGAAGTCGACGATGTGCGTTTTGTTCGGCAATTGGCTGCACATCTGGTGCAAGAATTTCACCTGGACGAACGTGCGGTCTTCGCCACTGGATTTTCGAATGGTGGCGATTTTTGTTATTTGTTGGCCAGCCAGCCAAAGCCGTTCGTTCGGGCGGTAGCGCCAGTTGCCGGAACGATGATGGCGGCGTGGGGGAAAGAGTTACTTCCGCAAGCACGCATATCGGTGCTGGCGGTAAATGCCAAAGATGATGCGATAACGCGTTGGGACGGAGACCTTGAACACCGCGACATTTGGGGACCCTATTTTGGCGTGGAGGCTGTGGTCGATTTCTGGGTCCAAGGACTGGCCTTGGAGCAAGCGAGCACGCAGCAACTCACCCAGAACATTCGATTACGAGCGTGGACGACGGCAGTGGACGACGCCGAGGTGAGCCAATACGAGTTCTCCAAGGGTGGCCATTCCTGGCCCGGTCATCTTGGAAATGAGGACGTCAGCACGGCTCAAGAGATCTGGCGGTTCTTCGAAAAACACCTTCCGAAGCCACCGTAAATTTCTCCCGTGCAACTTGGCTCATTGCTTAGCAATTTGGTTCGATTCGCAAGTGTGGCTGAAATTGCGAGGGACTCGTGCGACGGGCTTGTATTTGTCATTATCGTCGATGTAAGGTGTTTCAGCGTTGTCCATGCGCTGTGAATTCCTGCCAAGTTATCACGCCGCTCGCGGCAGGCTTCTTGTGAAAAAGCTTTCAGGTGGATTGCGACCTTTTGCCAGCTCGGTGCACCGTTACGATGAAGAATTGGAGAATAAAACCTGTGATGCGGTCACTTCTGATTTCACCCGTGCTCATTGTTTTGGTGTCCGCCGCAGTAGGTGCTCTCGAACCGCTACCGGACAAGCTCGTCGTACTGACGTTCGACGATTCGTCAAAGACGCACTTCA
Source organism: Planctomycetota bacterium (assembly GCA_027619595.1). GTDB lineage: Bacteria > Planctomycetota > Planctomycetia > Pirellulales > Pirellulaceae > JAQCHP01. Next base: position 1,580 of record JAQCHP010000264.1, read on the forward strand.
CCGTCGCCCGTCCGCTACTCCAGATGTACGGGTTCGGCGCGACGTTCTTTGTGACCGAAGGTTTCGACTTTCGGGACAATAAACGCGACTATATGACCTGGGACGAGATCGCACAGTTGCACAGAGACGGGTTTGAGATCGGTAACCATACTCGCGATCATCTCGTCATTCGAGACTATCGCGTCGAGCAACTGCCTGAACAGCTCGAAGGCATCAACCAGCAGTGCGAGGCACACGGTATCCCACGCCCGATCAGTTTCGCTTACCCCGCAAATATCACAACGCCCAATGCGCTACCGGTGCTGAGCAAGCACGGAATTCGATTCGCGCGGCGAGGTGGAATGCCCGAGTTTCCCAACGAAGGGGGACGCGGTGTCGCTTACGAACCGGGGCTTGATCATCCACTGATGATCCCTTCGGCAGGTATCCCGGATCCCGAATGGGAACTGGAGGACTTTGAACGGGCGATCCGGCAAGCGACTCGCGGGCGGATCGCCGTGTTGCAATTTCATGGTGTCCCCGATACGGCTCACGCTTGGGTTAACACCACGCAGGAGAAATTTTCCGCGTACATGCGGCTGCTGGCGACCGGCGGGTATAAGGTCATCGCGATGCGTGATTTATTGAAGTACGTCGATGCCGATGTCGAGCCCAAGAAACCGGATGGCGTGATTAATGACCGAATTCGGATGTTCGCGGCGGGCAAGCTGCTTGATGAGGCGCGCGAGCCGAGCGACGAAGCCGAGTTACGCTACTGGTTGACAAATATGCGAGTTGATCACGGCTACACGCTTCCAGAAATTGCGGCTGCGACCGAAGCAGCCTTGCAGCGGTTCGTTATTACGGTGCCTAAGCCATCCGTGCGCGACGTGACTGGGCGACTCAAGGTTTTGCCGTATCCGGGTGGCCGGCATCCGCGAATTGGTTTTCGTGAAGGTGCGATTCGACCGCAACGCGAGACGAAATTCAGCGTTTTCGCGCCATGGAAGGAGGGGGGCTATATTGTGGCGGACGTCCCCGAAGCGATTTGGGTTGAACAGGACACGGACCGTGAGTTGATGTATCTCGCACATACACACATTGCGACGATGTGGTCGAAGCGGGACATCGAGTTAGCGCCGCTTGAATGGCAACGGCGGGCCGATAGTGTGCTGGAACTTGAACGCAAGTTTCCAAACGCCGTGTCGTACACCGCTCGCGTTACGCCGCAAGTGGACGGCGTGCGAATGGAACTCGGGTTACATAACAGATCGGACCGGATGCTCCGCGGCCTCAAGGTGCAGAACTGCGTGATGCTCAGATCGGCGGCCGGGTTTGAGCAACTGACAAACGACAACAAACGCTTCGGTCAATCCTACGTCGCGTGTCGCAACAGCGCGGGTGACCGCTGGATCATCACCGGATGGGAGCATAGCTTTTCGACTTGGGGGGGCGAGGATTGTCCTTGCATGCATGCCGATCCACAGTTCCCCGACTGCGGGCCGGGTGAGACGCAACGACTCCGCGGTTGGCTGTCATTCTACGAAGGGTCCGACATCGACGCCGAACTGAAGCGGGTCGAAGAACTCGGTTGGCGGTAAAGGGAAGTCGCTCGTCAACTCATTGTTCGCGTGCGTGCTTTTTGATACTGGCGAGCGCGCTGTTCATATCGGCAAGCGTCGTCTCAAAACGCAACCGTCTTCTCAATGCCCGCGTACGCCTCCGGCGGGTATGTTTAACCGTCAGCCGAAGGCCCAACGTCGTCTCGGT
>JAQCHP010000089.1 GCA_027619595.1 Planctomycetota bacterium
CGTACTTCACCCGTATGCGGTCGATACGGCTGGTGCCCCACTCTCGATCACAGGTCCCGCCGGTGATCGACTCATCGTCATGCAGCTACCGTTCGGCTCATTTACCGGCGCACAGCCAGCGGCCGATATTACGATTGGTATGTCGCTCTCAAGCTCCGCCGACTTAGGGCAACTACTGAACCTGCGCAGTCGGGCCGGTTTCCAGTACGGTAACAATGCTCTCGCCGATCCGGCAACTGACCCGAGCTTGCTCAGCAACTCGTCGACGAGTTCCACAAGCTGGTCCACATTGGCCTCCATCGAGCCGATTCTCATTGAACTCGAAAAGATCTACATTGGCCCCGAAGACGAAACGGCAACAGGCCCCAATTTTCCACGACAGTACACGATTGAAGTCGACGTAGCCAACAATCAAACCGTCACCAACCTTGACATCACGGACATCCTTCCCAACAACATCCAACTTGTAAGTGTCGACACGATCTTGCCGTCGGGAAGCGTAACGACGAATCCAACGACCCCCGCCAACGCTCCGAACAACCGACTTGTCGTTACATTGCCATCGGTGTTGGGCACCAACAGCACCAATGACGCCAGCGTAACGTTTACCTACTTCGTGCCGTTCCGCGATGCGAATGGACAACAAGTTAATGACTCCGTCAGTGGCGACGACGCTACCAGCGCCAACAATGTATCGGCGTTGGGCGACTGGACCCCGACCGATTCGGGGGATCTTGGGACCACAATCGACAACGTTTCAGTAGACGAGGCAGGTCCCGAGCATACCTTGACCCCCAAATCGATCGCTGTTCAGAAATCGGTGACCGTTTTCAACGATCCCGGTTCCAATGGCCTGAGCCCAGGTGACACGCTGGCATACGTGATCCAATTTCAGATCTCTGACTTTTTTGCCTTCCAAGATATTGTTCTCAACGACATCATGTCGGACGGACAACGATTCGATGCCACGTTCCCGCCGCAGCTGCAGGTGCTCGAACATGGTGTCAATTCCACGGGAAACTTTAACGCAGCAAACTTCTCGGTGATCGATCACTTTACCGGGTCGGCATCTCCCGTTGCGCCAACCGACGGAACGCAGGAGTTGGAATTCCGGGTCTCTAATGAGCTAATTCTCCGTACTGGCAACGGAGTTCTGCTGGGGGGACTTGTCCCCGTCGGAGGCACCGGCGGCACCGATCCGTCTACAGCTACCTTTAATGGTGGCGCGACCACCGGAGTGATTACTTTCCACACTACGGTTCAGGAAGAATTTACCGACAACTTCCCCTCGCTGGACGCATCGGTGGACGAGGGGGACCAATTGACCAACGATGTCACGATCGTGGGTGCTGTACTGTCCTATACCAACGTTACCTCCACGGGGCAAACCGAAGCAGACACGAGTGCAGCTGAAATTGAGGTCCCCGCTGGTTCATTGGTGAAGTCGATTTACGCCATCAACGGAAGCACAGCTCTCCCTTCACCTTTGCGACTGTCACCAGGAGACGAAATTACGTATCGACTGAAGCTCACGGTGCCGACGTCCGACGTCGAGGATCTGGTCCTGTCGGATTATCTGCCCCTTCCGGTACTGATAGCGACGGAGGTTACCACATTCACCGATGTCATTAGCATAGACACGCCCGTAGCAGGCACCGCCAAGTTCGGACCGGATGATACGTTTCGGTCCATTTTTGGTGCCGTTCCCGGAATTGCGGCAGACGCGGACTCCAATGCCTTATCATTCAACTACGGAGACTTTGATGTCGTCGGGGGAACGAGCCGTGTCATTGACATTCTGTTTACGGTCACCGCCAGCAACGCACCATTCGCCGACGGCCTGTTCCTCACCAACATGGCGAGACGCTCCCAAGACACAACCAATACAGGTATCTTCGTTAATGATGCCATTGTGCAGATTGAACTGGCAATGCCGGAACTCCAAATTCGCAAAGGGGTCGTCACCAGTGACAACTCCAACGATGTCTATGCGCCCACGACGGTTGGGCCAGTGTCCTTTTTAGCGCCAGGTACTACCGGCTATCGAGGTATCGGAACGATCCATTCGACCGGTCTTGCCGCAACCCCCATCAATAACAACGTCCAACAGCTTGATGCCGGGGACATCGTCACGTTTGCGATCGTCGTCGAAAACACCGGAACGAGCCGCTCAGGAGCTTTTGATATCCGCTTGCGCGACACACTTCCAGCCGGTTTCACCACCCCTGGCACTGGCCTCAATTTGAACGTTAGCGACGGAACCGGCGATGCCATGCCATTTACCGACATTCTGACAGGTCTCTTCGATGAGAACGGTGGGATTGAAATCACTGACCCGGGTCCCACAATACCACTTCCGGACCTCACCGATGCAGGAGCATTGGACGAATTCCACGCCACGAATGGCCGCAACGTCCTGGTCATTACGTACGATCTGCAGGTTATCGGAGCCATTGAACCCAATACCCCATTAACGAACACGGCAACCTTGTTCCATTATGCCGGCGCAGCATCGGGACCGGACTTTACTACGGTAGACCTGACCGACGCTGCCACCGTGCAGATCGCATCGATTGACGTAGCGAAACAATTTACTCAGACGAGCGAACCCACAACTGTCGATCCCAATGTTGCGATCGGAGAAATCGTAACTTACACATCGACCTTTACGGTTCCCGAAGGTGTTGCCAACAACGTACAATGGGTCGACGTACCTGACACTGGCTTCTCCGTTGTTGATATCGTAAGTCTCACCTCATCCAGTAGCGACGTCGCAACCAGTATTGGATCGTTTACCGATGTCCGCAATAACGCAGTGATAGCGACGAACGGCGACTCGATCACATTGGACTTCGGCACGCTCACCAATCTCAATCGCAGCAACTCCACGGCAGAAACGATCACCGTGGAATACCGCGTCGTAACTTTGAACTCGGCCGGCAACGTCCGCAACACACAGCTCAACAACCTTGCAACGGTAACATGGACCGGCGGATCGGATTCGGCAAGTGCTTCCAATGTCATTGTCGTCGAGCCCGACCTGAACGTAACCAAGTCGATCGTTCCCGTTACCGGCCAGGCGGCCGACATCTTTGCCGTCACCTTGGAATTAAACCATACAGCGTCCAGTAATTCTGGTGCGTTCAATGTCGTTCTTACCGACGTATTGCCTGCGGGGCTCAACTATACGAGTAGACTCACGACCGCTTCCGGACTGGCCCCCTCGATCCTCAGTCAATCTGCGAACACAATTACGGCGATTTGGAATACATTCGCCTTGGGGCAGACTTCCCGCATTCAATTCAACGTACAACTTGCCGGAACCGTCGAACCAAGCCAGATCATCACGAACGCCGCCACGGGGACTTGGACGAGTCTTCCCAATGGGGTAACGACGCCCCAATCCACCGACCCGATTTCGACCGAACGAACCGGCTCGACGAGCGACCCAGGGGGCGCGGCCAACGACTACGCTGATACCGGAACGACACAGCTTACCGTCGCTGCTCCCGCTTTCTCCAAAACGGTGGTTGATACAAACCTAGTGTCGACCACCGGCGACAACGTGGCCATCGGGGAAATCGTGACCTATCGTGCCGTCGTGGCGATTCCCCAGTCAACGTTGTCCACAGTTCGATTTATTGATACACCCACCGCAGGTTTGGCCATCGTCAATGTCGTAAGTGTGGTCGCGGACGCGGGGATCACGTCCAGCCTCGGATTGATGTCGACGATCGCTACTAATGCGGTCATACCAACGGACGGCAGTTCTATCACATTGGATTTTGGAACCGTAACCAACTCCGATATCGACAGTAATACAATCGAAGAAATCACCATTGAATATCGGGCAGTCGTACTGAATACGACGACCAATGATCGCGGCGACACGCTCGACAACCAAGCCACCTTCCAATGGGGCGGCACCAATAGCGTCACGACAAATGCTGCGGACTTAACAATTGTCGAACCGAGCTTCCAAATTTCGAAGTCCCTTAGCCCTAATGCTGGCCAGGCCTTCGACACAATGCGTGTCACGATCAATCTATCGCACAATTCTGCGAGCAATACCGACGCCTACAACGTTGCGATTACCGATGCACTTCCTGCGGGAATGACTTTTGCTGGTAACTTATCGGCAACCAATGGGCTTGTGCCAACCACGTTAACTCAGTCAGGAGGAACAATTTCCGCCTCATGGGATACTTTCGCTTTGGGGAGTACTTCACGGATTGAGTTCGACGTGACCTTGGCGGTCGGAGTGCAACTCGGAAGAAATTTTGCAAACTCGGTCAATATTCAATGGACCAGCCTGCCCAATGTGGTAACGACTCCCCAATCAAGTAACGCTCTGTCAACCGAACGGACCGGATCGTCGGCCAATCCGGGCGGATCTGCGAATGACTACTTTACTAACGCATCCGTCACCGCGACAATTGCAAATCCATCACTATCCAAGTCCTTGACCAGCAGCAATCAAAGTCATTCGGGCGGAACTAACGTGGTGATTGGCGAGATAGTGACGTATCAATCGATCATCACCATGCCTCAGGGGACCATGTCGACGGCGCAGTGGACCGACACGCCCGATCCCGGCTTAGCCATTGTCAATGTCGAGAGCATTGCCGCTCCCAGCAGCATCACGGCGAGCGCCGGCACATTCGCCAGCCTAGCGTCGAACGCAACAATCCCCGCTGATGGCACCTCGGTCACAGTCAACTTTGGCACGATTGTGAACAATGACACTAACAGCGCCCAAATAGAAACTATCGTCATCACGTATCGTGCGGTTGTGCTTAACACGTCCCTCAATAATGCTGGAACGACCTTAGACAATCAAGCCTCGTTTACCTGGAACACGACTGGGTCGTTGAGTGCCGATGCAGACAATCTGACAATCGTAGAACCGATTCTCAACGTATCGGTGTCCAACGGCACACCGTCATCGGTTGACGCCGGGGATCTGGTCACGTTTACCATCTTCGTAGAACATCTTGCTGGTAGCACGGTCGATGCTAGAGACGTACAACTAACCAATCTTCTGAACTCCGCTCCGAACCACCTCGACTTGGAGCCAGGTACTTTGGCAATCGTTCCCACCGGTAGCCCAATCCTTGGTACAACGAGTACCGCCGGTGGAGACATAAGTATCGAATGGACCGAATTTCCCTTGGGCGCGACGGCAACGATTACGTTTCAGGCCCGAGTTCGTAATACAGCTCCACCTCTAACGACGCTGACCGACACGGCGACATTGCAATGGACGAGCGCAGCCGGAAACGTGACGACGGCCCAATCGTCGAACCCACTTAGTGTCGAACGTACCGGCAGTCAATCGAATCCGGGCGGTTCCGCCAATGACCACCAAAGTCTCGATGCCGGAACTGTACAAACTACGATTCCGCAATCCAGCAAGAGTGTCACACAAACTTCGCTGAATAGCACCGGGACCAATGAATTCAATACGGCTATTACCGACTTAGTGGTCGGAGAACAGGTTACCTACACCATTCGGGCAATTCTACCCGAAGGGACGTCGCCGCTGCAAATTATTGACCAACTCCCTGCGCTTACCGGCACACTTCACTTTGTGGACGTCCAAGTCACCGCCGTGGGAGCCAACTTAACCATTCCTGCGGGCCGTCCGATCGAGACTCGGACCGATACCGACCTCGACTTGATGCACGATCGTGTGGTACTCGACTTCGGAAACGTGTTGAACACCCCCGACGGAGTCTCCGACCTCAATGACGTGATCGAAGTGCAGGTGACGGCCCAAGTAGCCGATGCGCTCGACAATTTTAACGGTCAGACTCTGACCAACACGACGATCGTCGATTACGGCACCGGGCAATCGACCAGCAGCGCGACCGTGGAAATCGTGGAACCCATTCTCCAAATTGATAAGACAGGAAGTCTGTTGTCCGGTCCGGCTGGCAGCACTGTCACCTATACCTTAGTAATATCGCATGCCAACAGTTCGACGGCAGGCGCGTACGATCTCACCATAAGTGATCTACTCTCCGACCCGAACGTACGACTCATACCGGAAACCGTCACTACGTCGTCTGGGACGGTGACTGTGGGAAATGGTGCCGCAAGTACCTCGATCGCGGTCACCGCAGACACACTCGCACTGGCCGATACGATCACGATCACTTTTCAAGCAGTGATCAATCCCGACCTAGCGACCGGCGTCGTTGTGAACAACACTTCTACTGTGGATTGGGATTCCGTGCCGGGACCCTGGGGTCGATCTGGTAGCAGCAACGATCCTGCAGTCTTTACCACCACCAATCCGATCGTCGACTTAGCTATTACAAAGATTGGCACTCCTGATCCAGTCACTATCGGAGGGAACCTGAACTACACCATCACCGTGACGAATTTGGGTCCATCCACGGCAACTAATGTTACGCTGATCGATCCACTACCGCCGGTAATTACGGTAACCAATGTCACGACCAGTCAAGGCACCTCAAATCTTGTGATCAATACTTTGACGTCGCTAATCGGAACGCTACGTCCCGGCGAACAGGCCACCGTCAGCATTGACGCGACAGCCCCTTCCACCGCGCAATCGTTCTCGAATTCGGCATCGGTTACCGCCAGCCAGACCGAGTCGGTAACGGTTAACAATGCGGCGACACAACCCACCACGGTCGTGTTGACCTCAGACCTGAGGGGACGCAATTGGGTAGACACAAACCAGAATAACCAATTTGACCCCAGCGAATACCCTATTCCGGGCGTGCAAATGACACTCACGGGTGTTAACGACCAGGGGCAAAATGTATCACTCGCCCAAACGAGCCTAGCTGACGGCTCGTACGCCTTTACCGACCTGCGGCCAGGTACGTATACAGTCACCCAAACGCAACCCACCCTGTTTATCGACGCTCCCGACTATTTAGGTTCTGAGGGTGGTACGATTCCGGCCAAGAACCAATTACGAGTTACTCTGGCTCCAGGTATCGATGCAATCGATTACAACTTCACAGAACGTGGATTGCGGAGCACCGGAATTGGTAAGCGTTTGTTGCTACGATCCAACCTTCTTGCGTCAGGATCCCCGACGAACGCAATCAATAGTGCGGCGTTGGATTCGATATTCGCTCAGCTAACCCGCAATGGGGCCGCTGATTTTGACGACGACGGTGATTCCGACGCAAGCGATTACAACTTTATGGTTGCCAATTTAGGAGGGACGTTTCAATGGCCGTAGCCGCCGCAACGGTCACGAAACTCCGGGCCTGCGAAAACAACTTGCCAAGTCGTCGAGATAGGAATAAATGACTGGCACCGCCACGAGTGTCAGTAACAGGGAAAGTGTCTGACCGCCGACGACCAAGACAGCAATCGACCGGCGTTCTTCCGCGCCAGGCCCCGTCGCGATGAGTAGTGGCAACAGGCCGGCCACGAAGGAAAGGGTTGTCATCAAGATAGGCCGCAATCGATCGCGATTCGCCTGTAAGATGGCCGTGTAACGATCCATCCCTCGCGATCGCAAAACGTTCGTATGATCGATTTGCAAGATGGCTGCCTTTTTCACAACGCCAAACAAAACCAGAATTCCCAGTGCCGAATACAAATTCAGCGTCTCACCCCCCCAATAAAGGCTGATCAAACCAAAAGGGACCGCAATCGGCAACGAGAAGAGAATGGTTAGTGGGTGTAACAGGTGTTCGAATTGAGCAGCCAATACGATGTACATGAACACGAATGACAAGGCAAATGTCCAAGAGAAATCTTTGAGTGTACGGTCGAGCTCGCGACCACGCCCCATCACGCGTGTGGCGAATCCTTCCGGCAACCCCATGGTATCGACAGCTTGTTGCAGTGCGGCAATCCGGTCCCCCAGGGCATAGCCTCCGCCCAAATTGGCACGAATGGCAACCATTCGCTGACGATCGAGTCGATCGATACGGGATTGCGAATCGCCAAAATCAAACCGCACGACATTGTCAAGTCGGACAAGTGAGGCGGCGGTAGGTGTTGAAGCCGTCAAGGAAACGTCTTGGCTCTGAACTCCGTTACGTGCTTGCACGTAGAGTTGGGAAATGGATTCGGCATTGCGGCGGTCGACCCCCACAAGTCGTAGTTCCACGTCATAGGCATCATCGGCACTTGAGTCGCGATATCGAGAAACGCGATCGTCGCCCCCCACGGCTACTCGCAGTGTATCGGCAATTTCTTGCACGTCGACACCAACAGCCGCAGCCCGTTCACGATCAATTGAGACGCGTAGTTCCGGTTTGTCGAGACGTAGCGTCGTATCGACATCTACGATTCCCGGAATCGCTTGCGCTCTCTGGCGAATTTGCTCACTGATTTCTGCCAGCTTTTCCGCGTCAGGTCCCATCACCGAAAAGTCGATGTCGACCGGCGCCCCTTGCCGCATGGAAGTCTGATTGCGAACGCTCGTCCGCACGTCGGGAATCGAAGCGAGCCTACGGCGCACTTCCGACATTACTTCCCGCTGCGTGAAATTTCCTCGCCAGGCCGAAAAGGGGTCCCCTTGCCGTAGTCCTCGCCACAAACGTGCCATGGAAAAAGACCTCGTAGCAATATCTTGAATGCGAACGTACATTCTCGCACCATTCACGCTTCCGATGCCCCCCTGGCCGCCCGTCACCAACATCACTTCAATGCCACGAATATCGGCTAGCCTCTGCTCCAGCAGTCCGACCACATGCTCCATCGATTTCACACTCGCCCCTTCGCGTCCAGTGACGCGAACCTCGAATTCCGACTCATCCACGTTGGTGGGGATATAGTCCTGCGAAACCAAGGCATACAACCACCCATTGGCGACAACGGTCGCGATACATAACAGGAGGACGATGAAGCGATACCTCAGTGACCATCGTAGGCAGGCCATGTACGCCTGTTCTAACCAATGATAGAAGCCTCGGCGGGAACTGGGAGCTGCAGCCCCACCCTTCTCAACTCGCAACAATTGGCTGCACATCATCGGGGTCAACGTGAAGCTCACGAGCATCGAAGCCAGTATCGCGGTCGTTGCAGTAATACCGAACTGAAAGAGCATGCGACCGGTAACACTCGACAAGAAGGAAACTGGCAGGAACACAATGACCAGAGACAATGTGGTAGCGAGCACTGCCAAGCCGATTTCACGGGTACCATCAATGGCAGCCGTCTGGGCATCCATCCCCCTTTCTTCCATGCAATGGAATACGTTCTCTAAAACAACAATCGCATCATCAATGACCACGCCAACCATTAAGACGAGTGCCAGCATCGTCACGTTATTAAGTGTAAAATTGAGCGCCCACATAACGGCAAAGGTCGCGACAATCGAGGCAGGAATCGCGACGGCTGCGATCAGTGTCGAACGCCACGACTTCATGAATAGGAGCACCGTCAAGGCAGCCAGTACACTACCGGATATCAAATGCTCTTCGATTTCATGGAGAGCTGCCAAAATGTATCGTGATTGGTCCTGCACAACTGTGACAACGACATCGTCAGGCAAAAGCGAACGGCTCCGTTCTAATCGGGCCTTGATCGCTTGGATAACCTTGACAGTATTTTCCCCCGACTGCCGCTGCACGGTAAGGACAACGGCAGGCTGGCGATTCAAACGGGAAAACGAACGTACCTCTTTCGTTGCATCGCGAACCTCCCCCAAGTCCGCCAGTCGCACGGTTGTTTCTCCCAGCGTGGCGACGACGAGGTCGGCAAAGTCGCGTGATTGCTCGACGCGACCTAGCGTGCGTAACGTTCGTTCGCGCAGGCCTTCATCGACGCGACCGCCAGGAACTTCCGCGTTCTGACGGACAATTGCCTCACGGACCTGGAGGATCGATAGTCGGTGTGCGGCAAGTCGGCGGGCATCGATCTCCACTTGGATCGCCCGACGTGCCGCGCCAGAAATACTTACCTGCGCCACACCTGATGCCGACTCAATGATGCTCTTGACATGACGATCCGCGAGGAAATAGAGCTCGTTCGCCGTCCTCGGTCCGGAAACAGCAATCGACATCACTGGCGAGGCATCGAGGTCCTGCTTCTGCACGACCGGAGGATCCATGCCTCGTGGCAAGCTGTTGGCGATGCCAGACAGTGCATCGCGGACGTCCTGCACGGCAGCATCGATCGGGCGATTGAGGCTGAACGTGATCATCACGTACGCCGTGCTATCTCCCGAAATCGACCGCAATTCTTCGATGCCGGACACCGTCGACACCGCATCTTCGATGACCTCGGCCACTTCCGTCTCCATTTCCTGAGACGCTGCACCCGGATACGAGGCACTGACAGTAACCATTGGCTGGTCAATATTGGGGAAGCGATCGATTCCGAGCTGCGGAAATGCGACGACTCCAGCCACCACCATCGCGAGCACGATCATGAGAGCAAAGACTGGACGACGAACGCAGACTTCAGCCAGCCAGTACATACAAACTCAATTTCCTCGTGGCTTGCGATTGAGTCAAGAAAGGCAAGCTGATCGGTGACTACTAGTTACTTTGAGTCGCATGGCGCGACACCGCATCGACCAACGCTAGGCGGCCCATGTCGGCCTGTATCAAGATCTGATCACCCGCGCTAAGCCCCTCTCGGATTTCGTATTCTGTATCATTGCGTCGACCGACCTTCACCGGCTGTTCAACGGCGCGACCGTCGACCACCTTCCAGACCTTTTCCGCACCGGCAAACTCGACGACCGCCGATGCCGGCACAAGTATCGCCGTATGATCAGCATTAAGGGTCAGCTGGGCCTCGGCAAAAAGGCCTGGTCGGAAGGTACCATCGCTATTCTCTACGTCCGCTTCAAAGGTTAACGATCGAGTCGCTTCGTCTAACGCCGGGCTTATTCGAGTTATTTGGACCTGGAGCGGCTTCGACACGGATTCTACATTAATTGAAACAAACTGCCCGACAGCAACTTGTTGCGCATACCGTTCCGGAAGAGTTCCACGAAATCGCAACGTACCGGTGCGCACGATTGTGATCAATGGCTGTCCCGCCTGCACATAGGAGCCCGGCGCAATGAGTCGCGACTGGACATAGCCTTCATAAGGTGCCAGGGAGAGCGCATCTTCCGCTTCCTGATTCGCCAACGCCAGCTCGACCGATTTCACTTGAATGAGCGCGATCTTTTCGCGGACACTATTCAAGGCAGATGCATAACGAGCCTCCGCGACCCGTTCGGCCGAATCGGCTTGGTCGAGCTGCGCTTCCGTAACCGACTGTTGATTGCGAAGCAGTTGCAATCGACTGGCCGTTGCTTTGGACTCGCTCCAGATCGCTTTAGCTTCTCGTACCGGCGGCGCCTGGTCGGGATCGAGCGATTCGGCAGGTTGGCCCGTCACCAGGCCAAGCGCTGCCCGAGCCTGATCCAATTGCGCTCGCACTTGTTGCACTTTGAGTACCAGATCGTTGCGGTCCAACCGCACAAGTTGCGCATCACGCTCAACGTGATCACCCAGGTCAACATGCACCGCTGCCACTCGACCAGCAAGTTTGGCTCCTACCGTCGTGACCTCATCAGCGACCAGACTACCCTGCGATCGCACGACAGGGGGCCAGGGGCGGAGTTCCAATCGCAAAATTTCCGCGCGAATCGGCTCCTGAGAATCAGATTTCACAGCTGCGGCGCTCGGTTCGAATTCAACTGATCGCTGACATCCACCACCCCAGAAAACGCTGAGCCACATCGCAAAAAGCCACTCAGAAGTCTTGCGCTCAACGAAAATCCGTCGAGAGGTGACTGGACGGCGAATTTGAGAATAGAAGGTCTGGGGGAACTTTTCCCACGAGGCTCGAGACGTATTTACGCAAGATTTCATGCCCAACACCGGGGAATCGGGTTAAAGAGGTAGAAAACGAATCGGCGGGAATAAACAGTTATTTAGAGGGTAGGAACGTATTTTTTAGCGGGTAGGAATTCACAATCCAGCGGTTGGGCGGACAGCTGATAGGTGGGACAGCGTCCTGCCGGTCTCCATTGTAACCGAAAAGCCGGGTCGTCGTACTGCTGGTGATGGCCGGTTCCGCCCACCTCGGCGGATGCAACCGAAAAGCCGCAAAATTAGCCCGACCTGCAGGGTCCGCTGCTGTCCCAAAATTTGTCGCTGCAGTTCGCCAATGTTGTGCGAAATAGGGCTCTCGTGTGCGATTCGGCAGCCATTCGCTGACCAGCATTTCCCCCCACCAAGCTTGGAAAAAGTGGCAATGCTACGGCGATACCCTAATGCCTACGATTCTGTGCGGCCGGCGAATCCAATTGGCATGTCGATTGCCGTTCCATAGATGGCGTTCCATGTAAGGCGAATCATCGACTTCGTCTGGTCTTTTGCAGTTTACGGAACTGTGCCACAATCCAGTTCGAAACGCGACTCTTGTCTAGGAAACACTTCCGAATGTCGAATCCGGATCGGATCACCAGCCCCATACAACGACCGGCGGACACGAATCCGCTGAAGGTTCTTTGGCCTTATGCAGTGAGTCTCGTGCTCTTGCACGTGCTCGCGTTGCTAGCGCTCGTCCCTTGGCTTTTTTCTTGGACTGGTGTGGTGATTTGCGTGTTGGGTTTTTACGTTTTTGGGACGCTGGGCATCAACCTTGGCTACCACCGACTGCTGACGCACCGCAGCCTCGTCGTCCCGAACTGGCTGGAACGGACATTGGCAACCCTAGGGATGTGTTGCCTCCAGGACTCACCCGCTCGTTGGGTCGCAATTCATCGCATTCACCACCAGCATTCGGACGAGCAACCTGATCCGCACAGTCCACTCGTGAATTTTCTCTGGGGCCATATGGGGTGGTTGTTTTTTGTCAATCGGCAATACGAATCGACCACCAAATTCGAGCGATATTGCCGCGACGTTTTACGGGATCGTTATTTTTTATGGTGCGAACGCAACCTGAATTTCTTTTGGGTCTACTCGCTGCATGCACTGCTCGTTTTTCTCGTCGGTGGGGCCATTGGGTGGTTCCTCATGGGGAATGCTTCTGCTGGCCTTCAGTTCGGCGCAAGCCTATTGGTGTGGGGGGTTATTCTCCGCACGGTCTTGGTCTGGCATATCACCTGGAGCGTCAATTCGCTGTCGCATGTATTGGGATACCAAAATTACGATACCGGAGACAGCAGCCGCAACAACATCTTTGTCGGCTTCGTATCGAACGGCGAAGGCTGGCACAACAACCACCACGCTCACCAACGTTGCGCTGCACATGGGCACCGGTGGTGGGAGTTTGACGTGACCTACACCACGATCCGATTTCTGGAGCTAGTCGGACTAGCGACCAACGTCGTTCGTTATCCGCTTGACAAGGGTAAGCAGCAAATCCCGCCACAGGAGGAGCCGTCGTCAGCTCCTCCTCCCGTCTCGGTAACGCAGTAACGTAATTGTCGCCGATCGCTCCGCGATCGCAGCGAAAAATACAACGCAGCAACACCAAACGCGAGCAACTATTCGAGTCCAGACCGCCCGACTCTGGTCTGCGTCCCACCGCCGAGTCGAATCCGAAGGTCACACCTCGCGTCGCGCTACGATCGCGGAGCGATCGGCAACAATTTGCAATACCTTGGTCGCCGATCGCTCCGCGATCGCAGCGAAAAATACAACGCAGCAACACCAAACGCGAGCAAAGCAGAATTCGGTTCCGGCACGGCAGTGGTGACCGCCGGGCCGAACATCGCCATGGCTCCTCCGCTAGATATTGGCTCGCCGAACCTTGCCTTCCAGATGTCATGGTCCGTTTGATTCACCTCGCGATCGCGGTTGGCGTCGGTCGCGAGATCAATGCCTGTCGCCCCACTCGCATCACGCCATACAGTGAAGTCGGCGGCATCGACGAAGCCATCCCGATTGAAGTCCCCCTGTACGTAATTCGGCGCACCAAGCGTGTTCGTCAGAACCGTGCCATAGGGCGTGCCTTGATTGGTCTCTACGTTCGGGGAAACTCCGGGGAATGCCACATGGTCACCCGATTGTCGCCATTCTGCTGACCCCGGAACGTAACCTGTAGCCGCGTTATCCGTAAGGTTTGAGACATGCCAGTCGGCCGCCGTCTGGCCGTCTGAATTACCCCAACGGCCAAGGTACTCGACCTCATACTCAAGTCCCACATATACGGCGCCTGGCTCCAAATTAGGGCCTGTAAAAATCGGCCCTCCGGGGAAAACCGGCTGACCCACAACTTCAAAGCCAAAGTTGACAGGGGCGTAGAGTCGACCCAACGGTGCTTCACCACTTTCACCGAATGTACCAATGGAATCAATGATCTCCCAATTGCTTCGCCAGCCGTTGACGGCCGTTGCAATCGAGTCGAGACCGTCGTTACCGACATCAAGATCCATACCGATCTGCGGGCGATGCGTAACGGCGTCACCCGTGTTCCGAATGACCATCGCGGTAAATCCACCCCCCTCCAGATAGTTATTCGTGCCGACCGGTACCTGTTGCTCAAATAGCAACGGACTACCAGCTCCAGGGGTCCAACCAACAGCACCAGCGCCCGAATTCACAATATCGGTTGTACCCGAAGCAACAGCATACGAGCTGCCAGCCTGTCGCAGCGTCAGAAAACCATTTGTACCCAGCGAGTAATTATTCAGATCAAAGATTGCCTCGACGATCCCGGCCTCCCCCTGATTCAGTTCGTCGTCTTCATTCTCCACAAAGACAAAAAAATGTTTCGTCAGAGGCATGTTGGGTGTACCACGCAACTCCACATATTCATCGCGTGAATCCCTAGCAGACCCTCCAGGATTAAAAAAAATCTCGTTGATAAAAAGGTCTGCAGCTGCAGACTGCGTCAGCGCGACGCACACCACGAGACTGCGATATGCCAACCGCCATGTACGATCCATTCCTGCCATTCTGATCTTCTCCGTCTGGGGAAATAGTACCTCTACTACCAAATTGGTCGGTGACATAGAAGCCACTGCTCAGAATCCTCTTCACGGTGTCCTCTTCACGGTCATCTTCACGAACGGGCTGAGCAGCGTTCTGACACTCCGACCTTCTAAGGTTCTCAACCTAACGTGAAGAATCCGTGAACGAATTATGAAGATTTAGCGAATTTTGTGTGAACACACTCAAGTAAGAATTACCCGGGGTTCAGGCGGCGGATAGAATCGCAACAGTCAAGAGACGGACCCGACAATCACCAACAGAGGCAATGAGCCCATGATTCCTGATCAACACACACAACGCAAGGCTTTTACGCTGGTCGAGCTACTGGTAGTCATTGCGATTATCGGGATCCTTGTGGCCTTGTTGCTGCCGGCCGTGCAGTCGGCGCGGGAAGCAGCTCGGCGGATTTCCTGCGTGAACAACCTGAAGCAGATCTCACTGTCACTCCTAAGTTTCCACGACGCTATGGGTGAGTTCCCCCGCGGTGCCTATACCGCACTGAGTGGCCCGCACAAGGAAGATGGTCTCGGTTGGGCCACGAAAATCCTCCCCTATATTGAAGAACAGGGGATTTACGACATGCTCACCAGCAACAAGATTCCCGGATATGAAAACGATCCATGGCAGCCGGGGATATTTAAAGTGGCCCATTTCCAGAAAATGAATCCGATTGCCGGCGGCGATAGCGACATTGGCGTGTTCCGCTGCCCGTCGGTTGATTTGCCCACCAAGATCCCAGGCGGCGAATTTTTTGGTGCCACCGGCACGTTTCCGAATACTGGCTACGCCGTTTCGCATTACAAAGCATCACGTGGTTATTGTGATCGAGGAATGTTCTGGCGAACCGGCGAAGGGGCCAAGAGCGGAACTTGTTACGGTGACATCGATGGGGATGGAACGCTCGACACGGTCATTAAGGAACCAATTTCGCGAGTCAGAATCACTGACGTAACCGATGGTACTAGCAAAACGATCGCCGTGGGAGAAGCCGCTTATGTTGTATCGGTGGCTGATTTCCCCATGTGGATGGGAACATATAAGGAAGACGGCAGCGTACTGTTTAAGACTCAGGACACGATCAATTGCAACATTGGCGGCGTGCGAGAATTCCCCCTCCTTAAGGACCAGCTTGATCGCCTCCCTGGCGGCAGCGGGTCAGACGATTGTTCCTTCAGCTGGCATCCGGGAGGTGCGCTATTTAGTTTCGTGGACGGCTCGGTTCATTTTCTCAATGAAAGTATCAACCTGCGCACGTTTTGGCTGCTAGGAGATCGCGTCGATGGTGAGGTCGTTGAAGATGTCAAATAACTTCCTGGGGCGGACAAAGTGTCGCATCGGTCAGCGCTGCCTACCAGTGCTGCTGTGTGCCCTGGTGTTTGTTGGTTGCAGCCGGGCTCCCTACCCCGTCGCGCCGACTCGAGGTGTCGTCACCATTGACGACAAACCTGTGCCGGGTGGAAAAGTGATGTTCGCTCCTATCGCTCAGGGAACTGTGGAAACCGGAAAGCCAGCCTTTGGAGAGCTTCACCCGGACGGCACATTTGAGCTGTCGACATTTCAACCGGGGGATGGGGCGATTGTGGGAGAACATTGGGTGACACTCATCGGCACCAAGGATCGCAACGTATTGGGAGAAGCCGAACCAGCGACAACCCCCAAACTTCCGTTCACGCGTGTCTCGATCCCTCAGAAACGGACAATTTCCGCCAATATCGAGAACCATATCGAAATTCGACTAACATCCGGCGACGTAAAGAAGTTTGATCAGCGGGGTGACTGAAGCGCACTCTTTTGCCAAATCAAAAGTCGTCCCTAACGTGCTCTGATTATTCTGGCGCGACCATCATCAATTTCACGATATCTTCATACTTAACTTATAGCCTGAGAGCTTGTTCGTTTTGTTTCGTCGATGGCTGAAAAACCTCGACATGCTACCGTCACTTAGTTTAATTTGGAGAATACATCTCATGAGAATGCAACTTCGACTTGCCGCCACGATCCTAAGTTTTATCGCGACCGTACCTTGCTTCGGTGGACTCGTCATTACAGAAGTCGCCAGCACATCGGGCGCACCGGCCGGTGGATCCCTGGAGTCACGCGATTGGTGGGAACTTACCAACACCGGTCCGGCAGCCGTTCTCTTGAACGGATACTCGTGGGAAGATCGCCCAGCAAGTGGCGATCGAGCTATATTCCCTAACGGAATTACCATTGCTACTGGCGAGTCAATCATCATTCACAAGATCTTTGAGAACACACCCGTATCAGCTGATTTTCGCAGCACTTGGGGCTTGCCGAACACGGTACAGATCCTTGAGGAATCGCAGTTCACCGGGGCGAACCCCTTTTCGGGTCTCGGAACTTGCGGCGACGATCTGCGTCTGTTTAATCCTGGCGGGGTCGAAGTTGCTTCGGTCGTGTTCGGGTCTTCCACTAGCGGCGTTACCTTCGAATGGGATCAGAATGGAACAAGCCTTGGTCTGAGTGTTGCCGGCGAAAACGGCGCCACCACCAGCTCCTACGGAGGTGTTGGTTCACCTGGCCGTTCGGTGCCCGAACCTAGCACAGCAACGTTAGGAATCGTCGCTCTGTGCCTCGCAACCCGCATTGTGCAACGGAAGTCTTAGCTTCCACACCCCTTTGCGTCGCAAGGTGCCATCGATCGGCGGGAGTTGCCATGAAATGAAACTCCCGCCGGTACAGATTTCGACTGAATTACAATTCTCAAGTTCTCGCTCCTGAGCACCTTCCGATGCCGTCCTCCATCCACTGGCTCCTCTATTGGGTCCATGTCCTTGCGGTCTCTTCGATGTTGCTCGTCTCTTGGGCAATATCCAGTGCAATGACCATCGGACCTCCGTTGCAAATCGGCACGATCACGTCGTCCACCCTATCTGAAATCTCGGGGATCGTTGAGAGCCGGGCGGTACCTAATACCTTTTGGGTACATAATGATAGTGGCGACATTGCCAGATTTTTGGCCATCAATCACCAAGGGAACCTGTTGGGCGGTTTTCCTTTGGCTGGAGCAGCGTCAGGCGACTGGGAAGACCTAGCGATCGGACCGAAACCGGGGGGTGGCAATTATTTGTATCTCGGCGATATCGGTGACAATGCCCTCGTGCGACCGTACATCACGGTCTACCGGACGGCCGAACCTGAGTCGACCAATTCCGCCACGATCGCGGCCGCGAACTATTCCACGGCGAGGTTGCAATATCCGGGCGGGGCGCGCCGTAACGCCGAGTCTTTGATCGTCGACCCCCTCACCAATGACCTCTTTATTCTCACGAAGAATACAACCGGTACCGAAATCTATAGCGCGCCTGCCAGCGCATTTCAAGATTCAACCGTTGCGCTGACGACAACAACAATGACTTCGTGGGGCCCACTTGGCGAGTTCCTTCGATCCGCCACGGCCGCCGACATTTCGCCCAATGGCCGTCATATCTTAGTGCGCAGCAGGACGGCCGGATTCCTCTTCGAACGCGCGATCGGTCAAAGTATCGCCGATGCACTCGGCGGTGCTGGCGTTTCGTTTACGCTGGCCATCGAATCCCAGGGGGAAGCCATCGGATGGGCAGCGGATGGCTCCGGATTCTTTACGACGAGCGAATGGAACGGATTACCCTCCGCACCGATCCATTTCTACGCGTTTGCCCCAACTCCGCCGCCACTACCTGGAGATTTTAACGAAGACCAGACAGTCGATGCCGCAGACTACAATGTTTGGCGGGACGGATTGGGGATCAGTTTCACCGCCTCGGACTACGGCACTTGGCTTGCCAACTTCGGTAACACGGGTCCTTCTGCCAGGCTCACGGTCGCTGTTCCCGAACCAACGAGCTGGTCGATCTGTGTCTTCGTCGCGGCTGTGGTACTGTTATTGGGCAACAAACTTCTTCGAAGTTGAATCTCCAACGATTTTCTGTAATGATTGGCCGCCCGGTACGACTAACGCAGGGGCTTGGCTTATCAAGAAGGAAAATACGGAGGATCATTCGATGGAAACGCTTCAAAGTTCCTGGCGCATCAGTTCGGTAGCGTTGTTTTTTCTCGCACTTTCCGTACAGCTCATACCAAGCCGGTCCGATGCGGTAATGTATAGGGCTACCTTCCATTCGACATGGAGCGCGTCGACGCATCCAGGGGTGCCCTTGCCTGCGGGGGCTCACTTCTCGTCACTCGTAGGGGCCATCCACGGCAGTGAAGTCGAATTCTGGCGCCCAGGCAGAATTGCTTCTCCTGGCATCGAAAGTATGGCAGAAACAGGGAACACTGGGCTATTGTCAAACGAAATCCAACAGGCGATCACGGCCGGAACGGCGAAGCGGAGTCTGCAAGGAAGCGGTCTCGATTCCACGCCTAGCTCCACGTCACTCCAGTTCGAAATTGAGCCGTCGTCGTTGGTAACTTTGGTCACCATGATCGCACCCAGTCCTGACTGGTTTGTTGGTGTCCACGGATTAAACCTACGGCCCGAGGGATACTGGACCCGCCAGGTACAGGTGCCTCTCTTCCCTTACGACGCTGGGACCGATAGTGGCGCTCTGTTCAACTCTGCCGACGCCAATACGCAACCACGACAACCCATCTCCAGGCTGGACCAAACGGCTGGCGCGCAGTTGAATGGCTCCCTACCGTTCGGGACATTTACTTTTGACCTCCTCACGCGGTCGGCATTAGGAGATCTCGATAATGACCAGGCAATGGACGGCCGAGACGCAGCGATCCTCTATTCGGCCTGGGGAAGCGCCGATCCTCTGAGTGACATTAACAGCGACGGAATCGTGGACGGTGCCGATCTTCGCGTACTATTTTCCAACTGGACCGGCGACAACGCTGCTTCCATGGCCGTACCCGAACCACCAATCACTTCGTGGGTAACGGTCGCATGCCTAGCCTGGTCTGGCCACGCTCGCCGTATTGTCAGGAGTAGCCGTTCACTGGCCCTCCGGGCAACGTCTTAGCTGATTTATTTTGCAAAAAACTGGGGTTTGGTTGAAATCGCAACAACGAAAAAGAAGTATTGCAATAGCCCGGAGGGCGATACAAGGCTACGTAATGCGAATTGGTGACTACTTCAAGTAAACACAACTTAGGGTGAGTTGTTGCAAAATCTTGCAGACCATGACATCGCGTGTGACCTCAAGTATCACTGGGAATAACGCGATGCATGTGCCGCCCTCCGGGCTGAAAAGTTTGAGTCTCCGCAGTCCGGTGGCT
>JAQCHP010000090.1 GCA_027619595.1 Planctomycetota bacterium
GACTAACGCAGCCACTCACGGAGCATCCGAACATGCTTAGATATCTCGATCCAACGACAACGATGACTCTCGGCGACGGCATCCGTGAACTACGTACCGCTGAGGGTGCTGACAGCGACGCTGGTGAAAATGTTGCCCCAGACTTGGTTCCAGACATTGATATTCACGATTCCATCCATGTGCTGTTCGCCTGCCCCACGAATCTGGCTGGCGAAATCAGCGCTCATCTCTGGACCATTTTCGGGACGACGGTGCGGCTGCGCGAAATGCGTCGCGTCAACATGCACCAAGACCACCGACAGGTGCTGGCGGACATCGGTCATGCGAAGCTTGTTAAGACTTGGTTCAAAAACATCCCGCACTTGATCGCTACGTTTTATTGCTCGATGCGCATGACGCGAAAATGGCCTGCATCAGATTATTCAGACTATCTCGATGTCCCGCTTGACGAACTTCGAAAAGAATTCAACATATGCCTACCAAATCGCCGCGGCACATCTGTTTCGCGGGGTAGAGCGGGTGCGGGACTTCGGCACGTCCGGGACTTCA
The DNA here is from genome assembly GCA_027619595.1 of Planctomycetota bacterium. Classification (GTDB taxonomy): domain Bacteria; phylum Planctomycetota; class Planctomycetia; order Pirellulales; family Pirellulaceae; genus JAQCHP01. Next base: position 550 of record JAQCHP010000090.1, read on the forward strand.
ATTCATGGGTTTCGACGCACGACAACTTGTAGGTTAAGAACCGGTTGACCAGTTCCAGGATGGTAATGCCGTCGGTGCTGTCGCTCTTGGGGGCAGGGCTTGCGGCCGGCCTCTAGATCGTCGCGTTCCGTCATGTAGCGTTTCAAGGCGGCGTCGGGGTCACTCAGCGGGCCCAAGGAGTACTGTTTGCGCCGAATTTTCTTCATGTACTGACCGGCCCCGTGATGCACGCTCAGTGGAAATTTCGCGACCCGACGGTCCTTGCCTCGGTTCTTGGGGGGCTGTATTCTCATAGTCCTTGGCTCCCATGGTGCGGGTGTAGTCTACACACACCCGGGCAAGACGACCAACCAGTGCTCCGAGTGTAGCAGCGGGTGTAGTCGATTGTGGCCCTCACACCCTAGGCCGCCAATAAACTGATAATCCACTTGTTTTTGACACTTTTTTCCTTTGAGGCTGTAGCTCAGTCGGTAGAGCAACGGACTTTTAATCCGTAGGTCCTGGGTTCGAGCCCCAGCAGCCTCATTCTCGGGACGCTCGTAAATGCTTTTCCGAGCGACCGAACGTGGTCGCCCCGATTCATTGCGTTCGGCGTGGGGAGAAAATTCCCGTTCGCACGACGTTTTTCGGCGGAAATCTTGCTAGGCGCCGCTCCCAGCGTCTCTTTCGTGGCCTCCCAGTTCCGAACGCTGGGGTATCAACCCCTTGCGGCGAATCAAGGGGTTGCCGTGGCTACTGCCACTGACGAAAATGGAAGTGACTCGCAAGATTCTCTCCCTAACTCCTTCCTTCGCGATCGGCTCCTCATGATTCAGCAGTTTCTTTTTCTCGTTGCCTTCGGGCTGATCCATGTGCTTGTGGCGGTGGGCCTCACGAATGCGAAGGGGCCGGTTGTTACCGACCCACAACAGGCTGGTCCTGAATACGCCGTCCAGGGCGAGTACACCGGTAACTTGGGGCCCGACAACGATCAACTCAAGGTGGGAGTGCAAATCATTTCGCTCGGGCAGGGAAATTTTCGCGTGGTACTTCATAAAGGAGGATTGCCGGGAGACGGTTGGAATCGCGGCGGAAAGACAGAGGCCGAGGCAAAAATCTTTGGGGACACACTTACCTTCCAACAAGGAGACATGCGACTCGTTTGGACAAATGGGCAGATCAAGGCTCGGTTGGAAGCTCGTGCCGGAAGCAATCCCGTTCACGAAGGGACGTTGCACCGTATCGTACGTGAAAGTCCGACCATCGGTCTTCGGCCCCCGGCCGAAGCGATCATCCTTTTTGATGGTACGTCTACGGAAGGGTGGGTGGGTGACAACGGCAAGATCGCTGCCATGTCGGAGGGACTCCTGCACGAGGGCGTCAGGACAAACGCCCGATTCCTTGACCACCAAATGCATCTCGAATTTCGCACGCCGTTTCAGCCCGAAGAGAATGGCCAAGGGCGCGGCAACAGCGGGTTGTACCTGCAAGGAAGGTATGAGGTACAAATCCTCGATTCGTTTGGGCTGTCCGGGGAATCCAATGAGTGCGGAGGGATCTACAGAATCGCTCGTCCGCAGGAAAATCTCTGCTTGCCGCCATTGCAGTGGCAGACGTACGACATCGACTTTATTGCGGCCAGATACGATGCCGAAGGAAAATTGGTTCGTCCCGCCTATTTGACGGTGCGGCACAATGGCGTGCTCATTCATGATCATGTGGAAATGAACCATATTACTGGCGGTAATCAACTGCCCGCCGGACCGGAACCTGGATTTGTCTACCTGCAAGACCACCAAAATCCGGTACGCTTCCGCAACATTTGGGCGGTGGCGAAGCCCGACAACGTTTCCGTACCTACTGCAGGATCCAATGCCGTACCTTTGCCCGAGCGATGGGCCAGCCCCCGAGAATTACGCAATAAAAAAATGATCGGTACCGGACAGCATTCTATCCAGGAGGGATTGACCGGAGTTGGTCCCGAATTCTTGTTGATGAATCCGGGATTTTGCGACAGCCATCCGTTTGATGGTATCACCGTTACCGCTCCATTGGCCGCGGAATGGCTGACTGAGATAGGGCGCACCGGCAGCAATTCCGTACTGGACAACCTTGTGTGGGCCAACGTGAGAATCCCCTATGCAGCGGTCGAAAAAACAATCCGTGACCTACAACAGGTAAAGTGGGGGCATTTGACTGACAACTTTTTGTGGTACCGCTTGAGTGGTGAGGGTCCAGATGGCCCACTGGCATCCGATTTCACCAACGATACCCATTGGGCGAACATTCAGCACAATGCGGCTCTTTCCGCCCGTTTGTGCAAAGAAGCGAACCTCAAAGGATTCATGCTCGACACCGAACAGTATTCTTCCTACGCACTTCGCGACGGGGAGGTGGCCGAAAAAAACAAGGAAGGTGAAACGATTTCACGTCCATTTCCGCTAGGACGAGACACTCCTCAACTGCTCCGTCAACGCGGACGACAATGGATCCGCGCAGTACAGTCCGAATACCCAGATATCACGATTGTCATATTCTTCGGTTGGTCCCCCGATCTTGACTCGGCCGGTTTCCTGTCGGGCGTGAAACCGTTCCTAGATGGAATCTTAGAAGGGATCGAAGGGAATGCACGTTTGGTGCATGGTTACGAAAACACTTTCTATTATGGCCATGCACCCAACAGTCGGTACACAGAGCCGGGATTTCCCGGACAACGGCACCGCTACGAATGGGCTCGCAACGCGATGCACGATTGGCGCAACTTAAGCATCGATCCCCACAAATACGATCAATATGTTGAGCCCGGTATGGCAGCCTGGGTAGAGAGCGATCCCTGGGACTTGTGGAACGGCTGGCCGCAAGGGACCCGCGACACGATTTGGTCGAATCTCCCCTTGGCGTTGGCATACAGCGATGAGTATGTCTGGGTCTGGTCCGAGCATACACACTTCGGACACAGTTATACGCTCGGGAAAGGCGCAAACCCCTTTTTGACCTCCTTGAGCAACCAAACGTTCAACACGGGTCGGGAAGCGACGGCAAGTGTCACGGAAAACTTCGCCTCGGACCCATTGTCGCGTGGCTGGTATTTTGATTTTGATATGCTCGATGTGGCGCGTAAGACTTCTCCCGAGCAGACCACCGGGCATTTTTCGCTGGACGCCGTTCCCTATGCTTGGTCGTATGAGCGACATGCGGTTAAGATCCGCGGCGCCGGGACATCCGGTGTAGACGGCGCGACGATCTCCCCTCTGGGCTATCAGCGGCGACGATATGTTCATCCGCTTAAGTCTCTGGCCACGTCCGATCGCCTGCAAATGAATTTGGATTTCCAGATCGAAAAGTTTGGAGGCGATGTCGATAATCCCATGATTTTAGGTTTGTTTCGATCAGACCGCTCCGTGTCCGATGTTACCCTCTCCTTGCAGATTAGCTCACCAACGTTGGCCCACCTTGTTGTGGCAGGTAATGGCAGTGAATGGCGAGCACCACTCACTCTGAATCGTGAGCTTGCCATGGGGAAAAAATATCGATGGTCCGTAGAATTTCAGTCGACGGACGGCAAGATCGCTGCAACTCTATCGAACACAACGAACGCCGATTCGATTGAGGAGGTATCGCAACTGACGGAGTCGATTCCGATGGGATTACGGCACTGCGATTGGGACGAAGTAGGTGCCGCGCTTGGGGACGGTCCGAATTTGCGTACGCCAGCGGGTCCGTACTACGAATGGCTCTTGCAACGCGTTGACGTGCAGGCCCGTTAGTTGCAAGGAAAAATTCTTGTGGCAAGGTGGCTCGATTGAATTGCGCATGGTACGACTGCCGTTAAACGAAAAAGGGGGCTCATCATCCACTCCGTAGGACGGGTCTCCCGGCCCGTCTTCCTCTTCTCCGTCTGTACCCGCGTACGCCTCCGGCGAGTAGGTTTAACCGTTAGCCGGAGGCCCAACGTCGTCTCGGTACTCGCGTAGGCCTTCGGCTAACGGTTAAACATCTGAGGGCCGCAGGCGTACGCGTTTGGGGTGCGAGATCGATTACCCACCGCGTGTTTACGATCACATCGACCCAGCGGACCCGATGACGGTCGATTCGCAAACTCCACGACTGGATTGAATGTACTCTTAGAGCGGACAGCTCAGGCCGCAAGAAACGTCCAACCGAGAAGTCAACCGACCTGACTTGTTAGTGGTGGTCGGGGGATTCAGTGCTCTTAACTCTGGACGTCAAACGCCCAACGGATACCCCTCACGGCCAATGCCGCAACTACCACCAACGCGGGAGACAGTCGTAGAAGTCGTGTACGATCATTTCGTCGAAGGTAGAACTCATTGTCCCACCATGAGGCAATGTCATCAGTATCTTCACCACGCGACGTGGATTTCCCATCCTCTCCGACTGAATAAAACCCAATATGTAAGCCAGAATTCGCTTGGAAAACGCGGCAGCAGTACGTATTGCCCCAGTAGTCCCTATTCCGGTTCAACTCGTCAACATAATCCCTATTTCGAAATCCATGCAGTGAAAAATTGTTCTCGATCCACCCCTGTACCTCTCTCTCGAATACCTCAGGTGCTATCTCCCAGCGTCTACGCACCTCAAGGTTCTCGTGCAGGTCGTAGCCCGACTCTAGCGCCAGGCTAATCATCCGAAGTTGTCTCTTTTCGTAAATTCCCGCGTAAGCTTCGGATAGACCAAGAACGTTAAGTGACGAGATGAAACCGATAAGCCAGACAGCGCCGCCAACAGCCCCTGCGACAAATGCAAGCCTGATCACTAATTCGACAACGCGAGACATTGCAATTCTGGCGGTAACCCCGGTGGGATGGTCAGGCACGGAGGACGCCCGTGACGTCTCAACCACTCATTTCCCAGTTCCGTAAGATTCGATGCGCTGAGGCTGAAAGAAAGTTTGCTTTTTATGTCATTCAAGTTCGACATCCTCAACTCACCTTTGCCACCGTAGTACCTAGCCCTTGTGTGGCGGTTCCTGGTCGCTGCTCCCCGTGACCTCCAAACTCCAACGCCGCCTTACGAATGAGGATCGCAACCAAACCAATCTTCAACCGGTTCTAGCGTCTCGCTTCCGCTGCATCCTTATCCTTAAGGGCTCTCGCGACTTTCGCCTCTTGCGCCGCAATTTCCTGATCGAGCGTCGCCAATTCAGATTCGATCTTCTTCTTTTCAGTTTCGTATTGTTGCTGCATATCCTTGACTTGGCCGGTCAATTGGTCGCTGAGTGCATTTGCGTCCGATGCGGCTTTGGCGGTTGCTTCTTGAGCTTCTTCGGGCAGGAGTCCTTGCAATCCGTCGAACTGTCCCAGTGTTTCATTGACTTTGTCCTTTGTTTCCGCGGTACCTGCGAGAAGCGATCCGGCAAGTTGAGCGGCCGCGTCCCCCAAGCCGCCGGCGCCGATTTGGGCCAGAGAGTTACTGAGAGCAAGTCGACGCGTCTTGAGCGAGTTAAGTAGCTCAACTTCGGACTTGTGTATCGAAAGGGCTTCTTGATACGACAACGGTGCTGGGCCGTTTTCGCAGCCCGTGAACGTCACGGCAATCCACAGAGCCACAAGAAATTTGCAGGAAAGCGTATGTCGGCAGGTATTCATTTTCGAGTCGCTCCAAGTTAGAAGTAGATCGTTCGCGTCTTTGCACTATTCTGACGCACTCCAGGCTGCGATGCAATCTCAGTCGCAACCATACGTGAGAAGCGAACTTTCGCATTGCCCTAGGGAACATCTCGCGGCGGAGGGCCAATATAGGAACTCAAGGGTCGCACCAGACGGTTACTGCCGAGTTGTTCCGCCACGTGTGCAGTCCACCCAACGATTCTTGCCATGACAAAAATTGGCGTAAACATGTCAATGTCGATCCCCATCATGTAGTACATGGGACCTGCGGGGAAGTCGAGGTTAGGATAGATATTCTTGGCGGCGAGCATCTCCCGTTCCAGGATATGGGAAATGCGCACCCAGTTGTGTCCATCGCACAAATCAGCGACTTGATCGCGATATTTGGACATGGTGGGTACGCGTGAGTCCCCACTCCGGTAAAGACGATGACCGAACCCCATCACTTTGCTTTTCGACGATAATGCATTATCAAGCCACGGTTTGGCGCGTTCTTCCGTACCAATCTCTTGCAGCATAATCATCACCGCTTCGTTCGCCCCACCGTGCAGTGTCCCTTTCAGGGATCCAATTGCGCCTGTCACCGCACTGCACAAGTCCGATAACGTGGAAACAATGACTCGGGCAGCAAACGTTGACGCGTTAAATCCGTGCTCCGCATAGAGAGTTAACGATCCATCGAACGCCTTCACGATTTCAGGGCGTGGAATGTCTCCGAAACACATAAAGAAGAAATTCTCGGCGATCGAGAGGTCACTGCGCGGCGTTGGGATAGGTTCATTCCGTCGCAATCGGTAGTGGGTCGCAATGATCGTCGGAATCTTTGCCAGTAAGAGTTTCCCCTTGCACAATGCCGAATCGGAGGTTTCTGTTCCGGAGAATTCTGGTTGTGTTCCGAGGAAGCTAACGGCCGTTCGCACAACGTCCATGGGGTGCGCGGTTCGTGGGAACTGCCGCATGACGGAAATGAGGGGTTCGCAAAGGTCACGTTGGTTACGCTCTTCTTGCTGGAAGGCATGCAGTGATTTTTCTTGCGGTAGTTCACCATTCAAGAGCAGAAAGGCGACTTCCTCAAATGATCGTCTTTCCGCTAGTTGGTGTACGGGATATCCGCGGTAATACAGCGATTGCCTGTCAGGTATCACTTGGGAGATGTCGGTTGTGTCGTAGACTACGCCCTCCAGCCCTTTACGGATAATCAAGTCCTTATTCGCGTCTGTCATATCTGGTCTCGCTGATCCTCAAGTCGAAAGTTGACGATTTTCTGGTCCCATTGCGCGTATTTTGCGTATCCAATTACTTCGTACAGTCGGGCTCGGGTTTGCATTTCATGTACTATCTCTGCTTGTGTTCCCGCTTGTGCAAGAACTTGTAGGCCACGTTCAACACTTTGCATGGCAAGTCGGAGCAAAGTTACGGGGAAGATGGCCACATTGTAGCCGAGGTTTTCCAATTGTTGTGTCGACAGTAACGGAGACTTGCCAAATTCGGTCATATTTGCCAGCAGCGGCACAGACACCTCTGCGCGGAATCGCTCAAATTCGCGTTCGCTTTCCAGTGCCTCGGGAAAAATCATATCGGCTCCAGCGTCGACATAAGCCTTCGCTCGAACGATTGCTCCGTCCAGTCCCTCTACACCACGAGCATCGGTACGGGCAATGATGGAAAACTGTCCGTCGCGTCTCGCATCGATGGCCGCCTGGATTTTGCGCGCCATGGTGGCGATGTCAATGAGTTCTTTGTGGTCCAGATGTCCGCACCTTTTGGGAAGTGTTTGGTCTTCGAGATGCCCACCCACCAGGCCCGCATCTTCTGCCAGCCTGATGGCTCGCGCGACGTTGACCGGTTCTCCAAATCCAGTGTCGAGGTCGACAATGGTTGGTAAACGCGTCGCGCGTGCGATAGCACTCGCCGTTTGGGTCACCTCAGTCACCGATGTAAGTCCAATATCGGGGAGGCCCAAATTGGCTGACACCACGGCGCCGGAAACATACACTCCTTCGAAACCCGTTTGCTCAATCAGCATGGCCACAAGTGGCGAAAATGCGCCTGGCATACGCAAGAGCCTACCCGACTGGAGGTCTTGTCGAAACGCCTTCCGTTTTTCTGCGTCGGAGGGGGCTGGATCAATCATCAGAAGATTCCTCGCGCGCACCGCTGGTTTGGCACCATTACTTTGGGATCCGCCACAAGCGACAACTCATGTACCTCTTCGGGAGATAACCGCACAAGCGTTTCGCACAATGTATTGAATCGTTCGCGTTCTTGTTCGGACACAATGCCTCGAGTGAGGGTCGCAAGCTTTTGATGGTAATCGCTTCTGGAAAATGGGCGTGCTCCATTGGGATGAGCATTTGCTACGGATAACTCATCTTCCAACACCTCGCCGGAGGTTAATTCCACGACAACTCGTCCACCAAATGCTTTTTGCGACGAATCTGCATGGTGATAAAGCAGGGTCCATGAGGGATCTTCGACGGTCGAAATCTTTCTCCAAAGTCGAACAGTGTCCTCACGTGTAGCACGCTCACGCGTGTAACTATCCACATGATGCCATCGACCGTCCTGAAGTGCTACGGCAAAGATATACATGATGCTGTGATCAAGCGTTTCACGTGTCGCTTGTGGGTCAAATTTTTGTGGATCACCGGAGCCTGAGCCGATGACGTAGTGAGTGTGATGGCTCGTGTGAATCTTAATGTTCTTAACCGTCTCAAAGTCGGCAAGACGTTGTCGCATGCGAAAAGCAAGATCGATGAGCGCTTGGGATTGATATTCCGCCGAGTGCTCTTTCGTATACGATTCGAGTATGGCCCGGCGAGGTTCCCCCTTGCTCGGCAATTGGATCGGATAATGCGATTCCGGACCGTCAAGCATATAGGCCAATACGCTGTCCTCACCTTCGTAGATTGGTGAAGGGCTGGTTTGGCCCCGCATGGCGCGGTCGACCGCTTCCACGGCGAGTTTCCCCGCATGCGCGGGGGCATATGCCTTCCAGCTCGATATCTCTCCCTTTCGAGACTGTCGGGTGGTAAACGATACGTGTACTGCCTGCTGAATAGCTTGGTAAACCGTTTCCGTATCGAGTTGCAACAGGGCGCCGATCCCGGCCGCTTGCGCGGGGCATAAATGAGCAATGTGATCCTTTTTGTGACGATGTAAACAGATGCTTTTTACGAGCGCAATATGAACTTCATAGGCCGCCAAAATACCGCGTACCAGATCGATTCCTGAACGTTGGCATTGCTGCGCTACGGCCAAGATGGGCGGAATACTGTCGGCCGGGTGTGCATAATCAGCGGCGAGAAAGGTATCATGCATGTCCAATTCTCGGACAGCCACGCCATTGGCCCATGCAGCCCATTCTGCGTCAAAGAGTTGCCCACGGTCCAGCCCCCACAACGTCGCACCGGTGGAACGAGGATGAGCCATCGCTTGAGCGCGCGCCGCGACCACCGCTGTCCGCCCAACCGCAGCCAATGCCACGGCCGCGTTGTCAACGATGCGGTTCGCCACCATCTCAACCGCGGCAGGGTCGAGCGAGTCGGATTGATAGGCGGTTGCGTCGGTTGCGACTTCAGCTAGTTTCCACGCCAATTGTTCCATCTTGGGCAAGGGATCTGCCGATCGCCGCACCCGTATGTCATGAATCTCCAATGGTTCGCCCTCAAGTCCGCAAGTTCCCGTTGCTAACGCCCCAATTCTATCGCTATTCGTGGAGCCTGACGAGGGTAAGCGCCGCTTGAAGTGCTAAGAAGAGTAGATACAATTGAGGGAGCCGCGCTTTCTCGAATTGTTGTCGTCTTCTCGAATCGTTGTCGGAGGTATTGCGAAACGTCTTCTTGTCCGGAAGCGAGGCAGATTGCCTGCCAGAGATAGTGGGTTAGGGGGTACGGTATGGCGTTGCATAAGATATGGCCTTGGGTGAGTTTGTTCCTGGTCTTCGGTCAGGCATCGGCTGTCGTCGCCTTTGATCATATCGGCAATGGAATTGCTTCGACTTGGGCTAGTAACCATATTGTGGGTACGCCGGCGGTCGTTACCTGGGGCTTCATGCCGGATGGCACGATCGCGGACCCGGCGTTGCGATTAGATCCTGTGAATTTCCCTAACAATACCGGGTTGGTGGGAGGCAGTAATGTTAGTTCACTCCGCAACCGAATCGATCAGACGCAAGGTCATGGGGCGGGGGCATTCGACGCAGCACTGCAGCGGGCGATGGCAACCTGGTCGGCCGTCGCCAACATCACTTTTGTTGGTCCCATCAACGACCCTGGCCTTCCGGTTGCCTCCACCAATGCATTGACCCCAAATATTCGCATCGGAGCGTTCAATGCTGAGCCTGGGATTTGGTTCCAGTTCGCCGCCGCCATTGGATTTGGACCTCCAGGATTCGGCCCCGATCCGTTGTCCGGCGATATTATTTTCAATTTGGCGCAATCGTTCAACATTCAAACAGGAACCATCGTGGAAGATGTCACCCCTTTGACACCCTTCACAAATGAACTCGAAGGGCTGATGCTGCACGAACTTGGTCACGCCGCAATCGGTTTGGCGCACCCGGTTTGGGATGGCGCGACTCCGGATCAACGTGTCATGTACACAGGGGATTTCGCAAATCCGTTAGCGCCACCTTGCTGTCAAACAATTAATCGCCAGTTGCATCCAGACGATGTTGCGGGGGCCCAATTTGTGTATGGAGTTCGCGGCGACTTCAACAGCGACGGGACGGCAGACGCCGCGGATTTTACCGCATGGCGTGATAATTTTGGCGGGCAGTACACGTCCCAGGATTACGCCTCTTGGATTACCAATTTTGGGGATGTTCGGCCTACAAGCGAATCTTCCTTCGCGTCGGTGTTAAATGTCCCTGAGGCATCGGGCGCCCTTCTTTTTGGCTTAGGTGCAGTCATGCTCGGCCGTTCGGTAAGTATCCTGATGCGGTGCCAGTGAATCGGACCGCTACTAGCGAGCTTTGTAGCGATTATGGCGGTCAAATCGAGTTTTTGATGGCGAATCACCTGTCGCAGTTCCGACAGTTAGGCCGGTTTTTGCGTTAACCCATTCCATGTTCTAGGTTTACTACGGTGGAGTAACGTTTGGCAATCCGATTCCGCTGCAGTGGTTTGACGGCCCGCTTCACCAACTATTAAGTAAACGCAGGTCGGTCCGTGCGCGCTGAAGTGAGTAAGTATGTCTGTTGAACAACCGCTTGATAATCCAGCCTGGCCCGACGTACGGCGACTCGTGGCAATCGATGCCGAGGGCGGCGTTCGTCCCACTGGAATTTCCAGTCGTAGCGAAGCTGTGGTTGAACCTCCCATCGATACGGAGGGGTTGCTGAGACGATGTATGGGGAACGTTGATTTTGCCGCGCGTGTCCTGCGCAGGTTTGCCGGGCAATTCGGTGGGGACGTGGATCAGTTGAGGACGAGCCTCAATGATACCGACGCAGGTGCCGTGGCAAGAATTGCTCATCGCCTGAAAGGTACGTCAGCGAACGTCTCGGCGGTGCGGTTGCAGGCAATTGCGAAAGAGATCGAGGATTTGGCGGCCGTCGAGAAACTCTCGCAAGTGTCCAGTCGAATTGACGAATTGCTGGATGCGTGGAGCCAATTAGTTGCGTCGATGGCACCTAGTGAAGGTCAGTCGGCATTCCATCAATTGAGACCGAATGGTAAATAGCATGCAAAATCTCTCTCATAAAACAAGAGTTTTGGTTGTCGACGACGATGAATTAAGCTTGGAGATGCTCGAGAACACTCTGCTTCAGGGCGGATATGACGTAACGGTTGCGCACAATGGGCGCGAAGCTATGGAGTACGTGCGTACGGGACAATTTCATCTTGTCGTTTCGGATTGGGAAATGCCGGAAATGTCGGGGCTGGATCTGTGCCGTAGTATTCGCGAGCGAGGTCGCAGTCGTTACATCTACGTGATCCTCCTGACGTCACGCGCTGGGACAAATAACGTTGTCGAAGGATTGAGTGCCGGTGCCGACGAATTTCTGACAAAACCATTCGATCCCCAAGAGCTTTTCGTTAGGCTTCGAGTCGGAGAACGAATTTTATCGTTGGAAAGCCGAGACATTACAATTTTTACCTTAGCCAAATTAGCGGAGTCCCGCGATTTGGAGACAGGTACCCATCTCGAGCGGATGCGGGAGTATTGTCGAATACTCTCCGAACAACTTGCCGGCAAGGCAAAATTCAAGCACGAGATTGATGGCGAGTTTATCGACCTGATCTATTTGACGAGCCCACTTCACGACATCGGTAAGGTCGGCGTGCCGGATCGTGTGTTGCTGAAGCCTGGTCGATTGGACGACGAAGAGATGGCGATTATCCGTCAGCATGCAGCCATTGGAGGCCGAACGCTCGATGCAGCTGCGACGGTACACCCGGATGCGGACTATCTGCAAATGGCCCGCGACATTGCCTGGTTTCATCATGAACGGTTTGATGGCAAAGGATATCCCAAAGGTTTGTCTGGTGAAGATATCCCGCTGACGGCAAGAATTGTGGCGCTCGCGGATGTCTACGATGCGCTGACAATGCAACGTGTTTATAAGCCAGCTTTTTCGCATGAAGCATCCCGGGAGATCATCATTGAGGGACGCGGAACTCAATTTGATCCGGACATTGTCGACGCTTTCTTGGAATGCGAGGACCGGTTCGTGGACGTACGTCAACGGCTGGACAGCGACGAAAGCGCTACGACTTTTGCGACACTATGCGACGAACCCGTCGGTTCGGCTTCTTAGTTGCTTTAAGCCCGGAGCTATCTCGTGCTTCTGGTAGCAGGCTGCGCTAGCGTTGGGTTGTGCGCAGCCAATGATCGTCGACTCGTTCTTTTGTGTTGCGATCGTTTGTAACAGGTTGCGTCGCTACAACCGTATTCATCGGAAATCTGTCAGCCAGATTGCAGCAGTTGTAGAGGACGGCCGATGTCAGGCTACAACGTCGTGGCTACGAGCAACAAGCATCTTGCTATACGGACTCGGGTGAATCAATGCGGAAAACGATATGGATGATTGCAATTGTGGTGGTGCTAGCGGGAAACTATCTAAGTGCTCAAGAGAGTTCACTTTCGCCACAGGATACGGGTGTTACGCCACGCGCTAGTAAGAACCCCCTTGAACGCGGTAGTCAGTGGATTCGCGGTAAGTTCGCCAAACCAGCCGCTAAAGATCCAGTCGAAGCGGATGCGCCTCCCCAGCCTCCGACGGGAGGTCGCCGGTCCGTTTTACGTGCCGAGTCGCCTCGATCCGTGGCACCCTCCACGGCAAGTGCGAGACAAAATCGTTCCGGCAATCCTGCGGTCACTACGTCACCGGAAGGCCGAAGTGCTGATGAACTGCGAATTGCGCAACAAGTAAGTGGCGTCGAGCAGATGCTAAAAGCGGAAGAGGAACGCTTGCAACAGCAGATCACCCGGTACGCTCAGATGAGGGATAGTGCACTGAAGAAAGAAGACTCAAATGCTTTGAAGCAGATTGAGCAGATGGAACGGAAAACGGTAGCCACGTACCAAAAACGAATTGAGCAGGTATTGGCGCGGATGCCCGCACAATCGCCCACCGGAGATGCTGGAGTCTCGGCACAGCAACTTCCTACTCCGCCAACGCCGCGGACTCGCAGTATGGTTCCCTCGGCGTCGCGAACCAGTCGCAACCGACCGCGTTAGTTGAGTTAATGACGTTTGAAGTAGGTACGCCGGTTGGCATTGTGACTGCGGAGCAATCGACAACATTGTTGCTTTTCGCTCCGCGAAAAGACGCGTTGGGCGTGGAACCACAACTCAACATGTGGGCCATGGGCTGAGGTTGCCCGATGCCGACGGAACTTAGTCGAGGGAGCTTTGGCTACGCGGCAACTCGCCCAACAACGCTGTGGCGAAGATCCAATAGGCACCACCAATTTCACTAGTTTACCCATATTTCGTACAAGCGGTCCGGTTTGGCCGTACCCCAAAAACTTTACGTCGTAGGTTCCGCGCAATGGACCCTTTAGGGGGTACGAAGATGGTGGTGAAATTGTGTACTATGAACGGGCAGCGGGTTGGGAACCCACTGTCGAGGAACTTGTCCTAAAAGAGGCGTGACGGCAGCGTTCCGCATTACAGACCGCCGTAGTAAGACACCGTGTCCGGAGAATTTTCTTTGTGGCCGGTATCGAAGTTTGATTCTCGTCAAAACCTAGTGGTGCTTCACGACTTGGGCGGTGGAAGTGTTGCGGCGTTTGGGGATTCTTGTGCCTGCTTAGAGTCTCGCCATTTATAGAAGACGAGCGTTCGGTGAAGACGGTTATTTTTGAATGGCCTGCGGGTCCTGGCGAAACCTACGGTGCCGATTTTTTTGTCGGCGTTTGGCATCCCCGTCATGAATTGAGTGCCGAGTGGCGGACGCCGAAAGCACTTGCCGATTTTGCTTCGATTACGGGGCGGAATTGGTCGATGATTGGCAGCTCGGTGACGGTGCAATCCGAGCGTCGTACGCTGGTGCACCGCGTGCAGGATGGTTCAGCAACTGACGTTGAGGGACTTGCCTTTCGCGGCTATGTGGTTGATCCCCCTACTACATCTTGGTCGTCGTCCGATGCGATTCTGGATTACTGGCGCCAACCGCCGAACCGTTCGCACAACGGCGTTTTTGCTGCGGTACGTGTATGCCGGGACGAACGATCTCTAGAACTCGTTTGTGACGCGCTGGGTATAGCGCCGCTTTACTATCGCAAGTTGGGTGATGCCGTTTGTTTTGCCTCTAGCGCTAGATTCTTGCGGGCGGCATCGGATTCGATGGATCGATTGGCCGCTCGATCGGTGATCCAGATGGGCTATGTGACGGGCGATCGAGCGCTTTCGTCCCAGGTACGGCGAGTCCCCGCGGGGAGTGTCGTACGAATGGATTTGGATGGGGTGAGTTGCCGTCGCTGGTTTGATTTTAGCGCCTTGACGCAGGGCTTCTCGGCAAGAAAAATTCCCCGGCTGTCGGAGCTGGAAGACGCATTGCAAGCGTCGGTTCGCAAGTGTGCTCGGCTTTCGTCAGGTCCCGCGGTACTTCCGCTAAGCAGTGGATATGACAGCCGCAGAATTCTATCGGCTCTCCAGTCGCAATCGGTTCCATTTGAAGCGATAACGGTGCGCGTCTTGCAAAAAGGGGATCGCGATCTCGACGGTCGTTATTCCACAGAAATGGCCAAAGCGTTTGGCTTTTGCCATAGAACGATTGAATTAGAAGCCCCGCGTCAACATGCGAACGATGACGTGATACGTCGTTATCTTGTGGATGGCGAGTCCGTTCATCACGCATGGACAGTGTCACTTGTCAGGCAATTTCCCGAGAGGCCCTCGATTTTTTTCGATGGGCTGGCCGGGGACGTGTTGGGGGCGGTAGGCTTTTTTGGACAACCCAGCGTATATTCCCATGCGGGGCGAGCGCAACTGGAAGCGATTGCCACCGCGTTTGTTGACAACAGCCTCGCCGGCGTACTATTGCCGGGGTACTGGCCGACAGCTCAAGATTTGCGAGACGACATCGTGGACTTTGCGGGTAATCTTCCCGAGGGGGCCAATCGTACAGATTTGGCGTATCTACTGCTGCGATCGCGGCGGAGCGTTGCCGGTTGGTCACAATTCCTTCCGCAGAAGGGGTGTATGGCCGTTTATCCGTTTCTTGACCTGGACTATCTGACGCTCGCGATGCAATTTGATCCGCCAGAAAAACTCAAAGAATCGCTCCAGGCACAATGCCTGAGAGAGTTTTGGCCGGAGTACTTCAAATTTCCGGGGAGTCGGTCGGTACCAAAAGATTCCGTGTCGAGTGAACCACAAAAGAATCGAGCCTTGCAACGAGCTCGGTTGCTGCGGGTCATGTCGGAGTGCCCCCTTTCCACGTGTTGGCGGTCTCTCACCCCAGAATCTTTCCTAAAATATGTTTTGGCACGATACTCGCCCAAAGTCGGCAATCGAGTTAGTTGGTGGCTGTATCCGTTGCTGAGCGTTCTGTCGTGGGAATCGCATCCCTCGAATTGTTGGTCGGTTTCCGAAGAACTGTGATGGCGATTCCAATGGATTGCTGTCGAGCTTCCCGAAGTAATACTACGCTCGAATATTACTTGCCTTCGATTGCGTGTCCCACTGGTTCGCGCCCCTGGGCGAAGTCGTTCCACTTTGACGACCGACTTTGGATATTTGCCACGTCGCGATGCGTCACGGTGCGGCAATCACCTCAATGCCCCTCAGGATGGTTTCACGCTGGGCGTCCGGCACGACGCGACTCGTGGCGGACGAACCCCGAAAGCCCAGGTCGGTCGAGCGAGTCACGACCAATCGGACCGCCGTGGTGTGCACGGGGGCGAATTTGTAAACGACATGGAAGCTGAGGGAATCAAGGCCGGGGGCTGTCTTAGCCCACTCGGCGAAACGCTGCGCGTTTGTTACCGGTGGTATCAAGTCGACCCACTGTTTTTCCTGCCGATATTGCAGGCGGTATTCCAGCGGAGCGAAGTCCGTTGTTGCGCTGCCTGCGTGATCGCTACCAAGGAGGTTTGGTGCCCCAGGCTGCAAGCGGATTTCGTGGACGCATTGCGACTGTGGCCAGGTGATTTCGATCCAAGCCGGCATCGTCTGAAGTGTCACCACCGAATGGCTATAGCCGCCGTCGTCCAGTAGGTCATTCGGTTCCTGATCAGCAGCCGAAGCCGTCACGTTCGCTCCCAACTCCTTGACGGCAATGTTTCCGCTCTTGCGGATCTGCTCCAGGCGCCAGCCCGGTATCGGGTGGGGATCCAACTTGTTGCGCAGGTCGGAGTCCGGCGGTGCATTCATGATGGTTCGCTCGGAGTTCACGGGACCGATATTGAGACGCCAATGTACCATGGCTACGGTCCGGGTAGCATTGGCGGAGACAGGTGTCCAGTGCCGAGTAACCAGTGATCCCGGCGGGCTTGGAGCATTTTCTCCCATCACGTATTGGGGTACCGGATGAACACGATTGAAAGCGGTCAGCAGCGAGTTGTCAGGTAGCGCCACGGTCGAAGTCAACTGCGGCGCTTGCCATCGAACGTCGTGCCAGACCGACAGCAGATAGCGGTGATCGAGGTCCCACGACTCACCGTGGTCGTGACTGACCACTGCCTCAATGCCATACTGAGCGTAGCCGTCCACGGTGTCGGGATATCCCAGCCGCACCACGTACGACATGACGAGGTCACCGTTCTCAAGGATGGCCACGCTGGGATGGTGCCGCCCCCAATCGTAGAGCAGATTCATGTTCGACCAGGTGACACCGTTGTCTTTCGAAACCGAGACTCCAAGGCCGGAGTAGTGGTCCTTCCCCAATTTCTCGAACCGGAACGGTGTATTCTTGCGGCAGGCTGCGACGAGGTTCCCGTTTTTCGCTCGGATGATACTGATTTCGGAGTAGCCGGGCCAACTGGGCTTTGTGAGTGGCTCGCCGTTCTCGTACCAGTTGATGGTATGGCCGATATCGAGGGACGGAGCGGCGCGCGTGCGGTCACCCCACGTGTCGCCGTAGTCCTGGCTGGACCACAGCCAACCGCCATCGGATTCGTGCGCAGCCAGTAGGACTTTGCCGGCGCCGAGGTAGTTGAGCTTTATGGCGTTATGTCCTACATCACGCAGGCCTGACGGGGTAGTTCGAGGAACGTCGGGTTTGCCGGAGTCGTCGGTGTAGACATGCCGCAACTCACTCCAAGTAACGCCATGGTCGTCGCTGTGCGTCAGCCGCGCCCAACCGTCACAGAGTGTCGACATCAGCAGCCGATCCCTTTCCGGTAGGTAAACCAGGTACGGTAGCTGGACTCGGCGGAAGGTCCCCGGCTTGGTCACGATACGCTCCACCGCTGGCAATTCGATCAGCGGTTGGCTGCCGTTGAGCTGGCGTACTACAGTCGGCCATGAAACTGCCGCGTCGGACGTATCCCGATCGCTGTCGTGCGGTCCGGTCTTAGTCCTTTCGGCGCAGTTTGAGCCGCCCTGGAGACACAGACAAAGAACTAGCAAAAGACTAAAGCGTGCATGGATCACCATTTGTCATTCCCTAACTGACCGCAAGGCAGGGGCCACGGGGGCCAGTCCGTTTCTTATAGCACGGAATCCACACTTTTCGTAACCGTGCGCGGCCCGCGGGGTGCGTGATCGGTGACAACAAGACTCCTCGAGTAGAGAAATCATGTCGATGGGTCGGTGAGTGGGAATTTCTTCGTTGGTTCCTTGGCCTTGCCTCGTGACGATTTGCTCGCTATTTTCACTGCTTACGCTCCTTCGGGAAAGGGTGTAGTCCAACACCGTCGGTGGGGGCAGACACTGTTTCGCGAAGAGTGGAAATACCCTATAAAACAAGGGTTGCGGCGGAGTAGCTCAGTCGGTTAGAGCAGCGGAATCATAAGCGAACAGGTAGACTTTCAAAAAACACGAAAAACACCTTGTTTTTAAGCCTCAAGCGCACTTCTGCGTCTTGCCTGAAAATGGCCCAAAACACCCCTAAACAGCCCCTAAAGGTGTAGTCTACACCCGGGTAGTTCGATACGTATACACATGATCAAGTGTATTTGTGCTCAGTTTCCAAGATGGGGGGGTCGCGTGCAGCGACTGAGATGAGACTCCGCCTCGCCGGGTTACGGAGCATGACGAGACACCGTCCGCCGCAAAACGGATCCTGTTCTCGCCTCGCATCGTTCATGAAACTGGCGTCCAGGTATTCCGTCTCCCGGGTGGTACTCACAACGCCAGGACAAACTTGTTCAATTCCTCCTGCGGTGCGTTAGTCGGCGAATAAGGGATTCCAGCCGAGTTGGTACCCGGTGCTAACGCACGCTCCCCGATGAATTTGATTGACCCGGTTGTCCGCAGGTGATACTTTACCCCCTGCCGATGCCCTCTGCCGGCCCAGTGCGATAACCTGCCCGACTCTTGTCGGGAACGGCACGGGGTTTGCCCGTTGCTGCATGGGCTGGTCCTATCGCGAATCGTGGTTCTAATTCGATCAAGATCGCACGCTGTGTGCGGAAAGTCGCGGTTGGGTGTTTGATACGCGGCGGCGCTCTTTTGGTCGCATTAACTTGTAGGGGTGAACATGAAGTCACAACGTAAGACAAGGCAGCGTGATACCAAGCGTCTCATGGTCGAGGGACTCGAAAGCCGGCGGTTGCTGTCCGGGACGCCGGAGTTGTTGAAGGATATTGCGTCCGGATCCTCCAATCCATCGAGCTTTGTCCAGGTAGGTGCATTGGCTTTTTTCATAGCCAATGACGGTGCCAGCGGCATCGAGCTGTGGAAGAGCGATGGCACAGCCGCCGGTACAGTGCTGGTCAAGGATATTCGCGTGGGTGTTTATTCTTCATCCCCCAGCGACCTGACGAGCGTCAATGGCACGTTGTATTTCAAAGCCAACGACGGTACTAGCGGCCCCGAGCTGTGGAAGAGCGATGGCACAACCGCCGGTACGGTGATGGTCAGGGATATTTGGGCGGGTGGTAGTACTTCATTCCCCAGCGACCTGACGAACGTGAGTGGTACGCTGTATTTCAGGGCCGACAACGGTACCAGCGGCTTCGAGCTGTGGAAGAGCGATGGTACAGCCGCCGGTACGGTGCTGGTCAAGGATATTCGTGCGGGTCTTAGTTCTTCACACCCCCTCTACCTGACGAACGTGAGTGGTACGCTGTATTTCATGGCCAACGACGGCCCCAGCGGCCAAGAGCTGTGGAAGAGCGACGGAACAGCCGCCGGTACGGTGCTGGTCAAGGATATTTTCGCGGGTGTTGATTCTTCATCCCCAGCCGGCAGAAACACCGATTGATCGAC
>JAQCHP010000265.1 GCA_027619595.1 Planctomycetota bacterium
CATCGGCCCTACGGATACGAAACGCACAAGGAAAGACCGACGCATGCTCGCGAATGAATTGTTTGACCTGCACGGTAGGACTGCTTTGATTACTGGTGCGACCGGGTGGCTCGGCACCGCCCTGGGACAAATTCTAGCGTCCGCTGGGGCCAATGTAATTGTGGCCAGCCGCGATATCGAACGAGCTACCGCCAGTGCAGCCTCGTTGCCACGCTCCGGCGACCAAAAACACTTCTCCGTCGTGCTCGATCATATGGAGCCCAAGTCGCTCGACGCCGGATTCCTGAGCGCCGTACAATGCACTGCAAAAATTGACATATTGGTCAACAATGGCCTGGAAGCATGCTCGAAGGACCTCACGAACGTTACGTTTGAGGAATTCCTGCGTCATCAAGGCAACACGGCCGGGTATTTCTGCCTCGCGCGCCATTTTCGCAATCACGTCGTCGAGCGTCAGGGGACAGGCAGCATCGTGTTCCTCGGATCGATGTATGGACAGGTCGGCTCTTACCCTCACGCGTATGCCGGCGTGGCCCCTTTCAGCCCAGTTGCCTACCATGCTCACAAAGGGGGCACACTGCAAATGGTCCGGCATCTTGCCGTCTACTGGGCCCGGGACAAGGTACGAGTGAATGCGCTCAGCCCTGGTCCCTTCCCGAGCAAAGGGATCCCTGAAGAGATGCGACGGCGGCTAACGGAACAATCTCCGATGCAACGCATGGGACGCCCGGAAGAACTTCAAGGTCCGCTATTGCTCTTGGCTTCCGACGCAGGAAGCTACATGACGGGCCATAACTTGGTCGTGGATGGCGGTTGGACGGCTTGGTAGTCCGGAACAACAACATAAGGCTTGGATGATACGTCGAACGACACAGGTGAGGGGCTCTACCGTGAACCGAAACCAAACGGAAACTGCGACCGGACGTACAACGAAATCGTTTCGCTGGCCGGAGCAACAAGAGGACCTGACGAATGCCTACCAGGCCGACGGGTTTGTGGTGCTAAAGGAGTTTCTTTCCACAGACGCATTGGCGGACACTCGCCGTCATCTCGCTCGGTACGTGCGTGACCTCGTACCGAACCTTCCGCCCATGGATGTCTTTTACAAAGTGCCGCACGATCCACAATCGATCACGATGCTAGCGCGAATGTCCGACCATGACGCGTTCTTCCGCGAGATGCTGGACCAGTCCGACTTTCGGAGCCTTGCGAATCGCCTCTTTGGCCGCCCATCAGTCCCGCAAGGTGTAGAGTACTTCAACAAGCCACCCGGCTCGGCGCACGGCACCCCTGCCCATCAAGATGGCTTTTATTTCCATCTATCACCCTGTGAAGCCCTGACGATGTGGTTGCCTCTGGACCACGAGGATGAAGAGAACGGTTGTGTACGGTACGTGCGAGGCTCCCATCTCGACGGCATGCGTCTCCATGGCCGAACCGAGGTTCTAGGCTTTAGCCAGGGCGTCTTGGACTACGGAGACCACGACACGGCCCGTGAGATCAGTGCCTGTGTGGGTCCAGGCGACCTGATCGTACACGACGCAATGACCATCCATCGCGCCGATCCCAACCGGTCCGAAAAACGTGACCGCCCCGCGCTGGGGCTCGTGTACTATTCCGACCGTGCTCAGGTCGATCGCGAAACGGCGTTGGCCTACCATCAGCAGCTAGAACGTGACCTCAAAGCCAAGGGCAAGATCTAGCGAATTTTGCTCGTAAACGCCCGTCTCGACTCCAAACAGCAGCCGGCCCCACCGGCAGAGCAAGCCGATGGCTCGGCGCGATCCGGACAAACGTTACTTCTGTCAAATCCGCCTCGGCCTCCAGCAAAGTTTGCCTACCGTCGCTCTGGGAAGGCGAATTTGCGAAGGATTCGGCTTTCAGGCAACCTACGCTTCATTCAGGTAGCGAGCTCGAAATCGGAATGCCTGTACAATGACGGCCAAAGCAATGCAAATCACAGACACCTCAAATGACGGTGGGCTCCTGAATTGGGAGCAAACCATTCATGCAGAGCGAGGCGCAGAGAGCATTGGTGCGTCCAGAAAGAACAACGGTTGTCTGGCCCGCATCCATCCGCTTGACCTCGATCGGAGTCTGGTCCGGCTTACGCACGACGAAACAATCATTGGACGCGACGATACGAGCGACCTGTTCATTGACGATCCGTCGGTATCACGCAAACACGCCCTCATCAAGTCGATTCCGGAAGGCTATGCAGTCTTGGACTTGAACAGTACCAATGGCACATACGTCGACGACGTTCGAATTTCACAGCATACGCTCACCACCGGCGCTCGTATCCGCGTTGGCAACCACATCTACAAGTTCCTCATTAACGATCACATCGAAACACAGTACTATGAAACTGTCTACTCGATGATGACGCATGATGGTCTGACAGAAGCTTTTAACAAGCGGTATTTGACCGACATCTTGGAACGTGAGTTTGAGCGTAGCATTCGCTACTCGCGTCCTTTATCTGTCGCCATGCTCGATCTTGACAAGTTCAAACAAGTCAACGATCAACACGGACATCTGGCTGGAGATGATGTCCTCAAGGAATTCGTACGTCGAGCGGCGGAAGCAGCCAGCAAAGACCACATTCTCGCGCGCTACGGGGGCGAAGAATTTGCGCTCGTCATGAGCGAATCCAACGTCGCCTTGGCAGTCGCCACGGCCGAAAAATGCCGCCAGCTCGTCGAAGCAACTCCTTTCTCCACTTGCGCTGGAGATATTGCGGTCACGGTCAGTTGCGGCGTTGCCGAACTCGACCCATCTCGCCACTCGAAGTATAGCGATCTGATCGCTGAAGCCGATGCACGCTTGTACCGAGCCAAACAAGGCGGCCGAAACCAGGTCTGTTCGGGCTAGGAGTCTTGCAACCGCTCAAAGCCCCTCGGGCCGTGGACGAATCTGAGAAGGCACGAAGTGCCCATCCAATTAGGTCTGAAGGGCCGACACAAAGAGAAGTCGCGAGATAAGCTGATTTATTTTGCGTTAAGAGTGCGGCCTTATTGACATTGCAAGAACGAAAAAAGACCAGGTCAATTTCTGGGAATATGCGTCGCGGGGTCTTTCACTAGCCCGTAGGGCAACGCCGTAGCTGATTTATTTTGCGTACGAAAAGATCGGGCCTGAGCCAGATTGGTAAAGTGACAAAAGCGAAATTCTCATCGCAAACACTGAGTCGGGGCGAATTTTAAAAGCCCGGAGGGCGGCAGATCCCTGCCGGTGGCTTACGCCCAATGCCACCTACTTTTTGGTCAATCGGGGGGTTCTTTATTGTT
>JAQCHP010000091.1 GCA_027619595.1 Planctomycetota bacterium
CCGTAGTCGGTAGGTGATGACGACTCCCGTCATTCCGGCTCGGCCGCGACCGTAGCGTTCGAACACGTACTGCAGCACTTCCTCGCGACGCTCATGTTCGAAATCCACATCAATATCGGGTGCCTCGTCCCGCTCCCGACTGACAAACCGTTCGAACAGCACGTCAGTACGGTCGGGATCAACAGCAGTAATCCCCAAACAGTAACAAACAGCCGAATTTGCCGCCGAGCCGCGACCTTGGCAAAGAATGCCACGATTGCGAGCAAATTGTACCAGATCCCAAACTGTCAAAAAATACGCTTCATACTTGAGTTCCGCGATCAGCTGCAATTCATGCTCAACAAGCTGTCGCACCTTGGTAGGTATCCCGATTGGATACCGTGCCTCCGCTCCTTGCCAAGTTAACTGTTGCAAGTAATCAGACGGACACATACCGTTTGGTGCTAACTCTTCTGGATACTCATAACGCAATTCTGAAAGGTCGAACTGACAGCGGTCAGCAATTTCGCGCGTCCGTTCGATCCAATCAGGCACGTGTCGAAACAGTTGTTGTATCTGATGGATTTCACGCAGATGATGCTGTGCATTCGGCAACACGACATCGATCGCGCCCGAAACAGTTGTCCCCTGACGAATCGCAGACAAGACGTCATGCAAAGGCTGGCGATGTGGCTCGTGGTAATAGACATCTCCAACTGCCACAAGTGGCACGCCCAGTACCTTTCCGAATGCCGCTAAGCGTTCCAGCTTTCCGTGGTCGTCCGGACCAGCATGAACCGACGCCAAGAGATAGCCGCGATCGCCAAACAGCTCCGCAAATTGTTGCATTGCCGCACCGTCCTGCGGCGATGCCTCTGGCGGTGGAATGGGATGGATCCCGCGAGGTCCTTCATACATTGGCGGCCAGGGTGAAAGGCCCGCCAAGAGACCTCCGGCATGCTCCGCCAAATCTGAAAACCTGAGCACACATTGCCCCTTCTCAGCACGACGACATCCGCGCGTTAAAAGTCGCGACAGCCGCCCATAGGCCGCTCGGTCGGATGGCCAAGTCACGATGGACGGAAAGTCGACGAAATCAAGGGTAGTACCGATGAGCGTCCGTACTCCGTGGTCACGACCAGCGGTATGCGCCCTCACGACGCCGGCGAGTGTATTGCGATCGGTAATTGCAATCGCATGGTAACCAAGTTTTGCCGCAGTTGCGACAAGTTCTTCTGGATGCGAAGCCCCTTCCAAGAACGAAAAATTTGACCTGCATTGCAGTTCTGCGTAACGAGTTGATGTTGACGGATCACTCATGGCCAAATACGACTCGGAGAATGGATTGGCGATACAAGACCCGTTATTTTTGCGAATCGCTCACCGAGTTCACAGATCGGAATCGATGTTGCGGAAGGCGTCGGTCGGGACAGCCAACTCCATCCTATGGACTGGGGGCCGCAGGGGGGAGGGGAGCCGGGAGTTCCGTGACGGGTCCGGATGGCGGTTCCACCGCTGCCGGAGAGGGCGAGCAATATTCGGAAATCGAGAAGAGGTCATCGACCTGAAGCAATTCCGCCACGTCCACTAAAGCAGTCCATTGGTCTGTTAGAGCTTGTAAATAGCTGGCAATCACCTGCGCCAGCGTTTGTTGAGTCACGACGACTTGAGAAAAATCAAGTGAATCGCCAGCCCCACGAAAGCGTTCGTATACCCCACGGTAGACACGTACCTGATCCTCAAGAATGTCGGATCGATAGGTAGCCACAATCTCCGAATAGCTAACCAATCTTCCGTAAGACTCTGAAAGCTGTGCTACGAGCTGATTGCGCTGGTTCGCTAAATCTTGCTGTGCGCGATTTAGTTCGCTGTGGGCTGCTGCGATATTGCCCTGGTTCCGATCGAAGACTGGTAGTGGAACTCCCACCTGGACGTTGAACGTCACGTCGTTGAGCGTCGTCGTATCGTCTTTTTGAACGGCCGAATATAAATGCAGGTTCGGCACCGACGTCGCGTTTTGCAATCGCAGGAGATAACATGCTTTCGATATCTGCGTCTGGGCGATTGCAAGGTCCGTATGTCGGTTTAACATCCAGTCTCGCGCCGCATGAAAATCAATTTCGGGCACCGAAATCTCCGGAGACCCCTGAACGCCCGTGTATTCTAGATCAGGCGTTCCGAGTGTCGCGGCCAGTTGTCGCCATGCTGCCATCAGACCGTTTTGTGCCTGAATCACATTATTGCCAGAATGAATTGCCAACACGCGAAGCTGCAACGGCTCATACGCAACCGACTCCCCACCCGCCAGCAAGTCGATTTGTGCTCGATAGGCGGCATTTGTAAGTTGTGCCATCGCACGATGAAACTGCAGTTGTTCCTGTGCAATCGCAACCTTGAAATAGTTTCGTCGAACATCGGTAGCCAGACGAATCCGGGTGCGTCGCGCCGCATGTTCAGCCGCTCGGACATCCATTAGGGCTGCATTCTGAGCATGAGTTAATTTTCCCGCTGTGACAAACTCCTGCGAGGCAAAAATTCCGTTGTAACCCGCCGTTCGTGCGGTTCCGATGGTGTCTCCCTGGTAGCCAACTGTAGGATTGGGGTACAAACCCGCCTGAAGTGCCAAACCCCGGGACTTATACACTCCAGCCATCGCTTGCCGCATAACAGGACTATGCTGCGCTGCAACTTGTTGCAATGACGACAAGTCCATGCCCGCACTCGACGGCAACTGAGGAAAGGATTCCACAGCTGGCAACTCGGGAAACAATCCCTCTAACAGCGACCGACGCTCTTGGGGTGACTGACCTTGATCGAAAGGCGGTAACCGCAGTGGAGCAGCGCTGGCGCCCGGTAACTCTGGAGGAATGCGAAACTGCGACACCGCGGACGTTGGATCGGCCGCAAAAGACTGCCGTGGCGGCAGCTGTTCGGCCGGAGAAACCTCTGCCGTGGCCGAAGCGGGCACAATGCTCGCCGTCGGCAGTGGCGTGCTGTCGGCCAATGTCGCTGCCGGACGGTAGTGGGAAAATCGCAACCCGGACCCGCCACGAGTACAGCCAAGCCACGTGCACACAAACAGCAAGCACCAAGACAGCCAACATTTAGCGGAGAAAGTGACAGCGTTCAGCACGAACGTTCCAAATTTTTTTCGCATATTGGATGTATCGACTTGGCGTAGTCTGCATATGGTCCGAGATGGGCGCGGAAATCCGATGGATACGTCTGTAACGACCAACTATTCGCTACAACCGATACCCGCCGTTGAATCCCCGCCGTTGCTAGCAGCCATTGACTAGGTGAGGGGGTTACGACGCACAAGATGTCGCTCCATGAAATGGCGACGCCATGCGTCGCGCAAAGCAGCTGAGGACAGCTGCTCTACATTATCAAAATCGGCCGTCAAAACCGGCACCGACGGCCAGACCGGTCACCGCAACGGTCGGCGGCAGACTTACCGACGATTCCTTTTCTTCTTTGCATCGACGCAACAGACTTTCAACTTGCCAGCTCGTTCTATTTGCTGGTCATCGACTGACAGAGGAGTTGGTGAATCAACCAAACACCCCGTGTACGTACCATATTGCATCCCCAGTGGAACCGTCTTGGCACTGAAACAGCCACAAACGATCCCCTGCTTGCGTTTCGACTCGATAATAATCTCGACGAACCATGGGACGACGCCACCATCCTGTCTCAATCCGTTCCGGCCCCCAGTAGCGCGCTATCTGATACGACTTCTGTTGATGGCGAAAATATCGCGGTATTCCTGGCGGTGACGCATCCAACTCCAACGCGATCGGTGTTTCGAGCAAGTACAACGGCCGTTCCAAGGGACTCCAAGGCAAGTCGCGCAATCTACTGCGTTTCGCCGACCGAGTCGCAGCTACAGGCTCCAGCCATGGCCGCAACCGATAAGCATGTTCAGGTTGTACATCCGCTTGAAATAATACGCGCAACACTTTATCTCGACCAAGTCGATTGCTGAGTCGATCGATTAAGGGAGCAATTTGTCGTGGAGAATTCCCCATACTATCTTCCGACCAGAACCGTAGCTGCTGATCCGCCAGCAAACCGGTTTGCACAACAACTAGCCGTATCGCATGGACGATCCCCTTTAGTTGCACTTGTTCAAGTTGCAACTGAATTAAATCACAAAGATGGCGTGAATGAGCAGTAGGACAGTACAAATTGACATTTAACACCAACTGGCATGCTTCAGCACTACGCAGATGACAAGCCAACTGCAGTATGCCTCGACGACTTTCCCGCAACATGTGACACAGCCTATCTGTCAATTGCCGCAACACGACCCCCAACAGATCGCGACGATCTGTACCATGTTCAAGCTCTTGACTGACCTCCCATTCCGGTGCAATGGACGCTAAATCCCAAGTTTCGGCACGATTCCCCCAAGCTTGATCCCATCGCTGCAATAGCTCATTACCAAACCGTGTCTGCAGCGCCTGGCGGGGTAATACAGACAAATGCTTCCAATGTGTAAGCCCCAATTCATGCAACGTATTGACAATCGATATGGGAATCCGCAAAGCATACATCGGCATCGCACCTAAAGCCGACTCTAATTCGTATTTATCCAAGACAACAAGCGGATTTTGCGAGGCGCGTGGATCGGCATGTGCTAGTGCCCACGCCGCCCCTAATTGAGGTGCCACGGCAACACGACAACGATACCCTAGTGTCGTCACTCTCTCGCAGATGATGCCTGCCAAATGCTGTGGACCGCCCCAAAGATGACTACTACCCGTGATGTCAAGCACTAACCCTTCGGGCACTCCTGATCGATGACGCAACTCAAGACTGCTCGCTAAAGCATCCCGCTGCAAAGGTTCAAATCCAACGAGTGGCGTAAACATCCGACACCACACAGCCAATGTTTTTAGTTGCTCCGCATCCTTGCCGGGATCAAGCATTGCTATATGCCAAGGAGATTCCGGCGTGCCAATCGCATTTGCTTTATTAAAACGATTATCTACACGGACCTTCCTGGCTACCTGTGGCACGCGCAAGGCCTGGACTTCCTGTAGCGGCATACCACGCCGCACACCCCATTGCACGGCTTGACGTGAACATGCAACTACACGATCTCCTTTCTTTCCATCGCGACTGTACAACACAACCGCTTTTGACTGTAGCTCGGGCTGCGCTACCAGCATTCGTTGCAGGCACCAATAAGGAAACCAGATAAAGAGAATACTGCGCATGAGACCAGGGCACCTCTGATTGACGGCAACTCTGATTGACGGCAACTCTGATTTATAACCGACCTAGTGTTGGTTGGATTCCCACTATGCTCCCCACTCCATTTGCACTACGCCAGGACGCGCAAGACCGCGACCACGCAACAGATGCAATTGAACCCGCCATCCACCTCGTACCATTGCCTGAGAATGCACTTCAATTTGCAAATCGGCCCAGCTTGGTTGGCCACGGGCGGCCATCGGCCGAACAAAGCACCCTAACGCCAAGCCCTCTTCAGCTGACAATTGCAAACGCCTGAAATCTCGTGGACTTAATTGATCCATACGAGCCCACACAGCAGCAACTCCCGGACTACGCAAGGCTTGATCCAAACTCCAAATTAAATTTTTCACTCCTTCAGGGCGAACTACGACAATCTGGTCCGCCGACAACTCGCTCCCTATTGCAGGAGGATAAAACACTCCCCGCCAACCGTATTGCATGAACGGCATATCCATCACCACTAGCACGCCACCCGATTGGCACGCAGCTACGGCTGCCCACCACCCACCCACACTCGCACCCGACCCCATCCCCGCACCAAACCACTCCACCAAACTGCCACGTCGAAAACCGCCCTGGGGCAACAACGCATCCAATCGAGAATTACCGCTACTAAATATGCTGCCTCTTTCCAAACGAGTCCTAGAAACCCAATCTACCACCGGCATTTCATGGCGATCGTCACCCACCGTGGAACCTGTAGCCAACAAACCCGAAGAAGGGCACACAGATGCGTATTTATGATGGCAATTCGTCACGTCCTCAATCTGGCGGCGCAGTTGTTGAATACGCACCGCCTGCTCACAGGCTTGTCTATCCTCGCGATCCCTATCCGACAACGGCACTGATGACAACGGCGCTGATGACAACGGCGCTGATGACATCGGCGCTGATGACATCGTCGCTGATGACATCGTCGCTGATGACAACGGCGCAAGTAAATCTTCCGGTACTGAATCGATCGGGGGACGCACTTCGCTTTCACCTTTCAATTAGCACCTATCAGCGATGCATCTCGTTTCGTAATCTGGCACCCCTCTCCTCCGAAGAGAGGCCGTGCGGATTTTAAGCGTCTATGTATCAAGGATTTATACAACGTGACTGTGTGAAATTGGCTCAAACGAAGGGCCTTTGCTTGTAAATACAACGCTAGCAAATCAATGCTTTAGCAATTTCCAAAGTCATATCCGATAACTCGTTTTCGATAACTCGCTGAAATCAAGGGACTTAAAAACCGCACGACCTCAAGACGGGGCGAGAGGAGCGAGAGTTGCGCAATCAAACGTGTTGGTAAAAAGCATCAATTTCCACGACTTTTCATCAGCCAGGCGCAGGCACTGCAAGCATTGCCAAGGACAATCCAATTACGTTGAAGCTGGCTCGATTTGCATAGCGCGTTCCGGTGTACAAGTGGTCAATAGTTCACATATACGCGCGTATACGTTATTAGGCTATCGGCGGAGGGTCAAGAGGCAATTCATTTTTTGTCGCCGAAACGAACTTCTCGACGTCCTTTCCCCGTCCCGCAGGGGTCAACACTCCCCTCGGGGCCCTCTGACTCACCGCTTGGAGAATTTCCAGGCAAGGGCTACACTGGCGACGTGCAGATGCTGTTGTCTCAAACCCGACGGAAGATCTTCCCATGCCAGCACCCACCGCCTCATTGGCACGCGTCAGCATTTTGATTTTTGCCACATTTACCCCCACTCTGTTTGTGAATCGTCCGCTGTCGGCTGATGCGATTGACGACGCTCTGCAGCAGTTAACAGAAGCAGGCACAAGTGCTGGGGCAGCCAGTAAAATTCAGAGCAACTGGAAAAAGCTGGCCGCTGCATCGCCGCAAAACATTGAGCGGATTCTCGGTAGCATTCGCGCCGACCGACCGCTGGCCGCCAACTGGATCCGGTCAGCCGCCGAAACGATCGTAGACCGAGCCCGTCGAGAGGGGAAATTCCCCCGGCACGACCTGGAGCGATTTTACCTGAATCAACAGAATCCCCCTCGTGCTAGACGAATGGCATACGAGTTGCTAGTCCAAGAAGATCCCACATTGTCGGCGAGTTGGCTACCCAACGCTCTCCAGGACACAAGCCTTGAGATGCGCCGTGATGCTGTAGCCGTCGTTTTGCAAGCGGCACAAAATGCGCTGCAGACCGAAGAACAGCAAAACGAATCGGCTCACACTGCCTCTACCAAACTTTTTGAACAGGCCTTGTTGAGTGCACGTGACTTGGACCAAGTAAAATTAGCGGCGGATGAGCTACGTAAGCTCGGAAAAACCGTCGAATTGGTAAAGCATTTTGGCTTTCTGACTCAATGGCAGCTTGCGGGTCCATTCGACAATCGAGAGCGGAAGGGCTTTACTGAAATCATCGCGCCCGAAACCGATCCACGAGTGTGGCAAATGGCTACCACGATCGACGAGTCGATCTCATACACTGGTGTCGACGGAGAAGTCCATTGGACTCCGCATGAGACAACGGACGAAATGGGAGTCGTTGACCTCAATACGGCAATCAGCCAGCGAAAAGAAGTTACGGCATTTGCGCGTACCGTTTTTGACTCGCCACAAGCAGCCGCAGCACAACTTCGCATGACGAGTCTCAATGCCAACAAGACCTGGGTTAACGGTCAGCTTGTAATGGCCCATGAGGTCTACCATGCTGGATCGGAATTGGATCAGTACGTCGTGCCAATTCAATTGCGAAAGGGAGCTAACGTTATCCTGGTCAAGCTTTGCCAGAATGAGCAAACAGAAGAATGGGCTGTGGACTGGAAATTCCAGCTTCGTTTGTGTGACGATCTCGGGGGCCCCTTACCGAAAGCCGATTAGCCACACATCGAACAAAATATTTCGGAGCAGGCCGCAAATTCGAACCACACTCCCGCAAGAAGACGAGAAAACAAAATGCTCAACATTCGAATGCTAACTCGGGTGGTCGCTGCAATCCAGCTCTTCCTGACGGTACCCGCACAGGCAGATTGGCTCCAGTTTCGCGGTACGAACGGCAACGGTTCGTCAAGTGAACAATCGCTCCCAGTGGAATGGGATGCGGCCACGGGGAAGGGAATCGCCTGGACCGCAGACCTCCCTGGGCGCGGGCCCGCGAGTCCCATCGTGGTTGGCAATCGTGTCATTGTCACCTGCTCCAGTGGATACCGACAAGACCGCTTGCATATCCTCTGTTTTGACGCTGATAAGGGCGGCAAACTTTGGGAACGACAATTTTGGGCCACAGGCCGCACAATAACTCACGCCTCTTCCGCTAACGCGGCCCCAACGCCAGCCAGTGACGGTCGATTCATCTACGCTTTCTTTTCTTCGAATGACCTCATCTGCCTGAACCTGGAGGGTGAACTGCAATGGCTGCGTGGCTTAGCCCACGACTTCCCCAAAGCTGGCAACGATATTGGTATGTCCAGTTCGCCGGTTGTGATCGACGACACAGTCGTGGTCCAGGCAGAAAATCAGGGGGACTCGTTTGCGGCAGGAATGGACACGAGCGATGGCGCGACGCGATGGCGGGTGGAGCGGCAAAAAGCGGCCAATTGGTCATCGCCTCTGGCACTACGGACCCCCCAGGGACTATCGACGGTTGTGATGAAATCGGGCGACGGAATCACCGCCTACGCATCCCGCAGTGGGCAAGTTTTGTGGATGATTAAGGCAGCAGCCGGTGGCATCCCCTCATTGATTGGCGACGGCAGCCATTTGTACGCGCCCGTCGATGGCTTACTGGCTTTGCAACTCACCGCCCAAGATCCTGTTCGTCGCTGGACGGCAAACGACGTGCAACCTGGCTCGGCCAGCCCCACAGTGCATAACGGTCGGCTCTATTGCATCACACGCGCGGGGATCGTTAATTGCCTTGATTTGGACCAAGGGGATCGCAAATGGCAATTGCGACTCTCCCAGTCCGGCAAGAAGAGCAGTGCGTTTTGGGCAAGCCCTGTTGCCGCTGGAGATAAATTGTATTGCATCAATCAAGATGGGGTCGCGTTTGTCGTGCGACTAAGCGAAACTGGGGAAATCGCTGCCGCCAATGAATTCGGCGAAGGAATTCAAGCAACCCCCGCCTTAGCCCATCAGGCACTTTTTGTGCGATCTGACCGTCATCTTTGGAAAGTGGCTTCTCCTTGACCGAATCGTACCGAGTACGGCTCAGCGGCCCCGTCGATGCATCCGTCCGGCCACCAGGCTCGAAGAGCATTACGAACCGTGCGCTCATCTGCGCAGCTTTGGCCCACGGAAAATCGATACTGACGGGCGCGTTGCAAAGCGATGACACGCGTGTGATGCTCGACGCGCTCAGGAATCTGGGTTTCGTGATTGATGAAAAATGCGAAGGAACAGAACTGCAAATCATCGGATGCTCGGGCGCCGTACCTGCCCGAGAGGCCCAGATTTTTGTCGGTAATAGCGGCACGACAATTCGTTTCCTCACGGCGATGCTGGCCACTACTTCGGGCTCCTACCGACTAACTGGCGTCGCACGTATGCATGAGCGACCGATTGCCGATCTGGTAACAGCCCTACAATCTTTAGGAGCAAATCTTCAAACTGAGTCCGCTGGCGGCTGCCCGCCTGTCGTCATCGAAGCTAGAGGTATGCAAGGTGGAGCGGTGGCGATTCGCGGAGATATCTCCAGCCAATACTTGAGCGGTTTGATGATGGCCGCACCATACGCCCATCAAGATGTAACGATCCATATCGAAGGAAAATTGGTATCAGTGCCCTATGTTCGTATGACCCAGTCGGTCATGGAATCCTTCGGAGCACGTGTCACTTCACATCGCGACCTGGCGACGATCCATGTCGACCATACGGCGCACTATTCCGGCAGTTCGTACGCCATCGAACCGGACGCATCCGCTGCTAGTTATTTCTGGGCTGCCGCCGCGATCACACAAGGGACCGTGACCGTCGAAGGACTCTCGAACAAGTCGATCCAGGGAGATGTTCGATTTTGCGAATGCCTGGCACAGATGGGCTGCCGGGTCACCGAAGAAAAGTCAGGGTTGCGCGTTACCGCCGGGCCACTGCACGGTATCGATGTATCGATGAATGATATTAGTGACACCGTCCAAACGCTGGGGGCCGTAGCCCTTTTTGCCGCAGGTCCGACGAGAATTCGGGATGTAGGGCATATACGCCATAAGGAAACCGATCGCATACGGGACCTCGCGTGCGAGTTGCGGCGATTCGGTGCCCAGGTCGACGAACACGATGACGGACTGACAATCTTTCCGCCCCAAAATCTGCAGGGCGCAACAATCGAGACGTATGACGATCATCGCATGGCAATGAGCATGTCGCTGGTCGGACTTCGTGTTCCAGGAGTCCATATCCTGAACCCGGGCTGTACCGCCAAGACCTACCCCGGATACTTCGAAGACTTGCGGCGAGCATGCGGCAACAGCCATCGTGCGGCAAACCATTAAAGCAGTCGGCCAACGAGAACGTCATCTGCGTAACTTGCTGCGTCATCCTAAAGGAGCGCCATCTTAAAGGGAGCGCCATCCAAAGGGAGCACTGTCTTAAAGCAGCGCCACCTGAGAAACTAGCCAGCTTCGCGGGCATGTAGGTTGGCCAACAGCTCGTCTGCTCGCCTCAGGAGTCCAACGCCCGATTCTCGCGGCTCCTCGTGGCCATCGGTTGGGTCGAGCGCAATAAAGACCCCGCGACAGTGCCGGCACGAAACCGACCTTCCAAGGTACTGCACCCGCACTTGCAAACTCCGCAAGTTGGACACGCCTGTACAAAATAGGTACTCGATGGCATCTCGCTACCTCCGTCAGCAAATGTTCAAGGGGCTCTCCTACCGCCACACCACCGCCACCTACGATCCTAACAAATTGGGAATCAACGGGCAACCATAATACCCTACCTTTGGAGAAAGGCTGGAACCCCCAAGATGTGGAGTCGCCTAGGCATTTGATGTAAGACCCAATAAGATAAAGACTTACAGTCATTTCCTAAAAAACCGTCCAGGCGACCATAGGATGAGCCTTTGGTGAGTTGACGGACGGTTGGTGTCACGAACTGCTTACCAGGTTCACCTGGCTGTTACATTTTCGTATTCCCGATCGCGAGCGGAACGATGATTCGATGGCTCTATTTTGCCGCGGTGCTGCTGTTTTGGGGCGTCTCGACAAGTTGGCTCTTGTACAGCCAAGTAGCTCCGACCTGGCTCACGCCCCGTTCGAAATCACATGGAGAGGAATTCAGCGATCTCCATCACGGCTTGCCCATGCGGTGGACGATCTACTGGGACAACCGCGAAGTGGGTTGGTCCGAGACGCGTGCGGTGGATATCCCTAACGGTTCGCAACAGTTGCACCACGAGATCGAGTTGCGGAACATTTCGATGGCAGATACATCACGCGAACTCTTGGGGCACATTGCGGGTGCGTTGTTAAACAATTGGAACGAGCACATCCCAAACATCGACATCAAAGCAAGTTCAAGGCTCGAATTCGACGCACAATCCAGCCTGCAAAAATTCACTACGGACATCGTCTTGCAAGACACATCTACAGTGCTAAAGGTCGAAGGCCAAGTTGCAGGCAACCAATTAACCGTACGTGTTCTCCTTCCGCCTGAAGACGTTAGCCACGATTGGCGTGAGCTAATTCGTCGAACAATTACCTTTCGACCGACCGACCGTCTGGCCAGCGATTTCTCTCCATCCTGGCGTTATTCGAAGTTGAAAGTAGGCGACGAATGGACCCTTCCCATTTACCGGCTCTTCCCACCCAATAATCCAATTCAAATGGTTCGAGCAAGTGTCCAAAACGAAGAACTGCTTGAATGGAACGGCGAATCGGTTATGGCGAAGGTAATTTTGCTCATGCCGCACTCGGGGCATTCTCCCACAGTAAGCCAGCAACAACAACTTGGACGGATGTGGGTCAATCAAGAAGGAACAGTCCTTCAGCAGGAGGCTCGATTAGGACAAGCCGTTATTCGCCTCACGCTGCAACCAACACCATGATTCTCTTAAACGACGTAAGTCGATGTTATGGAACGAAACGGGCCGTCGATCGCCTGGACCTTCATGTCCGGCAAGGCGAAGTCTTTTCGTTTCTCGGTCCCAACGGCGCAGGCAAGACGACAACGATAAAGATGATGGTCGGATTGCTCCGCCCCAGCAGCGGGACAGTAACTCTGGGTGGATTTAATGTCGTGACCCATCCGGAGGAAGCTAATCGGCTTGTGGGCTATGTCCCTGACCAACCCTTCCTCTACGACAAACTTTCCGGACGGGAATTCCTAGAATTTACGGCCGAGTTGTACGGGCTAACCCGTGCCGAAACTGAGCGATGCATTCAAGAGCAGACTCAGCAGTTTCGTTTGCACGGTTTTATTGATCAGCTGACCGAACAGTATTCACACGGGATGAAACAGCGACTGGTCTTTGCCTCCGCATTCGTCCATAACCCGGCGATTCTGATTGTAGACGAACCGATGGTCGGCCTGGATCCCCGGAGCATGCGAGACCTTAAGGACCTCCTGCGGAAGAAGGCCGACGAGGGACTCACGATCTTCATGTCGACGCACACCCTGCCAGTCGCCGAAGAGATTTCCGACCGGATTGGCGTATTTCACCAGGGTAAACTTCAGTTCCTGGGTACCGTGGAGGAACTCCGCTCCGTCCAGACGCAAGCCGACTGCACACTGGAAAGCCTCTTCTTATCGCTCACGCGCGACGAAGAATAAACCCTACGAGCGCGGTTGGACGGCTAGGTTACGCGGAATCCCAATTCATTGGCACAAAATCGAAGTCACCAGTGCGTGGTGGAATTAATCGCAACTGTCGACAGGCGGTGCAACTCAGATTATTCCGAAACCAAAGTTGCACCGAAAAATCGCAAGGACCAGCGCCTTTGCCTCAAATGTGGGCACTCTTGGTATCGGATCCACGTTTCAAAATTTTGCCGGCAGCAGTTGAACTCAAGGGGGTTTTCGACTGGATCTCCTGGTTCCTAGGGAACAACGCCAGCTGGCCAAAGCGTCGACGTCGCTTCGTCCGAAATCTCTGTGTCAGCCGTGCATTGGCACTTCATTTGCTCGTTAGTGGGGGTTGAACACAATACGAGTGAAGATTTTGGGAGTCGGACATCGGTACCTGACGTCTTTGCTGGATGAACTCGAAAGGCGAACAATGCAACACCCGCTCGAACCACTTACACCACGTGAAATACAACAAACAGTGCGACTGCTTCAGGAAGCAGGCCACCTGACATCGACCACGCGAGTCATCTCGATGAGTCTTCTGGAGCCTCCGAAGGAATGGGTGTACCGATTTTCTCAAGGCGATCCTTTGATCCGTAGGGCCTTTGTGGTTCTCTTCGACAACTCGCAGAATGCGTGTTATGAGGCGACGCTATGCTTGGACACGCAGCGTGTGATTACGCACACGCACATTCCCGGTGTGCAGCCGACGATGTCCATGGATGAGCAGATGGAGTGTGAACAAGCGGTACTGCAAAGTGAAAAATTCCGCTCTGCCTTGCGCAAGAATTATGGAATTGAGGACCCAAGCTTAGTGATGGTTGATATCTGGAGCGCTGGGAACTACGGCTCGGAGGAGGATCGCACACTTCGTTTGGCACGCCCCTTGTGTTTCTTGCGTTCCGACCCCACGGACAACGGATATGCACGTCCGTTGGAGGGGATTCGGCCCGTCGTCGATTTGAACGAGATGCGCGTACTGCGGGTGGAAGAACATGGACACTGGCCGATTCCACCGCAAGCGGGGAACTATGCGGCCGAGCGAACCACGCCACATCGTACTGATATACGGCCGCTGGAAATTGTGCAACCAGGTGGACCAAGTTTTGATGTCGATGGAAACTGTGTGCACTGGCAAAACTGGAGTTTTGTGATTGGATTTAATGGCCGCGAGGGACTCGTTCTCCATCAAGTTTGTTACAACGACCTAGGTACAGTGCGGCCTATTCTCTACCGGGCGTCACTTTCAGAAATGGTCGTCCCTTACGGCGATCCAGCACCGCAACAGGCCCGAAAGAACGCCTTCGATGCTGGTGAATACGGATTGGGATATTGTACCAATAGCTTGGAGCTTGGTTGCGATTGCTTGGGCGTAATTCGGTATTTTGACGGGCATCTCTGCACGAGCCGCGGGGAAGCCTACACCACCAAAAATGCAATTTGCATGCATGAGGAAGATTTCGGAATTTTGTGGAAACACACCGATCGGCGAATTCCCGACCAACCTGAGGTACGGCGGTCGCGACGATTGGTGGTGTCCTCCATCGTTACCGTGGAAAACTATGAATACGGTTTTTTCTGGTACCTTTATCAAGATGGCAACATTCAATTTGAAATCAAATTAACTGGAATTCTTTCCTTGGGGGCACTACACCCTGGCGAACGTTCAAAATTCGGTGCGTTGATTGCGCCCCAACTTTATGCACCCAATCATCAGCATTTCTTCAACATGCGGCTCGATCTGGATATCGACGGAGTAGAAAACTGTGCTTATCAGTTGGATGTCGTAGCAGATCCTCCCGGACCGCAAAATCCGTATGAGAATGCTTTTGCCGCCGTGCCGCAGTTATTGAAGACGGAATTGAGCGCAGGCGCGCATTTGAACCTGGAGACGGCAAGATCTTGGAAGTTTGTTAACCCGAATCGGTGCAATGCCGTCGGTGAACCGGTGGGCTACCGATTTTTGCCGGGAGACAATTGCGTGCCATTTGCATCGAAGAACGCATGGTGGAGGAAACGGGCTGGGTTTGTGGACTATCACGTTTGGGTCACCCACCACCATGAAGATGAACGACATGCGGCAGGAAACTATCCGAATCAAAGCTCGGGCGGAGACGGCTTACCTCGTTGGATTCAAGAGGATCGTTCCCTGGTCAACCAGGATCTTGTACTCTGGTACACATTCGGCCACACGCATCTTGCTCGCCCTGAAGACTATCCCGTCATGCCCATGGCTTACCTTGGCTTCCTGCTCAAGCCCAGCGGATTTTTTTCGCAAAATCCAGCCAACGATGTGCCGCCATCCCCCAAGAAACTCGCTACGCTGCCTTGTTGCAACACATGAAAATGGCTAAAGAAAAATTCCCGGGCTTAAGGTGCTTGGCGTCAACCCACGTGTTGCTGGAGTCGACCCAGAACGGATGTGCCGCTGTGGCGGTGAGCATCCCACCGTCGAGGCAATCTTCTCTAGGCTACCCAAACCTTTTCAAAACAAAGACTGTCTTTGGATCTTTTTGGAACTTTTAAATTCCACGGAGTGCGCGTCGCGCTGACACCGGCCGACGATCCGGGGCTTGTAGGGAATAGCCTCACTTCGGTCGACATCCGCAAGGTGTCGGACACCTCGAACGTGGGTGTCTGGGTTCCCGAACCGGTATCGAGGTCGATCTTCACGTGGGGCGCAGCCCTGCTGTTCGGCGCGCAGCGTCGCCGGATAGCAGGCTAAACTTAGTCGACCGGCTGTTGGCCGGCAAGCTCGGTTCAAGGCATCCTCGGAAGGATCGTTGTCGGGATCGGCACGAGGCTATTTCGGCGACCCCAGCGACATCGGCTGCGCTACGATCTCGCGCGTGAAGATCGCTTTGCGTGCGACTCCCGCCGCGTCCTTGTACCCGAAATCACTGTACGCAATGATCAAACGGTCGGGGCCTGTGACCACGAAATTGTTGTTGTTGCACGTGTCCTGATCATGCTCGCGCTCCCTGCCAATCAGGACCACATCGTTTCCCCACCGTTCACCGCGACCATCGGCGCAGAAAGTCAAATAGTGGCCCGGGCGACCGTACTTACGGACGCCAATTCCGTTGGCCAATACAGCGCCCGAAGGGTTAAGACTGTAGGGACGAATCGGCTCAAGTCGCGTCCAGGTGAGCCCCTGGTCGGTGGAGCGTGTCAGAAACAGGACCGCATGATCGGTCCAGCGCTTTGGATCGCGACAACATCGCGTCATGACGACCCACGACCCGTCGGGCATCACGTTCATGTGGGCGCGATACACCCAATGCCGACGTCGGCCGTCTTGCTGAGGCTGCGGAACCGACGCTGGCACACTGTCGCCAACGTCGATCACTTGATCACCGAAAGGAACTTCACGCCACACCGTCCAGTGCTCGCCTTGATCCGTGGAGCGGAGTACCGCCGCCAGGGGACGTTCCCCCGCCGGAGTACTGTTCGCATAGCCACCCGCAAGTGTCGGCAAGTCATGGTCCACGTAGTTCACAACCGAAATCCACGACCCATCCGACAGTACATCCAGTGAGCCTACGGTTGTTCCCAGTTCAATCTGTTCCAGAAACGGGACCGACGGATCGCCCTGCTCGAGGCGCTCAAAGAGATCACGGTACGATTCGTCGGATGTCTGGACGCCCGCCTTCTCGTGATCGACGATCTTGATGATGGGGAGCCTTAGACCAGGGGGCGGATAAGCACGGTGCTGCGTCCACTGCGCATCCGTCGGCTTCCGGGTGTAGAAGGGGATCCATCCCAGGTCCTCCGGCAGGTCCTTGGCCAAGATGCCTGGGAACTTCGTGCCCTTACGGACCGCTTCGCCACCGATCAGGACGCGCTGACGCAGGGCGTCAGCGAGCACGATTCGTCGCTTGCCGAAATAGACCTGTGTGCCATCCGCGAGTCGGTCTCCTGCCTCCATCTCCCACCGGCGTTCCTCTTCCTTGCCCGGCGCAATGTACGACCAGGTCGCCCCCCCGTCTGCCGAGACAAAGTAGTAGCGCGGCCAATCGACTTGGGGGTTGTAACTGATGTCTTGCGACGAGGTGACGCGGACAATCAGTCGTCCATCACGATGTTGCCAGATCCAGGGGCTCTGAAAGGAGCCCCAGTCCAGCCGCCCCTCGGACCCCAGCATCAGCAACCGCGGCTCTCCCAGGTTGACTTGCACACCCACGTCGGGGGGCGCATAGGGATCCACGATCTGCGCTTGACTCAGCAGTGCAGCCAACAGCATCCAGACGGTCATCAAGATGGTACAACGCGTCAGGCTTCTCATGGGTTTGGACATTCTTGCCTCGCCGTTACCAGTGGATCCACGATTCCTCGACAGGAACTCTCTCAAGCCGATCTCCCTACTGGAATACGCTACCCCGCGCCACTTCGAAGGATTTCCCATGGTGAGGCTACACATCCAGGTTGTCTAGGGGATCCGACTAAATCAAGTGCTTAGCGAAGAACTCCTGTGTCTTCTGCCACATGGCCGGTGAGAGCACGTGCCCCGTGTTAGCCTCGATGAAAAAGGTAAACCGATCGGAGGCCCCCGCAGCTTGGTAGGCAGCGCCAATACTGACCAGTCCTGCTCGAGCCTCGTCGATCGGTGATCCCGCGTCAAGCTCGCCGAGGTTCAAGTGCAGCGCGCGCGGGGCAATCATTCCCGCCATATCGGGCGTGTCGCCAAATCGGTGCCATCCCGGCACGAAGTTGGGGAAGCAGTGCAGCAGCGTGTGTCGATGGATGGCCTCGTACGTTGGCAAGCAGCAGTTTCCGACCATGCATCGAATGCGGGGCTCCCAGGGTCCGACGAGCCACGTGTGAGTAGAACCCATGGAGTGTCCATAACTGCCGATCCGATCGTATCGCAAGAATTCGTACCGCTCGTAATCACCCTTCCGCAGCCGGCCGGTCGGATCTCGGCGATCTTCGAAACACAACGGGTCGGGACAAAGTACGACATATCCCAGCTTGACGAGCGACACACCGGTGAAGTGCATTTCATCGCCGGCATGTCGGCAGGCGCGTCACTGGTAACTAAACCCCTCAAGTCGATCGAGATCCCCAAGCTCTCTTCGTTGTTGGCCTCGGTGACCATGTCGCGACTGATCTCGTACCTGCCCATGCGATACGGATTTGTTGATTGGTCAATTTGACGCTAAAGGGTAAAGGTAATTGACGCCGAACAGTACGCTTAGGGCTTGGGTGGAAACTTTTTTCTTTCGGATTTAGGCTTTGCACCTTCCTTGCGAGCAGCGGCGCGATCGGGACGATATCCCGGTCCGGCGCTATGCCGTGAGCGCTTGATACCCGTACGGCCAGTCGGCTCGTCGGGTCCTTTGTCCTGAGAATGTACGTACTCACCACGAAATCTCGCGTTGGCGTCTTTGCGTCGAGCGGCGATCGCTTCCGCAGGAGGCTGCGCAGGAATCAAACTATCACAGTCGCTACCGATCAGGTCTTGCCGACCCGCTTTCAGTAACGCTTCTCGCACTTCAAAGTAATTTTCCGGCTTAAAAAACTGCATCAAAGCCCGTTGCAGTTTGCGGTCGCGTAACGCACGGGAAATATGCACTGGTTTCTTGGTAAATGGGTGAATGCCGGTATAGTACATGGCGGTCGCGACATCAAATGGAGCGGGAATAAAGTCCTGCACCTGATCCGGGCGATAACCAGCCTGCTTCAGAAACACGGCCAAGCTAATCATCGCGTCCAGATCACTGCCCGGATGACTGGCAATATAGTAGGGAATGATCATCTGCTTCTTCCCGGCCTTACGACTCTGCTCGGCAAATACTTCGGCAAATTTTTCAAAATCGTCGTTGCTCGGTTTGCGCATCATATCCAACACGTGCGGATCGGTATGCTCCGGTGCCACCTTCAAATGTCCACCAACATGGTGCTGCACCAGTTCCTGCATGTATTCAGGCGACCGAGTAGCCAAATCCATACGGATACCACTGGCCACTAAGACTTTCTTGATACCCGGAACATTACGAGCTTCCCGCATCACTTCGATTAACGGTCCGTGGTCCGTACCCAGCAACTTGCACACGGTGGGATGTACGCACGACTGCCGACGACAAACCGCTTCCACTTCAGGTCGAGTGCATTTCATTTCGTACATATTTGCGG
Organism: Planctomycetota bacterium; assembly: GCA_027619595.1. GTDB lineage: Bacteria > Planctomycetota > Planctomycetia > Pirellulales > Pirellulaceae > JAQCHP01. The sequence goes on from JAQCHP010000091.1 coordinate 19,115, forward strand.
TTGGCCCACCGATGTCGCTTACAACTCCCTTGAACTTTGGATCGGCCGCCATCGAGCGGACTTCTTGCAGTATCGAATCCTTACTCCGAGATTGAATGATGCGCCCCTGGTGCGCCGTGATACTACAGAACGTGCATCCGCCAAAACAACCACGCATGATGGTGACCGAGTCCTTGATCATTCCGTAGGCCGGAATGGGATCTCGATACGACGGGTGAGGCTGGCGGGGATAGGGCAATCCATAGATCCGATCCATGACCCCTTGCGACACAGGCAATGGTGGGGGATTGCAGACGACAGCTTGCCGATCGTGCCATTGCACTAGCCGCCGCGCATTGTACGGATTGGTTTCGTTGTGAATAATCTTGGTCGCTTCGGCAAAGTCTGCTTTATCGCTAACCACCTGCTCAAAACTGGGTAACACCAGCGAATCGTCCGGAGGCCGTTCGGAGGCGCCGAGTGCATACGCGATTCCTCGCATGTCCCTCAGGTCGCGAATCGACTCACCCGCTTGTAAGCGTCTTGCCACTTCGACAATGGAGTCTTCGCCCATCCCGAAGACAACGAGATCCGCTTTACAATCGAGCAAGATCGACTTGCGAACCTTGTCGCTCCAATAGTCATAATGTGCTAAACGTCGCAAGGATGCTTCCACACCCCCGGCGATTACAGGGACTCCCTTATACGCTTCGCGGGCCCTTTGGCAGTAGGACAGCGTCGCTCGATCGGGGCGCAAGCCGATCCGCCCCCCCGGCGAAT
>JAQCHP010000266.1 GCA_027619595.1 Planctomycetota bacterium
CCCGCCATTCTAGCGGCGGGTTCAAGGTTTCGCGAATCGTACCAGTTGGCGTTGCGATGAGAAGACCGTTAAGCGCCGGATTTCAATTTGCAGCAGAGCGGAGATCCCTTGTGAAGCTTGCATTTCGTGCAGATTTCGGCACCTTCTTTACAACACTTTTCTCCGCCAGCAACCTCGCCGCACTTGGCACATACTTTCCCCTCAACTCCATCCCCTAAATCGACACAGCAAAGGGGTGAGCCTTTATGTCGAGAGCAATGCTCGCACTTTGCCACGCCGTCTTTGCAGCATTTTTCGCTGCCGTCAACCTCGCCACAGGCAGCGCAATAGGCCGCCACGGGTACGGTCGCATCGGAACTAGGTAATCCAGCGGAAGTTGTGTTGTCCCCTTTGTCTTTGCCGGGTGGGGTGGTGGGCGTTGCTGCGGGCGGAGGAGTACAACCACTGACAAAGATGACCATGGCCACGATGGTGACGACCGAAAAAATCTGCTTTAACATTCTGATGTCTCCCTTGGTTTTTGGAAATTGGCAACTGCCTTCGGGGCGGGCCATGGAAACTTGCCATCCATGGTGTTTTTTCGGCAGCCGGTTGGAACCTAGCATAGGCCCAGGCTCCTTAAACATACCCGACATTCTAAGTGATTTTTCCCTGACGTCAAATTACCTCGGCCGGAGAATCGCCGGGCGACGACGGGCTGATTCGATTTTTTGGGTCGTAGCGGCCCGGTGGGGCCTGATCTTCGGCCATTTCCCGGGCGTGGTAACTGCTGCGGACAAACGGTCCGCTGGCGACCTGTGAGAATCCTAGGGACTTCGCAAGTCGACCCAAGTCGTCGAATTCACTCGGTGGTACGTACCGTTCCACTGGGAGGTATCGGTCGGTCGCCGGTTGCAAGTATTGACCGAGCGTTAAGTAGTCGCAGCCAATCCGTCGTAAATCGCTCAACACATCCAGTACTTCCAGCGAACTTTCACCCAGCCCGAGCATCAGGCCACTTTTTGTGCGTATCTTCGCATCCATTTCCTTTACGCGGAACAGGAGTTCCAGGGTCCAGTTGTAATCCGATTTGGGTCCCCGGACACGGCGATAGAGACGTGGTACCGTTTCTGTGTTGTGATTGAAGACATCGGGCTGGGCGGCCACGACGACGGCCAGGGCTTCCGGGCAGTGGATGAAGTCGGGCGTCAGGACCTCGACGGTCCCGCCTGTGGCAGTGCGCACCGCCTTAATGCACGCGGCGAAATGGGCGGCCCCGCCGTCTGGTAAGTCATCCCGCGTCACACTTGTGATGACCGTATGCTTTAGTTTCAAGCGTACCGCCGCTTCGGCCAACCGGTCAGGCTCATCGGCCGCTGGAGGCGCGGGGCGACCTCGCTCTACCGAGCAAAAACCGCACGGTCGCGTACAAACGTTCCCCAAGATCATGAAGGTCGCGGTCGATTGCGAATAACACTCCATACGGTTGGGACATTTGGCATTTTCGCAGACCGTTTCCAGCTGCAAGTCCTCGAGTATCCGGGATGTCTTGTGATTGGCGTTGGCCGCCGGGATTTGACGTTTGAGCCAATCGGGCAGTCGCCGCCGCGGCAAAGAGGCTGCGTCCGGGGATTCGCTGATGATTGGCAATAGATGGCTGGCGTTGGACATCGCTTCCGAAGACCTCTGGGAAAGTGACCATGCAGCGAGGCAATATGCGCCCCGTAGATCGAGATTCTCCACTGAAATAAACTAAGCGTATACCGGCCAGATGGATAGTCCCTGGCGGACGAAACGAGTCGTCGTGACAGGGATACCTAGCAAATGGCCAAGTCCGGGAAGAAAAAAGCGGATCCCGCCAAAGACAACGAACGGCTTGTGGCAGACAACCGCAAGGCACGCCATCGCTTCGAAATCCTCGATACGATTGAATGCGGCGTGTGTCTCGTCGGCAGCGAAGTCAAGAGTCTCAGGCAGGGACGCATCTCATTGGACGAGGCGTACGCGCGGGTTAAAGGAGGGGAGGTCTGGTTGATTGGTGTTGATATCCAGGAGTATACCCACGCCAGCCGAATGAACCATGAGCCGAAACGGACTCGAAAACTACTGATGCACCGCCGCGAGATTCGCAAATTCGCGTCCAAGGCGCACGAGGATGGGCTCACGTTGGTCCCCCTACGAGTCTACTTCCGCGAAGGAAAAGCCAAATTAGCGCTCGGACTCTGCCGCGGAAAAAAACTGCATGACAAGCGCGAGACGCTGAAGAAAAAAGACATGCAACGTGACATCCAGCGTGCCGCGCGTGGCAGGCGCTAAGGGATTCTCAGCGAGAGTTCATCGACTTGCATTTTGTACGTCGGCACGTGACCGACGTTGTTCACTGTCGTTCAAACGTAGCGTTGGAATGAGCTGGGAGCATGCTGAGAACAAATTTTTAGGATACGAGCTTCTGTCAGTTCTCCACATTTCGATAACTGATCCAGGCTGCGTCCGCGCCGTCCATAAGCGTCACGCTCTTTTTCATTAGGTCGCAGCGGGTTACAAGGTACATTTTTTCCGAACGGTTCATACGGTAGACTTTAGCCAAGAGGTAGGTGCCGCGTAATGTCCAGATACTCGCGACTCCGACGGCCCAGCGATTCAGTTCACCACACAAACTTTTTCTTCGTTCAAGTCGGGACCAATTGATACAGGTTCGAAGCTGATGATGCCCGAAGATGTCCAACGAATCGAACAGGAACTGGGGTTGAAGGTGCCGGAGTCCTACGCCAGTGTGGTCCTAAACTACCCGTGCCCTGAAGTTGAGGGCATCTGCAGGCACGGGCTGTTCAGCGATTCGCAATACGTCATCGAGGTCAACCTAGAGCATCGCAAAGAGGGCTGGTTCGGTCTCGCATGGCCCAACCATTTCCTTGCGATCGGTGACGACGGTTGTGGCGATACGTATTTCATGGTGATTGGGAAAGACGACAAGGTCTACATGGCCGACCATGAAGGTGGGCCATGCTATGAGACGGAACTGGATGACTGTGTTAGCTCTGAGAGTGTTCAAGAGCACATTGAGTACGAATTAGACCTTGAGCGATGGTCACAAGAAGAAGAAAGAAGGCGAGATGAGCGTCGTAGGAATAAAAAGTGGTGGCAATTCTGGATATGACTACTAATTCGACGGTCCTATATTGACGTTGCCGTTGCAAGGCGGTCTAAAATCTCAGCTCTTCCGATGAATCCGTGGGTAAAACGGGTCAAATCGATTGCGTTCGTGCTACGTAGGTAAGTCCCTG
>JAQCHP010000267.1 GCA_027619595.1 Planctomycetota bacterium
TCGCGGTCTGAATCAGCCAGTCCCGCAGGGGCATTCCGTTTGCGAGCAGGCATTCGCGAAGTTTCTTCTGGGCCTCCTCCTTCAATGCTGTCCGACTGTTGGAATCCCGGCCATCGAGCCATTGCTGCAAAGCTTGGAGACCAGCCGCCGGATCACCGTTTCTGAGTGGAATCCGCAGCCGACCAAGCAAGCTGCCTGTGGGAATCCTGATATTTCTGAGGTCGCCCACGATTGCTCTCACCTGGCGGTCCAGGGATCGAGAGAAGGCGACAGTGAGGAGACGCCGTTGCAGAAACCGGATGAGTTCTGATGGCTCAGTCGTCGGCTGCTGCATTGGATGGCACAATGGGTCAGCCGTCGCAATCGACAATTTCAACGACTCGGTGCGTTTCAGGAACACCAGCCGTCCAAAACCTTCGATCCGCCGTTCGCCGAATCCGTCATGCTCAATCTGGCGGAATGCGGCAGCCGGAATCGTTTGCTTCGCCTTGACGATGAGAACCGATCCCGCCTTGACAGCGAGTGCCTGCGGTACTTCGATCTGCCACTTGCGGTTGAAGCCGCCAATGGTCTCGAAGTCCCACAAAGTCCGCTCGACGCTGACCACTGCTTCGCCGCCAAAGCGTTTCACCAGGAGTCCGGGTAGCGCGCATGGGTCAAGTTGTCCGGTGAAAGGATCGCGGACGATACAAGCGGAAAGCAGGTAAGCTCGAAACAGCGAATCGGAGGGAACGTCGTTTTGTTGAACATCTCCCCATAGGGCTTCATGTGGTTCGGTCGAATCAATTGAGATTGTCGCCGCCCCGCCGTAACCGGCGCGGCGAGACCGACCAACAGCGATTTGTCGCCGGTTTAGGATTTCCGTGATCTTTACAATGATCGCCTCGGCTTCAGTTTCCGAGTCGGCGATTACCTGAATCAAACCGTGGAATGTCTGGCCTGGCTCAAGGTATTCGTAGGCAAAAAGGGCACCGTGTGCTTCTTCACTGCCATCGTCGTGGGGCGTCTTCCACGAACGACCTTTGACACGATCTCGCTGCTGGTGGGAGCGCGTATCGGTACGGGCTTTCAGGCCGCGCGTGGTCGAACCGGAGAATTCGAGGAATGGGAATTCGACGCGCATCAATGACACTGTTGGCCATGTCTCGACGGGATCAACACTGAGTTCGCCGTCATCACTGGCGTCGAACTCCGTTTCCGGATCGACCCGGCCGGTGTAAGCCGTCAGGTCATGGGCCAATGTCCCCGCCAACCCTTTTACTTTCCTCCACGGAATCGGTGCGGGCAGGGAACGTACTGAACCGCTCGTGGGATAGGCGTGCAGGAAGCGCACGTCGCCTTCAAGGATCAATCGGCGAAAGTCATTACTGTCGGCGGAGACACCCTTGTTAAGCAACTCGCCGGCAAGAACGCCGCGCAGAGCACCACCTGGAATAAATGGCTGAGTCGTCGAACTACTCGGGTCACCAGACAACGTCGTGACAATGGCTGGGGCCTGCAACGTGAGAGTGTAGCGTAGATACTTTGCGGACCGGCTCATCTTGTGGCCTCGCTGGTAGCAATGCCCGCCAACCGTCGTGTCCATTCGAGGTCGCCGTCTAGACTGATGCGAAGTTGACCTCGGCCACGATTCCGCATCAGACCGCCGTGGCGGGTCGCCAACGCTGCCATCGCGAGCACTCGCAAGTCGTCTTCCTCGGGGCCGTCGCCGGTCCGCCAAGTCAACGGGGCTTCAAAAGCGGACGTACGCAACACAACTCGCGAGGAATGAAGTGTGACCGGAGCGGGAGCACCAGTCAGGCGGTCTTCGGCCGTCTGATAGCGGATGTCCGTGCAAGCAGCCAGGATCATCGCGGGCGATACACAGTCCCGTTCATCTGCTCGCGTGGCCGCCGCGATCAACCAATCTCGCGCTTCCCGTTGGAGTAGGGCGTCGCCGACTCGCAGCACACCGACATCAAGAAATCGTTTTGTCGGGCCAAATACTCGGTCTCCGGCCTTTCGTAGTTCCGGGAAATGTGGCCGCATCGACAACCATGTATCGCGGAGCAGGCCGCGCACGGCCTTCCCTCCGACGAAGGGAATACCGAATTCATCATGCTCAACCTCGGTATCGACTTCACCGGCGGTTCCTTCGCCACGGCCAAAGGTGGCATCGGACAACAATTCGATGTGAAGTTTTCGTGGGGAATTCATGTTTTAACCTCGGCTGTCACTGACTCAACCTGCGGGGACGATTTCGGCGTCTCCAGCCGGAGATGAATGTCGAGAAGTTCCACAGAGTCGAGCAATGGGGTACGGTTTCCTTTGAAGCCATTTACGTCGATGGGGCCTGGAAGCCTGAGATCCGGGGCCACGGAACTCCACGCCTCAAGCTGTTCTCGAACAGCGTTGCCACCGTCGCCGACAAGACTCGCCAAGGCCTTCACCTTGTTACGGCGTTCGCCCCAGCCTTCGGCGTTGCGGAAACTGAGTCGATTCCCTCCGTCCGTCGCCGATTCACCGAGCAATTCACTGTCGAGCCATTCCCAAGTCAGGCGTTGTGAAGAATCGCCGTCGAGTGGATAGGGCCGACAAGTCAGTTCCTGTCTTTGGTATTGCCGCTCGCGGATGTCAACCACCGACTCGTCGGGACGGATCGTACCGATATGCCAGTCGATCCAGCAGCCAGTGTTGGATGACTGACTGCCTGATTCGGTATCACGCTTCGCAAGTTTAGCGCTCGCGCAGAGGTCTTCACACAATTGGTAGCTGCGGTTGAACGGGGCATGTGCTTTGACCATCGCCACACCAGCACATGCGGTCACAGGGTCGTCTCCCAATAGTTGGAGATCGGGAATAATAGCTGATTCCCTCACAAACGAACGGAGAGCCGTCGTTGCGAGGTCGAGCGCGATTCGACCATCACAGACGAACGTGAGATCATCGCCGCCGAGCAGAATCGGGCGTAGTGGCAGTCGGATCGTCTTGTTACCTTCGATTCCCAATTCAAAATCCAGTTGTCGTGGCGGACTCGGTTGTCCCCGCACGTAGAGGCCATCAGCCATCGGCTCGATGCGACTAACCAAACGATTTGTGATTGATTGAAGAACGGCGATCCCTAGGGCGTCTAGTGCGTTTGACCACCTGCGGTACTCGTCGATGAGGGCCGCGTCGGTGATTGATGTGCTTTCGAGCTTGCTGACCAGCCATCTCTGGATTCGCTTGCCGATCCCATTGCCATCAACGTGGATGACACCGATGAGGCTCGTG
>JAQCHP010000092.1 GCA_027619595.1 Planctomycetota bacterium
GATTTTCTCCTCGCCCTAGAGTCTAATTATTGGGGAGGAAACTGTCTCAGGGTCATTGACACAAAGGGATCTTCGTAAAGATGCCACCGGCGATCCGCAGCGCGGATGCACCCAGAGACTCGCCAATGGCAAATCCGAGGAAGCAATATCCCACAATGGCTCGATCCACAAACAAAAGAATGGCCACCATCATCACCAGTTCCAACGAGATTAGGAACAGTCCAATCGACATACCGGCCCGCAACGGAATACTTACCACGTCCCATGGCTCGCCACGCAACGCCGCAAAGGCAGTGCGAGCGTTCGCATAGGTATTGACGCGTATACCGAACCAGGCCACTGCGTACGAACCTATCATCCCCACGACCGAGAACAGCAATACCAATCCCGTCGTGTTGAGCGATTCTCCTTGCAGCCCCATGAAATAATAGGCCATGGCGGCAGCAATCAAGACGAACAACATGATCAGGAACTTGCCCTGCTGAATCAAATAGGTGCAGCAAGTCTGGTAAATGATGTCGGCAATCTTGAGCATCGAATCGTGCGCCGGCAAGCTGGCGATTTGAGATCGCAGATACAGACTGATCCCCAGCGTTCCGCAGATGACGGCCGATCCATACAACAGCAAGTTGTACGCCGTGATCTGCACGCCAAAGATTCCAAAAGTTCCCGCCTTAAGGTCGGGTATCGCCAAATGGGCCTCACTGGCCAGCGATTCGCCCGCCAGCAGGGCCACCGCCCCGATCACACACAACACAGTCTTCAGTAAATGCACGTTACATTTCTCCCTTAATAGTCGATTGTCTACATCATTCTATTTCTGATACGATGCCGCCTTAGGCCCAAGGATAATAACCTCGATGACGGCTGAAAATCTATAGGGGAAGCCAAGGTCAAGCATCCTTTTTTGGCGGGTTAGACCAGGCTGTCCACTGACATCATGAGGAACGACAGCTCAATCGATACGGATGGAGCACAATTCGGTAAAATGTGTGGATCCTGCGACTAGGAACCAGACCGAGGAACCAGACGACTGGGGCTGGCATGAGGGTTGGAATGACAGTAGCTTGGACCAATTCCCGTTCATGTACCTCCACATTTCCGTGTCGACGGATCTGAAGGAATTGTGCGGTGACGGTGCCAAAATCTGCAAAGATACCGCTAATTTTTCTCTTGGGACTCGCGGGCGGAGTTCGTGTATCGGGATCGACTGTGGGTAATGGGGGGATGGTTCAACTCTTTTGAACCGCCTCCCCGCGATGTCTGGTCGTCGGCCGACGGCCGCATATGGGATCAAGTTGAACGGCAGGCCCCTTGGATTCTTGGTCCCCTCGGGCCTACCACCCAGCAGTTGTGCTCAACAACAGGCTGTGCGTTTTCGGTGGAGGCAATTATCTGCCCAAGTACCAAGCGAGCAATGACGTTTGGTCACTGCGATTACCACCGTCCCACGAACCGAAATGACGTGCTACTCGCAATTGCCAAACTCCAACAGAGCCCCTGGCTTGTCTAACAGCGGGTGTACTCAGCGTGGCGTTTCTTTGCGATAGACAAATAGCCTCAGTAACTGAAGTGACAAGAATCCAAGGAGTGGTATCAACAAATAAAGGGGCCATTTACGCCATACACTCCATTGAAGGAGTGGTAGTTGCAATGCCTCAACCATCGCGACGACAAATAGCAGCATCAGAACCCCCAACAGCAGCAGGCATCCCGCGGCTGCCATGATCCCCTTGAACGAATCTTCTTCCGTTACCAAGTCGTTCCGTAAGTCAACCGGCCGGCCACGTTTTAAGCTATATTCCAAGCCATCGACCATCACTAACGCTTGACATACGGTGCTCCAAGGAATGCCAGTAGTGTTGTTCTTGTAATTATTTTCCCACGTATCCAACAATCGGGCGTAGCTTTGGCCATCGTCCTGCGGTGCGGCACGGCTCTCCGAAACCGAGTCACTTGACGGCGATTCCGCCTCGAACTGCCAATGGTCGCTTGAGTCGTCCCAAACTGCCGTCTGAGTGGCATGATCGCGTGTCAGTGACAATCGACATTTCGCTACACCCGCCTCTTGGGGTGCAGTCGACCAACGGGCCATTCTTCCCTTTTCGGTCTTGGCCATCACGCTCGCGTGCCCCAACCTCTGCTGATTGATGTTATTCGCTTCGCTGGGATTTTCAGCTGACATCGCCGTCACTTGGCGGAACGGGCCCATCCACAGTCGAGTTAGCAGCAAGTCGCGAGCCAATTGCATCCACACCCTTTCGCGGGTCGCGGACGGGTCGATGGCCCGCTCCCAGACGACCTGTTCAAAGCCGGCGGTCTCTACGTCGTCGGAAGTACGGTCCACTCCGGTCGGCTCAGTGTCCCAATCATTCGTGGCAGTGAGATGGGCGGGGAATTGTTCCAGGTCCGGCAAAAAAGTAATCATCTGGGCACCGGAATCTGCTCGAATCATCTCGAGTTCGAGTGCCATAAGATGCGTGGTCGCCGGGAACGTAAGGATCAAGCATTGCCCGGCCTGAGCGAATTTACGCAAGGCATCGTCCCGGTCCGCTGCAAAGGGCGCGCAATTGACGATCACGGCGTCCGCCTGAGGATGGTGTAGCAATCCGTCCACGCCACTCTCAAGTTGTGCCGTGGGAAACAGCCGACGTAGCCGAGGCTCCCACTCCCCCGTATCACACAACGCCACAATACGATGGCTGCTACTTGCAGCGATGACTTCGGCGAGCCGAAACAACTCTTTGTCCGCTCCTAAGAGAGCAAAATTCATGCGATCGCTCGATTCTCTTCCCGCGATTGAAGGCGATTCCTCGGGCCAATTCGATTCAATAGTAGTACCTACCGCAACAAGTTCAATCGATTGCCGGAATTGGACAATTGTAAAACTACAGACGCCGAATGTGAAAGCCACCGTCAATATTGAGGCATTGCCCCGTGCAAAACGGGAATGCACGAGCAACTAACGAGGAGACAGCTTGAGCTACATCGCTGGGTTCGCCCCACCGTCGTATAGGCGACAGGCCATCTTCGATCAACGCATCGTATTTAGCTTGAACCGGCGCCGTCATGTCGCTACGGATAACTCCCGGACTGACTTCGTAAACATAGACGTCGTGCTCCGCCATACGGACAGCAAACAGCTTGGTCATGGTCGATAGCGCCGATTTGGTCAGGCAGTAGTCGCCGCGGTTCACCGACACTGCAAAACTCGAAATAGACGATATATTGACGATCGTCCCACCGTTGAGCACCCCATCGGCGCGCAAGCGAATCATTTCCCGGCAAACTCGCTGCGTAAGGAAAAACGGACCCTTTAAATTCGTAGCAAAGACCGTATCCCAACCGGCTTCGCTGGCGTCGAGCAGATCAGCTCTGCCGACCGAAGTGATCCCCGCGTTATTGACGAGCACATCCAGGCGACCCCATCGAGCCAGGATACGATCCACGAGCGTATTGGCTTGTGATACGCTGCCAACATCCGCCTGGAGCGCCCATCCGTCGCCGGAAGTCTGCTGTAAAATTGCTGCCAGTTCCTCCGCCACGGATTGACTCCGGACATAGTTGATCGCCACCGCATAGCCGTCCTGAGCCAGCCGCTCTGCGATTCCGCGGCCAATGCCACGCGAGGCGCCCGTGACCAGTGCCACGGGGCGATTTGAAAACTCCGACAGATTCACTGAACTCGCCACGATGATCTCCCCACCAGATGTACTCCTTTGAAAACCTTCAGCTGCAATTCTAAAGGAGTTACGCGAGATTGGGGACGGCAGGGAAAACGCCGTTGGCCGGGCCCACAGTTGCGGACCCGACCAACGGACAAGAATGTTCTCGCCGCGAAGCACTCGCACGACGGACTGACCCAACAGCCACTGTCACACAAGTCGGTTGCTTTTCACCCCAGGAGGGAGGGCTGTGCCGAAGCCCGCAGCATCGGCACACGCGGCAAGTTTTTTTCCTCAGAGTTCAGAATTTAGAGTTCAGAATTTAGAGTTCAGAATTTAGAGTTCAGAATTTAGAATTTAGAATTTAGAATTTAGAGTTCAGAGTTCAGAGTTCAGAGTTCAGAGTTCGCTTGGGCAAAGTTTTCGTTCGAAGACAATTTGTACAGCCACTCATCACCGAATGCCGGTATTCTCAAGGGAAGTACTAGGCGGCCCGGCGTTGATTTTTCGAAGGTTCTTTGGCTGTGAAGATCCGCCAAGCCTTCTTCAAGTCGGCAGCAGTCATACCAAGTTCAAGGCATGTGGCCAAGAGCAGTAAGTTTTCTTGTAGACTAAGGTCGTATAAGCACATACCAATCATCGATTCGCCGTAACGAATTGCAGACGGACGCCGTGGCTGCCGCTCAATATCGAACCTTATATCACAATGGCCTGTCGTTCCAACCGTCACAAATTGACATTTTTCCTTGCCCGTTGCCTGCGAGAGCAACGACGGCTGAGTGGTTAATACTCGACTGCTGTTCGGCAAACTACCCCACAGCTTTGACAGCGACGTCGCAAAGCCTGAGGGCACGTCCGTTTCGCAGTGTATCAAGAGGTTGGGGCGGCACTGGCGCAGTTCAATAATCGCCTGTCGTAAGATGTCTCCGGGGGCCGACAGGATCGTCACGTCGCCTTCACGGCGAATCGCGAGCATGCTGGCAAGAACGGAAACTAAATCGAACGGGGGCTCAACGGCTATTCGCTGCACATCATGTCGAGTGGAAAGAAGCGTCTCTAAGTGTGCACTCAGTCGGTCATTGTGCGTACTGCTACACCGATTGCCCGTCACAGCGACCAACGTGCTGCCATTCTGTACGCGGTTCCAGTGAGCCAGTTGGGTGAGGGCGGCCAGGGCATCGGGAACCTGTATGACAAAAGTCCCCGCCCAGGGTTCGGTGGTTCTGTACGCAGTTACCACGCCCACTGCTTGCCGAGCAAAAGCTTCTTCGGCGAGTTGTCGCCGTCCCGCAACCCGCTCGTCCAAACCCGGCCCCGACAAGAGGACGTCACCGGGCTGAAGGCGAGATGCGTCTAAGCAAACAACGTTGACGGGCTCCCAAGCACCGCCCAACGGAGGCAAGTTGCTCACGCGAAGGACCCCACGAACGATCTGGGCCAGTGAAGAAGCGCAAAGGTCATTCATGCAATGACTAGCCGATTTTAAATACAAGCGACAATGAAGTGAAGTGCCGTTAGGAATTCGACGGCAACGAAGCGGCAGACTGACTCAAGTCCCGTTTCAGCCACTGATCGATAATGTGCCGATCAGTCTTGCGCGTTGTTTGCTTGCCAATCTCGCCGCGACACCCAGTGATCAGCACAACGTCGTCCGGACGGGCCGAATTGAGTGCGTATTCAACTGCCTTACTGCGATCAGGGCACACTGCGGCTGTCGACGGGTCTTGAAAGCCATCCAAAATCTGATGGATCGATTTGAGTCGACCCCCCGGCTCATTCTGCGGATCCGCGCAGAGCACTTGCAGGTGAGATCCAACCTCGACGGTTCGTCCGAGGACGGCATGTTCCTGAACCGAAAGTTGAGCACTACCCGCGGTGACAGTAATCAACCGGCCAGAAGTAGTTCCTTGGAATGACTTAATACACTGTCGCACAGACCAGGGGTCCCAGGCAGAATCCAAGTAAATACCAAACGATTGACCGCCACAGACAGGCTCCAGAGCCAATGGCAATCGATCCACCCTTTCGATTGCGCTACAGATCTGAGAAAATTCGATACCCAGCGTCAGCCCGACGGCCGACGCTGCCAAGCAAAACGACGCGTGACGACCACCAAAAGGGCGTGTGCGTAACGCAGCGAAATCTCCGATGCCTTCGACCAACAGCGTCTGTTCGCCGCGGTGTTTTTCTACAATCTCGCCACGAACATCTGCTTCTCCGTGAAGGCCAAAACTGACGCTAGGAACCGACGTATTCTGGGCAATTTCACGGCACAACAGATCGTCGCGGTTATAAATGAGTAGGCCGTGTGGATCAAGCTGACTGAGCAGCATCTCTGCCGCTCGCCGCGGGCTGGCATAGCCGATCCCCCGGTCAGGGCGCAGGCCCGTTAATACGATATGCGAAAAATGAGTAGCTTCCATCGAACGGCTCACCACAACCGAAGGAGTGATGCCCACAACGGCATGGGTCGCCTGATTGGCCTGAGACTCCGCTAACCAACGGGCAAACGACAAGGCTGAACCAACTGGCGTGACAGCGGCAGTGGTCTCGTAACCATCGCATGCGCCGAGCTCGTTCGCCAATCCAGTTGTGAAACCCGAGCGTTCCAGGGCAGCCGATATAAGTACCGTTGGTGTGACAGTATGAATACCGTCGAGAACGCCCACGACTTGCATTTGGCGGCTAGGATGACCCGCCAGCGCGTGGCCGATGTGTGCCAGTGCCGACCGCGAGTCGTCGACCAAAAACTGAGGCGTTCGAACGGGAAGAACTCGCTCCGTGACAAACGCCGACGCTCCACGCCGCTCGGCTAATAGCGCATCGTGGTGGCCGTCGTGGTCCGACAGATCAACCGCAATGAAGAGATCTCCCGGACGTACGGAATCGGCATGCGTGGAACACGCCTGAAAGGAAGCGTCACCCGCACCGAGCGGACGTGCCTGAGGTAACACATCGGACAACTGCAGTCCGACACGGGATAATGGCTGTGTAGACAGCATGCGGCCGGCCTCCTTGCCTAGGCATACTTGAAGCATTGAGTATTAACTGTACGAGACTTACGTATCGTGAAACCACGCGTGCATCCCGCCTTCCGTGGCCAAGATGCGTGCCTGCGTAGTTCGCATTCGTTGCGGGTGCGATTGTGAGGATTTCGGCAAGTGTGTCAAGCCGAACCTGAAACAATTGAACCTGGATCAATTGTACAACGAGCAAGTAGAGGATCTTCTCGTCGGGCAGTGAATGTAGAAACGCAGGCCTGATAGGCGTTTGCGAGGGGCTATCGCAAACTACATCTGCCAATGAATACTTCGCTAGCGGATACAGCCAGCTTGTACTCGGCTCATTTCCCTCACCTTGGCTCAGGCTTCGAATCGCACTCTGTGTCAATGACCCTGAAAATGAAGCCGAACCACTCGGCAGGTATTTGTCTAGGGAAGTGGCTTCACAACAACGGCGATTCCATAGCAAAGAACCTCTGTTACACCTGGCATGATTTCTGTTGCGTCATATCCGTACGCCAATAATGGCATTCGCCACCACCGTCTTCAAAGGACGTAGAATGTCAATCGGTTAGCGATAGCGATAGTGAACAGTAGCGAATTCATCGAATCCTTTCAGCGGGAAAGGCAACCGTGTTCAAAAACATCACCGCCAAGGCGTTTCCGCAAAGAATTGGCTGGAAATCGCCGTATCCGATCGTCTACTCCACCTCAGATCGAGCCCACCGGGGACGCGTGGTAGTCACCTACCATTCATCTCCTTGTCTTCTGCCGACTGGCGTACGAAGGGCCGAGAATCTGCCGACCGCCGCGTTGACAGTCCGATTTCCGCTGCGTTAGAATCCGGCACCTGTGGTTTTGGATCTTTTTGCCTCCGTCGGTCGCGAGAATTTGGCACCGGGGGAGTAATCAAGCGAAAATAGAGGATTTCATGCAAGTTTATGTGATCGTTTGGGCACTTTCCTTGGCGGCGTCGGTTTATGCTCTTTGGCAAGCATGGCGGTTTTACCAAAAGATGATGCAGGCGGACCCAGGGACCGAACGCATGGTGGAAATTGCGGGGTACGTGCGCGAGGGCGCCAACGCCTATTTGAAGCAGCAGTACAAGGTTGTGGGAGCTTTTTTCCTCGTGATTTTCGCCTGTTTGTCCTGGATGGCCTATCAAGGTGTACAGAGCCATTTCGTGCCGTTTGCCTTCTTAACGGGTGGATTCTTTTCAGGACTGGCCGGCTGGTTTGGCATGAAGACCGCTACTTGGGCCAGTAGCCGAACGGCGGCCGGTGCTCGTAAATCACTCAATCAGGGCTTACAAGTGGCGTTCCGTTCGGGAGCCGTGATGGGGCTTACTGTGGTCGGATTGGGCTTGTTGGATATCAATTTGTGGTTTGGGATTCTGAGATGGGGCTTTAATCTCGATCTCAACAGCATTACGGTGACAATGCTTTGCTTTGGCATGGGGGCCAGTTCCCAGGCGTTGTTTGCACGCGTGGGCGGGGGCATCTTCACGAAGGCTGCGGACGTCGGTGCCGATCTTGTGGGCAAGGTCGAACAGGGGATTCCGGAAGACGACCCACGCAATCCGGCTACCATTGCCGACAACGTCGGGGACAACGTCGGGGACGTGGCTGGGATGGGGGCCGACCTCTACGAGTCCTACTGCGGCTCGATCTTGGCAACGGCCGCGTTGGGCGTTTCAGCATTTTCGTCGGATAAGCTATTGCCTGATGGCTGGACTATCGAACAGGCACAGATCTATTCCATTTTCCTGCCAATCTCAATTTCCGCAGTCGGCATCCTGCTGTCGGTGATGGGGATTTTCTGGGTAAAAACCGATGAGGATGCCAGTCAGAAAGCACTGTTAAAGGCACTGGCCCGCGGTATCAATGCATCGACTCTAGGCGTAGTTGTGGCGGCAATCATCTTGTCCATACTGTTGATGCCCCAGACTCCCGGAACCGTCTTTTTCGGGATTCCAGGGGTCGCCTTTAGCGTCATCATCGGACTCTTGTCGGGTTGGGCCATTGGCAAGTGGACGGAGTATTCAACGAGCGACGAGTACAAGCCAACCCGCGATCTCGCGGAGCAATCGTTGACAGGGCCCGCCACCATCATTATCGGGGGTATCGCCGACGGCATGATGAGCGTTTGGATGCCAGTCGTGATTGTCTCGCTAGGAACGCTGGCGTCGTTTGGTTTGGCAAACGGCTGGAATTTCAATGACATGAACTATTTTACGCTCGGACTCTACGGCGTCGGCATTGCCGCCGTGGGAATGTTGAGCACTCTCGGAATTACTTTAGCGACCGACGCCTACGGCCCAATTGCAGATAATGCCGGTGGAAATGCGGAAATGGCGCACCTAGAACCGTTCGTACGTGAACGGACCGACGCCTTGGATAGCTTGGGAAACACGACAGCAGCCACAGGGAAGGGGTTTGCCATTGGATCGGCGGCGCTCACCGCGTTGGCATTGCTGGCCGCCTATGTCGAAGAAGTACGGCATGGAATGGGCAAACATTGGGCCGAATCGGCAGTCATGGCTGAAGAGGACGGATTCTACCGCGCATCTCCTGGACTGGTGTTCCATAAGAAGGGCGAAGAGGTCACATCGTACTTGGCCATGCCCCGCGATCGTCAGTTGCTCGGTGATAGTTGGTCCCAGGTGCCATTCAGCTACAAAGAGGCAGGAAGAGTCCCCGCAGGGATGATTGAGGAAGACGGTTCGGGGCGTGTGAGCTTCGTTTTCCAGCAAAAAGCGAACGACGAAAGCAGTTCAACACAGCGACGGGATTTGGTACCGGTCACCAAAGCGAGCCTCGTTGATTTTGCCGATTATTACGATGGCAACATGATGAACCCCAAGGTAATCGTGGGTATGTTCACTGGGGCCATGGCCTGCTTTGTCTTTTGCGCCATGACAATGAAGGCGGTTGGTCGGGCCGCGCGGGGAATGGTCGAAGAAGTGCGCCGACAATTCCGCGAGAAGCCAGGCATCATGGCCGGCACCGATAAGCCCGATTATGCGACGCCGGTAGCGATTAGTACTCGCGCTGCCCAGTGGGAGATGATCTTGCCATCCGTGTTGGGCCTCGCGACCCCCTTGGTTGTCGGCATGTTACTGGGCGTGGCAGGTGTGCTTGGATTGTTAGTCGGGACACTTACCACGGGATTCTGCCTCGCGATTTTCATGGCCAACTCCGGTGGATCGTGGGATAACGCCAAGAAGTACATTGAGGCCGGAAACTTTGGTGGTAAGGGCTCTGATGCGCACAAGGCCGGTGTCGTGGGCGATACGGTCGGCGATCCGTTCAAAGATACGAGTGGCCCCAGCTTGAATATCTTGATCAAGTTAATGTCCATGGTAAGCGTGGTCGCGGCCGGGCTTGTTGTGCGATACAGCTTAGTTGCTCTTGGGATTTTCTAGACGACAGCGTAGGATGACATTTGGTATGACCTTCATGCAAGAGGCGTTAACATGTCGTCGTCCCATCCAGTTAGCGGTCCGAGCCACCTTCGTTGGCTGATCGGATTGTTTAACGTTGGCTTTCTCGTGCTGTTTTTTTGGTTCACGGGATTTGTGGTCAACGACATTGGCGAGATTCCGGCGCCAAGCTACGCAGAGTTGGAGTCCGAACTTATCGATCCCAACTTGCTCAAAAGTCAGCTCCAGTTCCAACAGGAACTGGAACTGACTCGTTCTGAGCTGGACGCAGAACAGCGTCGCCTACAGACGCTTCGTGGTGAAACCGATAGCTCGCAAAAAACCATGGACCAGTTGCTTGAGTTTCAGCGTTTGCGCGTTGAAAAATCGATGGCAATCTCGGTCGATGAACAAACCGCGATGGCAGTAGCGCAGAGACAGTTTTTCGAGAAACAGGACCAATACCAACAACGGGCTGCCGCAGTGACTCAGCTCAATGAGGAACTACTGTCGCTGGAACAGCAGCAAAAGAAATTACTTGCTCAATTGGACGAGTCCCGGCAGCCAGTCCACCGAGAGTATGAGCAACGGATGGAGCAACACAACTGGAAAGTTGCCCTTTGGAAGTTAGGCGTCTTGATTCCGTTACTATTAGCGGTCTGTGGCTTATTTTGGGGCATGCGGAAAGGGACCTATGCGGCCATGGTCTTGATGGCGGTCCTGGCCGTATCGGCCCGAGTGATCTCGGTGATGCATGACCATTTCCCATCGCAGTATTTCAAGTACATTTTCCTCGGGGTCATACTGGCGGTTGTTGGCAGAACCTTGGCCTACTTGCTGCGATCCCGTGCGCATCCTCGCGCAGAGGTCTTGTTGAAACGGTACCGTGAAGCGTACGAAGCGTTTCTCTGTCCGGTCTGCGATTTTCCCATAAGACGGGGACCTTGGAAATTCATGGCATGGACGGCCAAGAGCGTCTTGAAGATTACTCCTCCCGTCGGTAATCCAAATGAAGTCTCGGATGAACCGTACACGTGCCCTGCTTGCAGTGTCTCTCTCTATGAGAAGTGCGTTCAGTGCAACTCCACTCGCCCAAGTCTTCTGCCAACGTGTCCGCAGTGTGGATTTGCTGCCGCCGTCGTGCCAGATTCAACAAGACGCTAACGTCACAACGCGCGTCACATCGGCACAAGCACGGAGCGCAAGCAAGTAAATGCGTCACCCACCCGCTTGCCAAAGAATCGCGACACATTCTTTGCTTGTCGCCTAAGAACCATCGACCGCCAAATAACCGAGCGGGCGAAATCCTCAAACTTTTCCCGATTTGTTTGTTCGGTATACACCTAGTCCTACGTCTTAGTGGGTAAGGGACAGTGGGTCCACACCGGATACCCACTTGGCCTGACCGAGTCGTCACCGGAGCGATTGGATCGCGCTGGTTGTCCAGCGCGAGTCCGGTTACGACAAATCGCCGAAAATCGGCTGCATACAGACGAAAGGAATATGCTATGGCAACGCCACGAAAGGATACTTTCGACCCGTACGTCGTGGGGATTTATCACTGCATGACACGTTGTGTCCGGCAGCTTTTCTTGCTGGGATGTGACGAGCAAGCGAAACTAGAGAACGCGGGTAGGTGGGAATTCTGCGAGTTGCGTCTGGAGCGCCTAGCCGGACTATTCGCCATCGATGTTCTTGACTTCGCACTGTTATCGAATCACATCCATACGCTGTTGCGCAACCGACCAGACGTCGTTTTGGCCTGGTCCGACCGTGAGGTGGCTCGCAGATGGCTGCTCCACCCGTCCGACATCCCGTCGAGCGACAAGGATCGGAAGCTGACCGAACAGGTCATCGACCAAGTCGTGGCGGACCTGGGGTTCATGGCACACGCCCGTCGCGAGCTAAGTAGTCTGTCCCATTTCCAGAAATGCCTGTTGGAACCGATAGCCAAGGAATTCAACCGTCGGGACGAGAAGAAGGGGCATTTTGTGGCGGAGCGATTCCGTTGCAAGAGGCTTGATGGCGATGGGGCACTGGTCGCCTGTAGTGTGTATATCGCTCTCAATCCCTTCCGGGCGGGGCTGGGTGATACGCTTCAGGACCATCCGTTCTCTTCGTATGCACACAGGTATCGCGGGGACGCGGCTTGGCTATCCCCGCTGTTCCTGGATGAACGAGCGATCGCCTACGACCAAGTGGCGCAAGTGACCGAAGGCGAAGACGGAATGAAGCGGCTGGTAGCTCAGGCGAACGTCCTGCCCTCGCCACGCTGTTCTGAAAAGGGGACCCTCCCGTTGCATTGGACCGAGTTTCAAGAAATCACCGAATGGACGGCATTACATCTTGGCGCTCGTCGAGGCCATGGTTCGAGGAATGAACAAGTAACCGTACCGGAGCGGATTGAGGAACTACTCCAGAGTCTGGGCATCGACCCCAAACATTGGTTGGATACGATCGACCGCTATGCGGAAATGTTCCACAATTTTGTTGCAATGCCAAGCCAGATGGAGGCGATTGCCCGTCGCTTGAAGCGGAAGTACGTGAAGGGGGTTCGAGCTTGCCGAACTTGCTTTGTGGAGCAACCGTCAAATTCACAAGAGGTTTCGGGATAGCGGTCCGCCTTAAGCCTCAGGATCGTAGTCTACCTGAATTCTCCAGGCTGCCTTGTCAGCCAAGTTTGAAGTGCCGTTCAGCACCTTCTGCGCTCAGTCTGCGCAATCACACGACCAAATTCGGTCGATTTCTGTTTGACGCAGCCATCCTTTTCGAACTCTACCCCAAATAGTTCGACCGCTCGAGCCAAATTACGGCCGAAAAACCGGTCTACCGACCCTGCCAGCAATCCGAAAAACAAGACGACTGTCTTTAACCTAAAACACGACTGTCTCGAAACCTAAAACTTGACTGTCTTGCGAAGAATATGACTGTCTTGGGTTTTATTTTGACTGTCCTGATCCATTTGCTGATCCATTTTGTCGCGATCGGACGGTCAACGTTCGAGAAAGGACAGGCGAGGTTTTGATTCTCTGAATTGATGCAACAGGAAAAAGCTACTGACGCAATGGCCTTTTGTGGTTGGTGGGACATGCTTGTATAGCTGCCGTGCACTATCGCTGATGTCACGCCCGACAAGACGTGATAGTTTGGATAGGCCGAAAAAGCAAAAACACCGAAAAAACAGGTAGATCAAACTTATCGCGAGCTGATACTAGATTGTGTCCAATGCGGATGTGGTTGGATAAGACTTGCCAAATTCGGGTAACGAATTGAGGATACCTCGTCTGTCTAGTCGGACCTTACGGGCGATCTACAAGATGTTGGCTGGCGTGTCGACAAGTTGATGCCAGCAGAGAATTCGCCAAAAGCGTTCGATTTAACCGACCGATAGATGTGTTAGTGCGAGTTTGTCGATGAGCGGCTAGTGCTGTCATACTGGCGATCGAATCATTAAGAATTCGTGATTCCTATCAAGTCAGGCTGGTTCGGTCAATTTCGTTTGCGGTGATCCATCCCACCCGCTACTGGGGAAGACTCAATGACTCAGCAATTTCGTTTCCACATTCAACTCGCCAGACAATTGTTTCTTTTTGGCGTTTTAAGCATGCAAGTTACCGTGGTCACAGCTGAGCCGATTGTGCCGGGAACCGGCCAACACGTACCGCAGGTGGGCGATGACTTTGAAGATCCAGAATGGAAATTCAACCCTGCAGGCCCCAAAAGCAGTGAGGAGATGGACGGTCATCAGAGGATGCCGTTGGGCAGAACAGTAAATAATCGTTGGTACGAAGGAATCAAGCGTGGGTACCCGGATATCGTTCGACGCGTAGCAACTCCCGAAGGAGGTCCCGAAGGGAGCCAGGGAGCGCTGCTGATTCAATCGCTCAATTCTGGGATACCTGGCACGCTGACGCATCGCATGCAGCAAGAGGATCTCGTTGCCGACTGCAATTACCGGCTGCGAGGAGCGATTCCTGTTTCTCAATCGCCAAGTGTCGTCGCTCGCGTCTATCTGCCGCCGTTCGAAAAATGGGAAAACCGAACCGGTGTTTCATTCGGATTCCGTGCCTCGGTAGACAGTATGATATGGAAGGATGGTGGACGCACACGAGAGGACTACTGGCCAGGGATGATGATAGAATTCGCCAGTTCCACAGATAAGCGATTCAAGGAAGATGCCGCCTATTTTCGTATTCGCGCAAACAACCGCGGGATAGATCTGAAGGGGCCTAAGATTGAAAAAACGGGCTGGTGGACGCTCGGTATGTCATTCACACCAGACGGCCAGGTACATTATTACGCTAGGCCGGGGCTCGAGAACCTCACAGTCGAAGACCATTTGATGTCGCAGGTACCGTACGGTTACAAGTGTGAACGGTTCAAGACATTCTTTTTCAACGTTTGCAATATGGACGATGGAAAGACTTGGTCCACCCCTTGGGTCGTCGACAATTGCGAACTCTATTACATACCTCTCCAGTCACATGCTCGTCGCGACGGTGCCACAAAACGATAGGGCTCCTACCATCAGATATCGTCGGTCTACTAACTCCTGCGTTGTCGTTAGCCGCGACAGATTGGAGATCGGCGTCGACTACTCCTTCTTCTTAGGCGGTACCACCGTCGCTCTATGTGGCGTCAGTATCAACCGAACATCGGTGTTCATCGGAGGAATGTTTTCCGTAAACGCCTTGAACAGTAAACTGTCGTTTGTATCAGAACTCTGGATGGGCAAATCCAACATGGCGTTGCCGAAATTGGACACGCAAATGAATTCACCTCCTTCCGCTTGGTAGTATCTTTTCTGCGTCGTCGGATCTTCCCAAAATAGACTCCCCGCGAAAACCCAAGATTGCTCGAGGCCCTTATCGGTCTTGGCATTGCGGATCATCTCTTGAGCTCGCCGCCGTTGCTGTTTCCCCTGGTCGTCGCGCCAAACCACGTCGATGTCGACGACCGTCCCCGTCGCGGCTTCGTATTTAGGCTCGTACCGCACCGGATGTCCAGCTTCTGCTCCCACCGCTAAGAGGGCGGTATGCGCCACCTGCGCCCGACAGTCGACGGCAATAATCGACTCGTGTTCTTTCGTGTGCTGCGGACATGCGAACATCTCTAGCACCCCCCGCGTCAAACAGACCTTGCCCCCCACAATAACCTGCTTTTGCTCAGCGTCGATCCAGCACTGGTCTTCTCGACTCAGCTTTTTCCAGTTGGCTGGAATCGGCCAATCGGCGGGGGGTTGACCGCTGGTTTTCACTTCCGCCGGCGTCTCGGCCTCTGTCTCGGTCTCTGTCTCTGCTTTGGCCTCTGTCTCTGTCGCGGTCGCGTGAAGGTGCCCCACGCTATTGGCCAATAGGTATAGCAGCACCCATAACCAGCGGTAAGGGATGCCACGTCCTGCCAGACGGCCACTGTGAAATGAGCGCAGTCCGTTCCGGAGTGCACCGGCGGAACGATTTGCATGGGATGGCCTTCGCGGGTCGTCACCCACAGACTGGAAAGTCCGTGCTACCGTACGACTCTTCCCGCGGGTGCACTTAGATTGAGCAATAGTCATCTCTGCCGTCCATCCCCTGCGTGCGTTTCGTGGGTCGATTTCGCCATTGAGTGCGCCCAATTCCTCGTTGAGCCCCGAAACAGAGTTCGTACCTCCGTAGTTGTCCGCCACAACCTCTACTAGAATAACCCAGAGCACGATACCGGTACACCGGGCGAACAGGGCAGACAAACTTCAGTTGAAACACCAAGGAGCAATCGGCAATGGACTTACTCGAAATCCAATCCCCATGGATGCCGACCGTCAGGCTGCCAAACGACGATGATTCGGCGATGGACAACGACGCCTCGCAAGAAGTCCGTCAACGCGATGTTTCGTTCAAATCGGACGGACTTGAACGTCCGAGCTGGCGGGCGTGGCAGAATTATCTCGGCGAGCGAGCTGCATCCGGCACCCTGCGCAAAATTTTGTCGACGTCCGAATCCCTACCACTTCTCTGGTGCGTGCAAACGGCTATCGATCCTAACGATCAGCTGTTCATCGAACAGCTAGATTTGCTCAAACGCAAGTCAAACGATACCAACAATGAGCGTCTGTTAGATTGGAATCTCGCGGCCAACGATTTCTTGGCTCGCAGCGCCAATGACAATATCGCGACCGCGCCCGGACTTCAGTATATCTCACTGGCTTGGGCCCACGCGATGCCTCGCCTTGCCGGTCGACTTGACGAAAAAGTTTGGTGGCACGTGCTGGAACGACTCGTGGAGCAATCGGCTGAAGCTCGAACTGGCTATCGAGGGAGCCTCTTGACAACGCAATTAGCCGGTGGCGAATTAGGTATCACGCTCGCATTTGTATTTCCAGAGTTGCCTGCCTGTTTCGAACCGCGAAATCGGGCGAGACAACTCGTTGTCGAAGGGATCCTTGAAACGACCGACGGTGAAGGGATGTTACACGCCAGCCACTTTGACGATATGCGGCTACTCTTGGCGTGCTGGACACGATGTGCGGCAATGGACTCTGTCGTAAAGAAAGGGAAACTCGGACGTGAAGCACGCGTTCAGTTGGAATGGCTCATCCGACAATCGCTGCGTTTCACGCGACCGGATGGTACGGCCGTACTGAGCCAACCCAGTGCGACGCACGGAAATTTTGCGAGCCTGGTCGAGTCCGCATTGTCGCTGGCACACGATTCCGACGACCGAACAATTGCCGATTGTGTCTTGCCGGTGCCGAAGTCCCGTCGCGCACGCGCTCTCCGGGCCGTGAAACCCGACGCTTCGGAACATTCCGAATGGTCGGAACTCGCCATGTTGCAAACAAATTGGGATCCCGATTCGTCGAGCTGCTCGGTGCTCTATCCGCAAGGTAATTTCCGCATCGAATTGCGATATGGCGCACGCCTAATGATGTCGGGGCAACTTGAGCACGAACTTCGAATCGACGGACGTACGATGAACACCAGTCCGACGTGGGAGGAGACGTGCTGGATGTCGGACCAGGATGTCGACTACTTGGAGTTGGAGACGCAACTTGGCGATGGCTGGCGTATCCAACGGCAATTTCTCCTGGCCCACGACGACGATTTTCTCTTCTGGGCCGATGCAATTCTGGGTGAGACCTCTGCCAAGATCGAACATCGCGTCACGTTTCCGATGGCGCCCCAGGTAACACTCCATCCAGTCGATGAGACGACCGAATTGCATCTTAACGATGGTTCTACGCCGATCGGTCAGGCCCTCCCATTAGGGTTGTCGGAGTGGCGGAGCGCTGCTCACCAAGGAATCTGGCAATCTAATACGGGTCAATTGCATCAAGCGACGACGGGAACGGCCTTGTATGTACCAATGTTTTTTGATCTGTCGAAAAAGCGACGTCGTAAGCAACTTACTTGGCGACACCTGACCGTGGCAGAAAGCTTGGCCATCGTCGGTCCTGACGTCGCTGCGGGATATCGAGTCCAAATCGGCCAAGAGCAGTGGATCTTCTATCGATCCTTGGCGACTGCGGCCAGTCGAACCGTATTGGGCCAAAACCTTGCAACCGATTTCTATGCGGCGCGATTCGGTAGCGACGGCGAGGTGGAGGAATTGATGGACATCGAGTAATTTATGGTCGATCTTACGGCGAGAACCAAACTTCTTCACAACCTTCAATGCGTGCAGGACGCGATTGCCGAAGCCATTGCCACCGCCGGCCGCCCCTCCGAATGTGTTAGGCTGGTCGCGGTGACAAAATCGATCGACGTCGATATCGTGCGTGCACTGTATGAAGCCGGCTGTACCGAATTGGGTGAAGGGCGCCCGCAGCAATTGTGGTCGAAGCACGAATTACTCCGCGACTTACCGATACACTGGCATTTGATCGGCCATCTGCAGCGAAACAAGGTCAAACGAACGGTCCCCTTGGTACGTTATCTACACAGCGTCGATAGCCTGGAATTACTGCAAGATATTCACCACTACGCTACGCTCGACCGCAGTCCAGTCGATGTGTTATTAGAAGTCAATATATCCGGGGACGAAACGAAACACGGAATCGCACCAGCGAGTGTCGAGGTTATTCTCAACCAAGCCACCCAACTGGATCGCGTTCGGATCGATGGGTTGATGGCGATGGCCAGTCTATACGGCGGACGCGACCAGGCACGACGTGACTTTGCCAAGTTGAGAGAATTGCGAGACGACCTCGTGCGAGTTTCCGGAATACCGCTACCCGAACTCTCGATGGGAATGAGTCAGGATTTTGACTTGGCGATTCTTGAGGGCTCGACCATGGTGCGTGTCGGTTCGAGATTGTTCGAAGGCCTGTCGTAAGGCACTTATTCTTAATCTCGTTCCGAGGTTCTGCCCTCTGGGAATTCCCTGCCTTTGAGGCCCTGCCTATGAGACTCCGGCTCGCCTCGTGATGGGATGACGAGGCATTGACTCTGGTCCCTGTCACCAAGACGCGGATCAAGAAAAATCTCCTTCGAATTGACGCAACCAGCAGGTTCGCTATGCGACAACATCCTTGTCGTGTCACATTCGTCATCTCGTACCCCAACCTAAGCAGGGAGCACATCATGTCTGCCATACTTCCCAACTGCATTGAAAGACCGGGGCGTCCCGTGGCTCAGAACTACCGTCCGGCTGGGGGGCGAAAACATCGAGTAACCGACGGCGATAGCTGGGCATCGTTGGCGCGTGGGAAAGGGATGTCCGCCTGGGAGTTGATACGGTTCAACTATCCTGGATTACCGACGAATGAGCAGGCCGCCGCGCGGCAGGTCAATTGGTACCTCCAGGAATATGTAGGCTGCACGAAACTGACACCCGACCGAAAGAATTACTGCTTTAGCCGCGGGGCAAACCCAGGCGACATTTGGTTGCCAGGACGTATGAATTCGTCGATCCATCACAACGTTCCCATCAAGCAACAGCCTCAGACGTGGTCGTGTTGGTACACTTCGTTGCAGATGGTCGTCAAGTATTGGCGGGATCGGGGCATGGGTACGGGACTCGTCGATCCGTCAGAAGACCCGGAAACACAGGCGCTTTACACGGCCAACACAGGAATCCAGGATCGAGAAAAGATTGCCAAACAGCTTGGCTTCACCGTACTCTACGCGTCGTTAAGTAACGAAGGGATGTGGGATCTCCTTCGCCGTGGCCCCGTGATCTACGCCGGTGCTTGGCCAGGGCGTTTAAGCGGTCACTGGGTTGTCATCGTCGGCATCTCGGATAATACGCTGGCCATCAACAATCCCGCGGCTGGAATGCAGACGTGGGATTTTGACTTCTTTATGAGCAAGTACCTAATACAGACGGCCGAACGCCCTCTCGTGTACGCTCCATGATCCCGCAGACGGAACCTGGAGGCCAGAGAAACATTTTTTCCGCGTAACCCGAATGCGTCAGCGACTCTGCTTGTTCTTGGGCTTTGCCGGCCGTAGGGCATCGCCGTAGCTGATTTATTTTGCGTACGAAAAGATCGGGCTTGAGCCAAATTGGTAAAGTGAGAAAAGCGAAATTCTCATCGGAAACACTGAGTTGGGGCGAATTTTAAAAGCCC
>JAQCHP010000268.1 GCA_027619595.1 Planctomycetota bacterium
ATGTTTTGAGTGGACTGGGTTGAATGGGTCTTCTGAATAGGATTGGTCACTAAGATTTCGAATCGTGTTGCTCGTCGAAACCGGCGAACGTGACGGTTGAATTTCACGAAGCAATTCATGGCGCGGCGGTTGGGGGCACGTTCACTGTTTGTGGAGCCGTCGAGAGAGTCTGTTTACGAGTTCCGTAAATCCACCAGAAAGCTGCGCGTAGTCGCTCGACTCCCCGATTCGAGGCAGGACCACGATGTCGATGCCCGGCGGGAGTTCGACCCGCTGCTGTCGGAAAGCCTCTCGGACCCAGCGCTTCCAGCGGTGACGGGCGACTGCGTTGCCATACCGACGTGAGACCGTCAAACCGACGCGACTGTACGGCAGGTCGTTTTCACAGCCGTAGAGGATCATCCATGAATTGGAGACGCTTCGTTTGCGCTCGAAAACGCGTTGGAACTCTCGATTGTGACGGAGTCGCAGGAACGCCCGGAAACGCTGGTCTACCATCGCAAAGCATTTCGTAATTGTTCGGGGGGGCGAGGATCGATTTCTTTCAATCGATCGGTATCGATCACGGATGTTTCCCCTGGCACCACGATTTGGACTTCGGCATACAGATCGCCCGGTTCGGTCTTCATGTTGCGCACTCCGTGCCCCTTGATTCTCAGTCGTTTTCCGCTCGATGTATGGGATGGAATGCTGACCGTCACAACGCCGGTGGGAGTTGGGACGTCAACTTTGGCTCCCAAAATTGCTTCGGGAATGCTAATCGGCACGCGCACCACGAGGTCGCGTCCTTGCCGGAGGAAACAAGGATGCGGTGCAATCTTGATGACAAAAATCAAGTCACTTGGTTTGCCATTGCGTCCGGGTGCTCCTTGTCCTCGGACGCGGACTTTTTGGCCCGAGTCGATTCCCATCGGAATCTTGACTTGCAAGGTTTGGACCTTTCCATCGTCGTGCGAGATTCGAACCGGCACTTCGCCTCCGTTCACGGCGGTGGAGAACGGGATTTCTAGTTCGTGTTCGACCGTCGCCGCACGCCCACTGGCCCGCTGTCCAGCGCGGGACTCTGGCGAGAATTGTCGGAAAAAATCGGCAAACCCGCCACTCGCTCCTCCCCCGCCACCGAACAGGTCGTTGATGTCTTCAAAACGAAATTCAGAACCCGCCGGTCCGCCGGCCGAGCGGCCCTGAGGACCACTCCCTGCAGGTCGAGCTCCTCCGCCGCCTTGGAATGCCTCAAACGAGCTACCGTACTGGTCGTACAGAGTTCGTTTTTCGGGATCGTGGAGGATTTCGTATGCTTTTTGCACTTCCTTAAAACGTTGCTTGGCCTTTTCATCTCCGGGGTTCATGTCGGGGTGATGTTTGCGAGCCAAGCTGCGGTACGCCTTTTGTATCTCGTCAGGTGTGGCATTTCGTTTCAAGCCCAACGTCTTATAGTATTCCTCTGCCATGGTTTGCATCCAAATTCTCAGTTCGTTTCACAGGCCGTATTGTATGGGTACAGAAACGACTACCACAAGGCACTCGGCCAACAAGGCCCTGAGTCATTCTCTCAAGAACGAGCGGGGCAGGGGGCCGCGCCGACAGGTTCGGCTTTTGATTTTTGCTTTTCTGGTGGTAGGGTGCGGATTGAGTCGGTCGGTTTCGGCGATGAGTGGGTCGCTCAAATTGTCGGTCCACGATGCGGAAACGGGCGAAGCGCTGACGGTCCGCATGCATCTGAAAAACGCTCAAGGACGCTCGATACATCCGCCGCGATCGGTCGGGCATGCGGATTATTTCCTCGTGCAACCCGACAATGTGTTTCCGCTGGCCGCGGGCGACTACGAATTCGTCTTGGAAAAAGGACTGGAATACCGCAGCCTGCGTGGAACTTTTGCCATTGAAAAGGGGAGTCAAAATCTTCAGGAAGTGACGTTAGAGAGGATTGCCGATTTGCGGAAAGAGGGATGGTGGAGCGGCGACCTGCTTGTGAAGCAACCGATCGACCGCCTGCGGAGAATGATGGACGCGGAAGACGTCCAAGTCGCGTGCATGGTCGCGGTTTCCGATAGTTCCACTGGCGATTCGACGACTGAGGAGGCATTGGATCAGGCCCCCTGGATCGTTGCCGCGAATCAGCTGCTACGCCACACCGGTGGCGATATCGCAGTACTTGGCCATTCAATCCCCATTGTGTTGCCTGAGCATCGTGCGGAAACTCCAGCGACGCAACTTTTGTTCGAACAGGCATGGACGCAGCGTCGACCAAGTTGTGTTGTGGCTCTGCGACCCTATGCCTGGGACTTGCCAGTTTGGCTAGCCCAGGAACGCATTGACGCGATCTGTTTACTGAACGGGAATTTGCGCCGCACCACTGCGATGGATGAGGAAGATCATGGCCGACCCAGGGACCGCGTGTTGTATCCTCCGATGCATGGCAATGCACGTTGGTCGCAAAAAATCTACGCCGATGTGCTCAACTTGGGCCTTCGGATTCCTCCAGTTGCGGCGAGCGAGTCAGGGATTTCGCCCAATCCCGTCGGCTACAACCGGGTCTGCGTGCATTGTGACGGGACACCGACACTGGAGACTTGGTGGGATAACTTGCGGCAGGGTCGGGTATTTATCACCAACGGTCCCTTGTTGCGAGTCGCATTCAACGGTGAACCTCCAGGACATCAGTTTGTGGCAGACACCGGGCAATCGATTACCATTGAATGTGAAGCCCAATTGGCCACGCGGGAAAAAATTGAATACTTGCAGTTGATTCGTAACGGCGAAGTCGTCCACGACGTTCGGCTGGAATCGTTAGTGGAACATCGAGGTAAATTGCCCACCGTTACCTTTGATCGCAGCGGGTGGCTTATGGTGCGTGCTGTGACGGTCGCACAAGACACATATCGAATGGCCTGTACCGGGCCCATCTACGTGCAAATTGGCGATTCGCTGGTGACAGAACAAGCCGATGCCGGTTTTTGGTCGAAGTGGATCGACGAGCGAACAAAAGCAGTGCATCGCCTAGCGGATGGTCGGTGGCCCGAGTGGGAGACGACCTATCGGCAGACGCGTGAATTCTTTGCTAAGCTTACGTCCGCCAGCCTCGTTCCGTAAATCACTTCCAGCAGTCGCAAGATCTCCTCAAGACATGTCGAGCCAAACAAAAAATAGCTGTTCACATGTGTTGGCGGATCCACAGTCCGACGATTGGCAAGTCGAATATCCGTTTGAGTCGCGGTATCTTCCG
>JAQCHP010000269.1 GCA_027619595.1 Planctomycetota bacterium
CGCCCTGTATCACAACCTCGGAGCACTACCCGAAAGGAAATTTACCCACGAATTCTTCTGAAGAGGCGCATTTCTCGTGGCATCGTTTCTTGGGACCAGGAGCGGAGTACCGTCCGAACTTACGGCCGCGCTCGGTGCCTTGGCAATCTTCACACCATTCGTTCTGCTGCGTGAATTTGCCCGCAGAGTTGAGCTTGCGCGTCTGCGGATTTCCGTTGCGTTACTTGTGGATATATTGTCAGGTGCGCTTCAGGTATTGATGCTTTTTGTCTTGATTCATTGGGAACGCCTGCGTACGGATACAGCTTACCTGGCCGTTGGAGCGAGCTGCGTGCTCCCAGCGCTTGCATGGCTCTTCTTAGCGTTCCGTGGCGACAAATTCTGTGCACAGAGTGCGGCTCATGAATTGCTGCGAAGCTGGCGAGTAGCCAAGTGGTCGTTTCTCGCGCAAATGGTCGGGCTCCTTCACTGGCAAGGAGTGGTATGGATCATCGTATGGCAATTGGGCGCAGGTGCTACCGGGGTGTTAGCAGCCGCCAACTACGTGATTCTGCTTCTGAATCCATTGGCGTTGGGGGTTTGTAACTACATAAGTCCATTGGCCGTAAACGCTTACTTTCAACACGGACTAGGGCGTGTTCGGTCGCTCATAGCCATGGCAATGGCAGCGATGGGCGTCATCATCGCTACCTTTTCGGTGGCGGTCTACTTTTATTCCGACTTAATACTGACGGGATTGTTCACTTCGTCCGACTACCAAGGCTATGGCACTTTGATGCTTGCCCTAGGACTTAACATGATGCTTGGCGTCATGCACATGATGAACGACCAAGGAGTTTGGGCCATTGAACGCCCTGAATGGTTGCTCCGCTCCACGATGATCGCAGTCGGCGTGACACTGCTTCTATCGCTTCCGATGGTACACCAATATGGACTATTGGGCGGGGCATGGAGCATGCTCATTGGGCGCTTCGTTGGTTTGACCTATCAAACAATTCTGTTTTTTTGTACGTCCATTGAGCCAAGAGTCTTCGGCGAACCGCGTCGTCAAGGAGAGATTCTCGGATGAAGAGCATCAATCTTGGTGTGCTTTACCTGATGCTGGTACCGATTGGCGCTGCGGTCGTCCATTTTGTGGACATCGAAATTGGCGGATTTAATGTGGGGGGCTGGCTTTGGATTTTGTACCTGATCGCAGCCATTCTCTTGATCATGGCGGACAGGACGCTCAACCCAAAAAGCAAGGCATTCTTCCCAATCGTCACCTGGAGCCTGTGGGGAATTTTCGTCTGGACGACTCTATTGTGGTGTGATGGGTTGGGGAGACTCAATATTCAAGATGCTTTGCAGGTCACCGCTCCCTTGGCGGTGGGGCTACTGGCTTCCATGAGCATGCGCACACCGCAACAGCTCTCACAACTCTTCTTGGCGACGGCGGCGGCGCTTTTCTTAATTCTCGTGCGGGTCGTGCTCATGCGAACCGGAGCCATTCCCGACGACCTGGAAAGTGGATCTCGAATCTTCTCGATTACAGCGCTCCTGATCGGTGGAATGGGTTTAGCCTATGCTTCGCACTCGCCGCTACAGGGTTACCTGCTGTGGATCGGCTGTTTAGCGGTGACCGCCGGAACCGGTAGCCGGACGACAACCGGAGCACTCCTCGTGTTGCCGATCCTTAACCCGATGTATAAAAACGCCGCGTGGCGTGGCATGATGGCAGGCGGAGTGCTCATCGCGGCGATCGGGATTTTTTATAGCCCGCAATTTCAGAAGCGGTTTTTCTACGAGGGGCATGGTACAATCGCACAAGTGTTCCGTGGCGAATTCCTCAGCTTCGGCCGGTTCGAAGCATGGCCGTCGATTATTGCCGAAGCATGCAAACGGCCATGGCTCGGCGCCGGAATTGGCGAGGTTGTAGAGTTTGTTCCGACCGTCTGGCCCGAAGAAGATAAACCGCATAATGACTACCTACGTATCTTCTTCGAAACAGGGATCATTGGCTCTTTGGCGTTCTGGGGAACCATGCTTTGGCAGTTTTTCCAAGCCCACAAATGGATGCGTCGGTCTCAGGGAATCGTTCGGATTGGCTTCGGAGCGTCGATGTTGGCAATCTGGGGCTTTGCCATACTAAGTCTTACTGACAACGTTTGGATCTACAACCTGTATTACAACAACTTAATGTTTGCACTGATCGGAGCCAGCTATGGAGTCGCAGGTGCTCAAGATTTGCAGATTAGTCACCCTGTTGATGCCACAACAGAGATCAGCTACGGGACATCCAATGAACAACCCCTTTCTAGCCCGCTGTTTCCACCACGACGCACCCACACATTGTTTCCTTATTCGGTAGGCTGACGTACGGTACTATGGTTCACAGTTCTGCTGTAGATACAATCGATGCCCCATTGTCGCGGCCCGCAACCTCGGCAGACCCACAGGTCGTGTCGTTCACAATCGTCACGCCGACTCTGAATGCAGTTCGCTTTCTCCACCAGTGCATTGAATCCGTGCAGCAACAGGCTGGCCCATACGTAACAGTAAAGCACGCAATATTGGACGGTGGCAGCACCGATGGAACTCTCGATCTCGCCTCGCGCCACCCGGTTACGTTCCTACCGAGAACTCCAGAAATGGGCCTGGTCGATGCAATGTGCATGGGCTTTGAAAGTGCCGACAGTGACTTGGTCAGTTTCCTTGGTGCGGACGACCTGTTACTTCCCGGTGCTCTCGCCGTTGTCGCAGATACTTACCTTAGGCAGCGCCGCGACTTGATTTTTTGTCGAACTCGTTGGGCCGACGAGTACTTGAATTCCCTGGGCGAACTTGCCCCCATTCCAACTTGGTTTACGGCAAGCGCGCACGCCTGCCTCAATTGGTGCTACATGGCCGCGAGCGCGACATTTGTTACACCGACGCTGTATCGGGAGCTATCAGGTTTTGATCGCACGTTTGCTAAATCGGAAGACTATGAGTTCTTTACACGACTCTTGGCCAAGAAGGTTCCGTTTAGTCAAATAAATAAAACAGTCAGCATTTATCGCCGTCATCAGAATAACGATTCTGTGCATCAAGATGAGGACTATTGGAATGATTTTCGGCTGGTGCAGGAAAAATATGCGCCGACCAACCTTATCCACTTATGGATTCTGCGAGGCATGGTAAAGTCATGGGTCTATGGGCGCAACCCGT
>JAQCHP010000270.1 GCA_027619595.1 Planctomycetota bacterium
CCCTACGGTAGATGGTCGACGGTGCAACGCTTCAATTCGCGGGGAACTGCACCGATTAACCGACTAGCGGCATCGCAGATTGCTTAGACCGTTTTGCTTAAATTCCTCGGCGTAGGTTTCGCAATAAGGTTCACGGACTTCGTAGCGTTCCATGACCGACATCGCGTCGATAGCGTCTTCGCCGACGGAATCGACGAGGTCTCGATCGGCCAAACGTTCCACGAGTTCCTC
Organism: Planctomycetota bacterium; assembly: GCA_027619595.1. Lineage (GTDB taxonomy): Bacteria > Planctomycetota > Planctomycetia > Pirellulales > Pirellulaceae > JAQCHP01. The sequence goes on from JAQCHP010000270.1 coordinate 232, forward strand.
CCAAAACGTCCGATTTTCGAATTCGTCGAGTAACTCGCGGTACCGACCTGATACCTCATATTCTGCGGTTTCGGCGTAGCCGCCCAGCACCTCGTTGTACTCAAATCGATCTTCTAAGTCGGTCCCTTCCACATGCGACAATACCTTGTTGCGCAAGGCACGGTAGGGCTCGCTTTGCGGAACATCCTCTGCTTCATGAGCCTCTTCTTCATGAGCGGTAATGACCCAGTCGGCGATTTGAATCATATCGACCAATGCTGCGTACTCGGCCGGGGACAAAGTAAGCGTGACTTGCTTGGACATGGAAACCTCAAAGTTGAACCCGGATCCCAAGCGTAAGCCAGTTGGGCCAATGGTTACGGGATGTGCAATCGGAATACTCTATACGGTTCGCCGCAGCGAATTGCCGATCATCATAGACGATTGCCTCAGTTTGTCTATCCGTAGCGGCGCATCGAAGCGGCAAGATCGCCGGCTCTAACGCATTCTTCCCAGGGGAGCGATCATGGACTACGCTACAACAGATGGACGCAAACCCGATGGATGCAAAACCGAACACGTTCGTAGAGTTGTGCCGAGCGCACGCCGACGGTCGGATTTCTGCCGAGGTCTTCTGGCAGGAGGTAGGTTCGGCATCGGGGCGCACTGTAAGCGGAAGTGCGACCGTCGATCTGGATCGAATTCAGCGGTGCGGATTTCCCGAAGTCGTGTTTGGCCAGGGCAAGACGAACGAATGTTTGGTCGAAGTCATCACCGTGTTACGTCGTGCCGAACAAGTCGTTTTGTGCACGCGAGTGTCACCCGATCAAGCGGCGCATGTTGTCGCACGCTTTCCGGATGCGGCCTACAGCAGTGAGGGCCGGACGCTCCGTGTTCCCGGTCATCAGGTCTGCCGTACCGACGCGTTTAAAATTCGTGTACCCGTGGTAACGGCTGGGAGTGCTGACCTACCGGTGGCAGAAGAAGCACGACAAACCCTGTTATGGATGGGATTCGATGCACCTTGCATTGTGGATGTGGGGGTCGCCGGTCCCTGGCGTCTCCTGAGCCGTTTGCATGAACTGGCGGGCGCCGCCGCAATTGTGGTGGTCGCGGGAATGGAGGGTGCGCTCCCCAGCGTCGTGGGTGGCCATGTGCCGTGCCCGGTCATCGCAGTCCCGACGAGCGTAGGCTATGGCGCGAATTTCCAGGGGTTGTCGGCGCTGCTGGGGATGCTCAATAGTTGTGCCGCAAACGTTGTACCTGTCAATATTGACGCCGGTTTCAAAGGGGGCTATTTCGCGGGACTCATCGCGGCATCTCACATTCGCCCCGAGGCAGGCTCAGAGCCCTCATGATACCGTTCCGTGAAATTCGCGACGTCAGGTAACCGCACATATGTTGCCAGAAACCCCCTTGCCAGATTGGCCTGCACGGACCCGCGAGAGTCACAAGGGCGACTACGGCCGCGTACTGTTACTGGGGGGAGCCCGCGGAATGGCTGGCTCGATCGCGTTAGCTGGCATGTCGGCCCTGCGAGGTGGAGCGGGGCTCGTCACCTTGGGGCTGCCGATCGGCATCCTGCCCACGGTTGCGGCGTACGAACCAAGCTACATGACCTTAGGGTTAGCCGAAGATGCAGATGGGCGCATGAGCACCCACGCGATCGACCGGATCCTGGAGTCAGCCGCAGACTGTCACGTGGTTGCCTGTGGCCCGGGGATGGGTCGGGGGCGGGGCATCGTAGCGTTAGTAACTCAGCTTTATCGCCAACTGGTTCAGCCAATGGTTATCGACGCCGATGCGATTAATGCCTTGGCCGAGCGACCACGCGGGCTGTCCGACGCGGGCGGTCCGCGTGTCTTGACTCCTCATCCGGGCGAATTTTGCCGACTCGTCCATTCCGATCTCCGCCATCGATCGGCAGCGCGCCAGATGGCACAACAGGTAGCTGCAGAACACAACGTCGTGGTGGTCTTGAAAGGCCACCGAACGTTCGTCACCAACGGGGACGCGTGCTACGAGAATCAGACCGGCAATCCAGGGATGGCAACCGGCGGCTCAGGAGATGTATTGACGGGCCTGGTTACCGCTCTGCTGGCTCAACGTTTTTCAACTTGGCAAGGGGCCTGTTTAGGTGTCCATCTACACGGTGCAGCAGGCGACCGTGCGGCAAATGAGTTTGGCGAAGTATCGCTGATCGCATCCGACATCGTGAAGTGCCTCCCCCTAGCTATTCGTGAGTACCGCCAAAGGCCTCCCCACTAATGCAAAGCCCTTTCCAATTCCCCAGCGGTGCCCAACGGGGTGCAATAACCGTCGGCAACTTCGATGGTGTGCACATCGGACACCAACGCATCATCGCACAGCTACGGGACCTTGCGCGTCAGGTAGGTGGCCCGGCCGTCGTCTTCACGTTTCGTCCGTCGCCGGTAGAGTTGCTCCGACCCGACCAAGTACCGTTACCCCTAACTACCTTTGCGCAACGCGAACAACTCTTGCGCAACATCGGCGTCGATGAGATCATCTTTTACCCCACAACCCTGGGCATGCTGCAATGGACCGCCCGCGAATTCTTCGATCGCATCATACGCACAGAACTAAAAGGGCGCGGCATGGTCGAAGGTACGAATTTTCGGTTTGGACGACATCGTCATGGAGATGTGGAAACGCTGAGGCAGTTCTGCAGCGAGGCAGACATGCAATTCCAAGGCCTTGAGCCGGTCCCGCTAGCGACCGAGGACGGCACTCCGAGCGACCCCAGCGTGTTATCGCACGGCGAAGGCAAAAATTCCGCTGACAGTACGAATTCCGCCGACATCGTGTCCAGTAGTCGGATTCGTGAACTGCTATTGGCAGGGTCGGTCACACAAGCCGCCCACATGTTGGGACGCCCCCACTCCATCACCGGCCGAGTCGTACCCGGCGATCAACGCGGAATGCTTCTATCACGTATAAGA
>JAQCHP010000271.1 GCA_027619595.1 Planctomycetota bacterium
ATTGGTAGGAATTTTGAAATCCGGGATGCGTTTATGGGGCGGGCGGAGCCGGGGATGGAGGGGGTTCAATGATTTCCACCACTTCGGGCGCCTTGGTTGGAAAGCGGACGAACCAGAAGATAAGCGAAAGCGCTACAAAAACACTTGCAAGGGCAAAATACATGAGGTGCGGGGCGCCCATTTCATCTGTTGCCGCGGCGACCGAATTACCTAGTGGGCGTCCGACGTTGGATGCGGCCATATAGAGCGTAAATTGTGTGGCTGCTACCCGAGGGTCGCACAGCCGCGTCGCAATTGGAATACAAGAAACGCTTAGCATTATGACAAAAAATTCGGTCTGCCAAAAATAGGCAGTCAACAGTGAGGCGTCGTCCCAATAACTGCGTGCCATGCCGAAACTCAGTGCACAAAATGCCACACCTATGCAAAATATAAGGGCAGCGCGTTGCGCTCCGATCTTTGCGACTACCCAGCCACCCAGCACAAGGGCGAAGATGCCAACGGCGAACTGTGCAGCCGAAATCGTGTTGGTATAATCTGTTTGTGACCAACCGCCAATATTGGTTGCAAGGCTGGGATGATAGGCTTCTGCAACGCCGCTTGGCATCGAGCGGACAAGGAATGCGACAAGTGCAATTAGACTTAGCGGGGCAAGCATTGACCTGGCGCTGTTGACCAATAGTGGTCTCCATGCATCAACTTGCAGGGCGACGTTGCGAGAATGGGCTTTACCATTGCTCCAAGGAAAGCGCCCTTCACCCTCGCGTTCGCGAATGCAAATCCCGAAGACCAGCACACATGAAACAATCAGAGCCGCGATTAGATAGCCCGCTACGGTTCCGTAAGTTGCGATTAGCTGTCCGCCGACAAAAGTGGTCGCCGATATACCGAGAGTCTGTCCACCAAACATAACCCCTGCCGCTTTGGCGCGCTCGTCTTCGGTCATGATATCGACGGCAAGACTGTCGATGGCAACATCCTGAAACGCGGTCCCCGAATTGGCCAGAAACCCCAGGATGGACAGCAGCCAGATTTCCTTCGGTCCCGGCGAAATTATGGAGGCGAGCAACAGCATAACGACGATTGTCAACTGCGCACCGATAATCCAGATGCGCCGCCGCCCCATCGGCAAATAAGTGTAGCGATCCATGAAAAAGCCGAGGAAGAATTTTAGCGTCCAGGGCAGGATCGCGGCGCTGACCACACCTGCGACAGCCAGGGTTGAAGCGCCATTCGCTGCGAGCCAGGTCGGAATTGCATAAAAGAACAGTCCGACCGGGACGCCCTGTGTAAAATAGAACAGGAAGGCGGTCAGCAGGCGCAACTTGGCGCTTTGTTCAAGGATCATGATTGGTAGGAATTTTGAAATCCGGGATGCGTTTATGGGGCGGGCGGAGCCGGGGATGGAGGGGGTTCAAATTTGATCCTCTGCGCGGGCAGTCAGTTGGTTGGTGGCTGCAATTCCGAAAATGCAGACAAGTGTGGCAGCAAATTGTTGTGTCATAACGCTTTCTTTAGTCCACAGAACCTGATTGTTGGTCATTCAACTTCATTGATGAGACGGGATTGGAGGAGCAACTCCTCTGCCTCCGAAGGGCAATCAAAAACCGAGGGCGTAACTCCGCTAAATCAGCGCTGTGGCGTCGGCACTGTTTGAGAAGTGCATGGCTTTGCTGTCCCATTGCAGCCTCTCGTCCTTAAAGTTGCTCGCAACCACGCCTAGCAGCACCGCTTCGGTCATTGGGCCAGAGAAGGAAAACGGCGTCGAGGACTCACCTTCGCCGCGGCAGGCGTTGTGCCACTCGTGAGCATGGGTCGCGGCGGCGATGCCACCTACCCTGCCGTTGACGAGCTTGCCATCGCGATAGATCGACGCGTAGCCGAAGTGTGGGATGATCATCATTCCTTTTTCGCCAATCACGACCGAACCCTGCTTTGGAAGACGGCCATCCGCGGGCAGGTGCTTCTTCGCGGCTTCGGTTGGTGCCATTCGTTCGGCCCAGGTCATTTTCAGTGGCCCCGTGGTTCGCTCCGTTCCGACGAATTCGTATTCGATACGACCGTTTGGCGCGAAGGTTTCTTCGAAGTTTTCCTGTCCAGTGGAGTGAACTGAAGTCACGGTCGAAATCTCCAACGCAGTAAAAAGTGGATCCATGAGATGGCACCCCATGTCGCCTAGCGTCCCGCCGCCAAAATCCTTCCAGCGACGCCATTGAAAGGGAAGGTATAGTTTGTCTACGTACGGCCGCGGTGGCGCTTCGCCGAGCCATAGCTCCCAATCGAGATGTGGCGGCACCGGATCGACCTTGTCGGACCGCTTTTCAGGCGGACCCGCCCAGGAATTGCTGATCCATAAGTGCGCTTCGCTCACTTTGCCAATCGCGCCGCTGCGTATCGCGGCGACCGCGCTGCGGTACTCGGAATACGAATGAATTTGTGTACCAATCTGCGTAACGACCCCTTTTTCGAGCGCCATCTGCGTCATTGCGCGGACATCGGAAATTTTGTGAGCCAGAGGTTTTTCGCAGTAGACATGTTTGCCCATTTCCATCGCTGCCAAGGCAATCGGGGCGTGCATGTGGTCCGGTGTTCCGATCGTGACGGCATCAATGTCTTTGTCCATCGCCTCGAGCATTTTCCGATAGTCGCGAAATGTTTTTGCATCAGGGTGCTTCTTGGCCTCGCCGCCTAGAATGTTGGCATCGACGTCACACAAAGCTACGACGCGCGCGTTCTTGTTCGTGTCGGCGTGGCGAACTCCTGCTCCACCCGCCATCCCGCCTACGCCGACACATGCGACATTGAGAGTTTCGTGCGGGGCGACACCGCGCACTACGTTCGGGAAGGCGAACGAAACGGCACCAAGACCCGCCGCGGATTGGAGGAACTTACGTCGCGTAGTTTTGGTCGTGGAGGAAGAGTTGTGAGAATGAGGTTTCATGGTTGAACTGGTGTAAAGAAATAGGTTGTGTGGCGTCTTAGATACGCTGGTTCTATTAAGTTTCTTTAATATTTTCCTGCGTCGGCCAACAGAACCCCGTTCAGTCCGTTTTTCTGGCTGCCGTATAACAGCAGTGGGGAAAGGAGAAAAGGAAGCGGTGTTATTGGTAGGAATTTTGAAATCCGGGATGCGTTTATGGGGCGGGCGGAGCCGGGGATGGAGGG
>JAQCHP010000272.1 GCA_027619595.1 Planctomycetota bacterium
GTTCCTCAATTGGCACTCGGGTGTTCCTTTCGCTTTTTGCCCTACTTTAGTCGATTACTAGATAGTGGTTCTGTTTCGATTGGACCATTAAGAGTTGGTTACCTTAGACAGCGGGATCAGGCGAGTCGGCAGTTTTGCCGACCTGCATCATTTTTTTTATTTCTATTCTATCGAGGAGAAATGTCATGAGGAAAACAAGTCTGAGGCGAGGGTTTACCCTCGTCGAGTTGCTGGTGGTCATTGCGATCATCGGCATCTTGGTGCTGCTGCTATTGCCAGCAGTACAAGCCGCTCGTGAAGCGGCCCGTCGTAACGGTTGTATGAACAACCTGAAGCAATTGTGCTTGGCCACGCTCAACCTGGAAAGCGCTACGCAGCGATTTCCGGTGGCGACGGACCACCCAGGAGCCTACATGGCGACAAATCCTGGGGCTGTGAATGGTAAAGACTTAACTGCGCTTGCCCTTGGTGCGTCACCGACGGCCCTGGTGTCCGGGTATAGCTGGGTCGTGAAAATCATGCCCTACATGGAAGAGGGCAATATCTACCAGGAAATGCAAAGGACGAGCAATGGATTTAAGGCAGAAGCCTTCCTTGCGGCAAATGTATTCGCTGGAACCGGCGGGGCAACCTCGAGACCGTTTTGGTCGATTCGTATCCCGGCCCTGAAGTGTCCTAGCTTTGCCGGCGCAGACGACGCCACGGCAGGGGCTCTCGGAGCACCACCTTATCCTTCTGCTGCCGCTTTGGGCAATTACGTTTGTATGGCCGGTTCACATATCCTTTCTGGTTCCAGGGGAAAGGTAGAGGAAAACGGGATTGTCATCTCCCGCTTTGCCAACCAGGGTCAATCGAGGGGCCTCCGAAATGGCGATATCGGCGACGGAACCAGCAAGACCATCTTGTACACCGAATCACGCGAAAAGAGACTCTCGTCGTGGTATTGTGGTCAGTCGGCCTGGGTGGTGGCGTTGCGTAGTGAGAACCCGGTACTGGTCATGGCTCAGTACGCCAAGCAGGGCATAGACGGCTTTGTGGGTCCGATAACGGGTGAAGTCGCCCTCAACTACGGACCCGGTAAGACGAGAACGCCCACAGCGAAGAACTACTACATCACCGGTACAGCGGCACCGTTTTTCTCCAAAGACGGAAAAGGACGAGAATGGGGTCCTAGTAGCCAACATGCTGGCGGTATTGTTGTGCACGTGTTCGCCGACAATCACATCAAGGCAATCTCCGACGGTGTTGCTCCGCATATCTACCACCATGCGGCAACTCGGCGCGGAAACGAGCCGCTCAACGATGCGGACCTCTAGTCGCAACGCCGGGTGATTGTCGTAATCTGCAAATCTGGGCCGGGCTTCGCAACGGAGCTCGGCCTTTTTTTTGCCTTTTCAAAAGACGAACGATGGGTCGGTAGCATGGATAAACCAAATCGTCGCTGGCGGATTAGGCTGCGCGAAATCGTGGTCGTCGTGGTAATCCTTGGCACTCTTGTGCTATTGCTCTTGCCCAGTGTCGAATGCGCCAGAGAAGCGGCCCGTCGGAACGGCTGTATGTGCAATCTCAAACAATTGGCCTTGGCAACGCTCAACCTGGAAAGCGCCACCCAACGATTTCCTGTCTCCACGGACTACCCTGGCACCTATTCCCAAACAAACCCTGGCGCCGCGGAAGGTATGAATCTAACAGCGCTTAGCATCGATGCTGATCCATTGAACGCCCCTGTGGTGGCCGGGTATAGCTGGGTTGTGAAGATCATGCCTTACATGGAAGAGGCTGATATCTATCAGGAAATGCAGAAGACAAGCAATGGGTTTCAGGCGGAAGCGTTCTCTTCGGCAAATACATTTCCAGCAACCGGCCAAGCTACCGCTAGGCCGTTTTGGTCGATACGTATCCCGGCGCTGAGATGCCCTAGCTTTGCTGGTGCGGATGATGCAACGCGCGGGGCCTTAGGGCCTCCTCCGTATCCATCGACTGCCGCGTTGGGGAATTACGTCTGTATGGCTGGCACTCATCTCGTTCCCGCCGTCGAAAACATAGCTGGTCGTGTGGAAGAAAATGGAATCGTGATCTCCCGCTTTGCCAACCAAGGGGAGTTGAAAGGACTACGAGCAACGGAAATTCGTGACGGTACCAGCAAGACCGTGTTGTATACGGAATCTCGTGAAAAGAGACTCGCATCCTGGTTTTGCGGCCAATCGACCTGGGTCGTTGGGTTGCGAAGCGAAAACCCGTCGTTGGTAATGGCGCAGTCCCGTGAGCAAGGGATCGATGGCGTTATTGGGCCGATCTCTGGCAAGGTAGCCCTCGGATATGGGCCTGGAAAACCAGGAACCACGACCGCGAAAAACTACTACATTGCCGAGGCGACCGCACCTATTTTCTCCAAAGATGGGAAGGGTCGCGAATGGGGGCCCAGTAGCCAACATGCTGGCGGTGTTGTCGTGCACATTTTCGCCGACTGCCACGTCAAGGCGATTTCCGAAAGTGTAGCTCCGCACATCTATCATCATGCCATCACAAGGAGCGGTAACGATCCGCTGAACGACGCCGACCTGTAATCGCGCTGCCGAATGTCTTCAGTAGTCTTCCAATCGAGTCTGGTCTCTGCATCAAAATCGTCGAACGAAAGAGAGTAGGCGTAGGTCTCTTGCCCGAGGGTAAAACCAAGCGGCGGAAACACATTGCGCAGGACCATTGCGCTGGATTTCAGGTGTCATGAATGAATTGAGCGGCGAAATTGGACGCAGTCAACTTCGGCTTGCCGTTACGCGAAGAGGGGGTCCCATCGTCAACACAGTGCCCGCGTGCGCCTCCGGCCGGTATGTTTAACCGTCAGCCGTAGGCACAACGTTGTCTCGGTACTCGCGTGCGCCTACGGCTGACGGTTAACCGCAATACCGTTCAATGAATCATAACCACAGTCTGGTAAAAGGTTTGTGTCAACGGCTTTTGCTTTCGATGTTCGGGGCGGCATTTGTTCCAGCGGGACATCTTTCGACAATCGGTCAACGTCCCCAATCCCAGAGGGGAGTCTTCCATTAGCCCCGAGGGCGACACAAGGCTATCTAATGCGAATTGGTGACTACTTCAAGCACGCACAACTTATGGTGAGTTGTTGCAAAATCTTGCAGACCATGACATCGCGTGTGA
>JAQCHP010000093.1 GCA_027619595.1 Planctomycetota bacterium
CATTTGAGCCTGCAAAATGCAGGCTCAAATCGCAAATTACCTGCTGAAATCCGGTTCAAGTTCGGATTAGAAGAAGCGCGCGAGTCACTGCAACGCGCCGTCGCAATCGATCCGCTATCCTTGCACTCGGTGCTTAATCTAGGACGGACGCTGTACGAATTGGGAGAACTTGCGGCGGGCGAGCAGGTTCTTCGGGCAAATTGTCGCGTTCATCCGGACTCGCCTGCCGCCCATCATTATTGGGGAGTAGCGCTCGATCTTCTTGGGCAGCACCATGCGGCCATCGATCAATTTGACGTTGCGCTCGGCCTGGATCCTGCCTACGTACACTGCCTATGTTCCAAGGGGCTGTGCTTTCAAAGGCGCGGAGACTTGCAAGACGCAATTGCATTCTTGGAACGAGCCGTGTCGCTTCGGCCTGATCTGACGGAGACACACAGTTGCTACCTGTCACTTGCGAGCAATGACGCCTCACGATCGCCTGAATGGCTTTTCCGACAACACTGCCAGTGGGGGGAAATCCATGGGCGTGTCACAAATCGATTTGAACACCGAGACCATGATCGGAATCCTCAGCGGCGGCTTAGGATTGGCTATGTGTCGCCAGATTTTCGTCAACATGCCGTGATGCGTTATCTAGAGCCCGTACTCAAGCATCACAATCCAGACTGCTTCGAGTTGTATGCGTACTCGCAGGTCTTGGTGGAGGATGAGGTGACGTTACGGGCCAAAGCCTACGTGCCACAATGGCGGTCGACGTGTGGTTTGTCTGACGAGCAGGTAGCGGATCTGATTGTGGCTGATGGCATCGATATCTTAGTGGACCTAGCCGGCCACACCGCCAATAATCGCCTGCGGGCTTTTGCGTACAAACCTGCGCCCGTGCAGGTCACTTGGTTGGGTTATCCCCATACGACGGGACTCTCAACGGTGGACTACTTCTTGACGAACTCGGTTCAGGATCCACCACACGAGTCGTACCACTTGGAAATTCCCATTCATTTGTCTCACGATACCTGCTTCGAACCGCTTGACGGAGGTTGCGAGGTCATCCCGCCGCCAGCACTAGCAAATGGTTTTATCACTTTTGGTTCGCTGCATCGTCACGAAAAGATATCTAGCGATTCGCTGGACCTGTGGGCCAGAGTTCTGACGACCAATCGAACGGCGCGTCTGGTAGTCTTTAATACGTCTTTAACGAACGACGCGAAAGAGTTTCTCCATAAGGAATTGATCCAGCGCGGTATTGCACAACAGAGATTTACGTTGCGTTCCCAGGCCCCCGATGCAGGATATCTTAAGGTGTACGACGGCATTGACATTGCCTTTGACGTCTTTCCATGGAGCGGCGGAACTACCACGCGAGAGGCTCTCTGGATGGGAGTTCCAGTGATCGCTCTTTACGGCGACCGACGGAGTGCCCGCAGTACGGCCGCCGCCTTAACGCAAGTTGGTATTCCAGAATGGATTGCCTACAGTACCGAAGAATATGTTGACCTCGCGACGAAACTAGCAAATGACATTGGGGAGCTCGCGAGAATTCGGTCTATTCTGCGAGACAACATGCGCAAAACGATTTGTAATGCCGCCGAGTTCACGAGAACATTGGAGTCAACCTACCGAAAAATCTGGCGAACCTCGTGCCAACGGTCGGCGGAAGTACAATTGGAGTCCGAATCAAACTCTAGAAGAACAGCGGACTATTCACCGAACCAATTCTCCAGAACTGTCGTGTGAGCCATGGAAGCCCCGCTTTTTCATCACAGTCAGCCCAGCGTGGAGTCGCGTAGCCGTTCGGTGAATACTTATCCAAAAACGGAGTTACGAGATCTGGCCCGGTGGGGTGGTCCACCCGCGTTCGTCAATCCCCTCCATGTTGGCCGCCCGAATGTTGTGGGTCGCGAAGCGTTGCTAAGGAGATTTCAGGGGGTGCTGGAATCTGGGTGGTTGAGCAATGATGGACCAGAACTACGTCGATTTGAAGAGGAAGTTGCCCGACGACTCGACGTGCGACATTGCGTGGCGACGTGCAATGCAACCATCGCGCTCCAGTTGGTTGCGCGAGCACTAGAACTATCCGGCGAGGTGATCATTCCGTCGTTGACGTTTCCGGCCACGGCACACGCTTTGGCGTGGCAAGGTATAACGCCTGTATTCGCTGACGTAAGCAGCGATAGTTGGACCATCGACGTTGAACACGTTGAAAGCCTCATCTCCCACCGCACGACTGCAATAATGGGTGTTCACCTGTTTGGTACACCGTGCCGAATCGAGCGATTGCAAGAAATCGCTAACCGCTATCGACTGAGGTTGTTGTTTGACGCTTGCCACGCATTTGGGTGTACGCACAACGAACGTTACCTTGGGAGTTTCGGCGACGCGGAGGTATTCAGTTTTCATGCCACCAAATTCATCAACGCGGGTGAAGGGGGTGCGGTCACAACGAATAACTTCGATCTTGCCCAACGCCTGCGACGATTGAGAAATTTCGGATTTGATCTGGATGGAGAAGTCCATGAGGTTGGGCTCAACGGAAAAATGTCCGCGTTTGCCGCTGCTGCCGGATCGGTCTCCTTAGCGCACATGGAAGAAATCGTTTCGCATAACTACAGCAACTTGGTCGACTACCAGCGGGTGATCGGACCGATTCCGGGAATTTGTATGCGCCGACCATCTTTGGCAGAGACAAACAATTTTCAATACATTGTCGCAGAAATTGACCCACTTAGGTTTGGCCTCACGCGAGATGAAGTGTTCTTATTACTGCGTTGCGAAAACTGTCTTGCTCGCCGATACTTTTTTCCCGGATGTCACCGTTTACCTGCTTACCTAGGTGCATCTCCTCCGGTGTCGCTACCTTCCACCGATGCGATTCTGGACCGAGTGCTCATACTGCCCACAGGACTCTCCATTGACTCGCACGCAATTTCCGTAATTGGTGACTTGCTCCGCTTTATGACGGCGAATGCTTCATTCATCCGCGAAGCACTGTCGTTAACACCTGGCGATGCACCAGGAATCCCAAGAGAGTTTGTGCGCATCGAGGGTCCGGCGCTGCCGGTGCCGGTTTCCCATTATCTTGACACGATGCCGGTGCATTTGTCGTAACTGAGGATTTCCGCCAAGGCAATTGATACGATATGCCAATGCCAAAAATATGTACGAATGACTTTCTGACTGTCCCGTCTGAGCCATGGGTAACGTCGAATCTGGAGGTGTATTGTTACCTCAAGGCGCGTTTGCCGTATCCGTATCGGATCGAATCGGAGCCGAGTACAAACTACTTTAGCGAATGGAAATATGCCTACCGTGTCTTCAAGGGAGAGACGGAACTGGCATTTTGGCAGGGGGATTTTCGAGAACTTGGTCCATCCGAGCTCTGCGAATGTGCGCGAGTTCTTTGGCGACAAATAACGAGTGAAGAGCCATGGTAATCGCCAGTAAGTTACCGCCCTATCGTACGGAACGTACATATTTCCATAGTGGTCGCGCTGCCTTTGCGTATCTCCTCACGCACCGCGTTCGTGCAAGTCGTGTTTTCTTGCCCGCTTATACATGCTGGTCACTAGTTTCGACGCTTCAACGTCGCTTTCCTGACGTGGAGATCGTGTTTTACCCCGTCGGACGTGACCTTCGTTGCACGATTCCACTCGAAGTTGATGCAAGTGATGTGGTTGTACTGATTCACTTTTTTGGTTATGCGAATGATTCACGCCTGCCCCGGGGTAGTGGAACCATTTTTGAGGACATTTCTCATGCGTTATTTTCGCGGATCGATTACCGCGGCGACTACGTATTTGGTAGTCTGCAGAAAATTGCTCGAGTCGCCGATGGCGGATTTGTCAACGGATTTTATAATCCGCAATACGAGCCGTCACGGAAGCTAGATACGTGGCTTCGATATGAATCGACGGACTGGCGAGACATGCGGGAAGCAGAAAATATGATCGACCGCGAGTGGCAGTTGTGCGACATGAGCAGCCAATCGATGGCAGTGGTAATGTCCATGGATGCAGATAGGATATGCAAGCAGCGTCGGGCGAATGAGGAGTTTCTTTCCGCCAAACTTGGGGTTGGCCGTGCGCTTCGTGAATTCAACCCGGATGAGTGTCCACTGCTGCATCAACGTCTCTTCGATGCCACGGAGGAACGCGACTCATTGCGAATCTATCTGGCAGAAAGGAAGATTTTTTGCTCGATCCATTGGCCAACACATCCCTTGGTGCGTGCAAGTCAAGTCGATATAGGAGATGCGATTTGGCTCGAGGAACACAGTTTAGCGATTCCCGTGGGTAGTGATTACGGTGAAGCGGAAATGGAAGCAATTGTCCGATGTGCGGAGGCGTGGCAGCATGCCGGAGCTTGATCGCGATTATTGGATTAACGTCTGGCGAGAGCATGGATCATCTACTCGATATGAACATCCGCAGCTTCAGGTGATGCGAACTTGCGCCGGTCAACCATTGTCCGATCCACAAGTACAGTCGATAGAAGTCGATATTCTGAAGAATCTGGACTTGCGGTCAACGCACAGTGTGGCCGATCTGGGTTGCGGAAATGGGTGGTTTTCGCGGCTATTGGCTGGTCGATGCCGTACGGTTTTGGCATGCGACGTTTCGCGGGATTTGCTATCGTCGTGGGATTCGGACTGCCCTTCCAACGTACAGCGTCGTGTGGGCGATATTCGACATTTGCGATTCAATGAAGGGGAGTTCGATCGAATTCTTGCCTACGGTGTGTTGCAATACCTATCGTTGGCCGAGACACTGACACTATTTCAGACTCTGGTTGGATCGTTGCGGCCGAACGGTCGCATCTTGCTCGGCGACTTGCCCGACGCCCGTCGAATGTGGACGTTTTTTAACTCGGCTGATCGGCGCGCCGCCTACTTTCGAGGACTCGTTGACCAATCGCCCGTGATTGGTAGCTGGTTTGATCCCGACTGGATTTTCCACGCCGCACATTTTGCCGGATTTGAGCACGTAGACATACTCTTTCAGCCGGAGCATTTGCCGTATGCCCACTTTCGATTCGACGCCGTTCTTGGTCGGCCAAATTCCGACAAGCTGTCCTGACAGCACGCAAGATTTGCCGTTCAGCGAAATCCTTGTTGTCGCTGGAGCTGCGCGCAGCGGAACAATTTGGATTGGTCAAATTCTTGATAGTTCACCGGAAGTTGCCTATCGATTTCAGCCCTTTTTTTCCTGTGCGTTTCAAGGGCGCGTAAAATACGACAGTTCACCGGCCGAGTGGGCGTCTTTTTTGCGGGAATTGTACTTCACACACGATCCATTCGTATTGCAACAGTCGCGACGCAATACCGGCGAGTATCCGATTTTTGCGAAGTCTTCGCAGCCCCGTTACTTGGCATTGAAAACATGTCGCTATCAATACTTGCTACGATTGATGTTAAAGCACTTTCCCAATTTGGGACTGATTGCCACGGTTCGGCATCCCGCTGCAGTGATCAACTCATGGTTGCGCACACCAAGTGAGTTTCCGGACGGTTCCGACGTGGCGAAGGAGTGGCGGTTTGGTGCCTGTAAAAACCAAGGTCGGGAATCCGAATTTTTCGGATACTATAAGTGGAAAGAAATCGCGCATCTTTATCTGGACCTGCACGCTCAGTACGCGGAACGAGTATATATCGTACGATACGAATCACTCGTGGACAATACTCGAGCTGGCGTGGAGCAGTTGTTTCAGTTCGCGAAATTGCCACTTACGGATTCGACGTCGGAATTCTTGCATCAATGCCATCTGACACACCACGCAAGCCCATTCGCCGTTTTTAAGGACCGCACCGTCTGCGACAAGTGGCGAACCGAATTGTCACCGGCCATTGTAGCTGAGATCGAAGAGGACCTTTCGGGAACGCGTTTGGAGGTGTTCTTGAGATGAAATTGGGTATCATGCAGCCGTACTTCTTTCCCTACCTCGGCTACTTCGATTTAATATGTTCGACCGACCGCTTCGTTCTGTTTGATTCTGCTCAATATATTCGCCATGGTTGGGTCAATCGCAATCGGATTCTTCACCCTACGCATGGATGGAAGTACGTTCTCGTACCGTTGGAGAAACACCCGCAAGCAACTCCGATTCGGGACGTACGGGTGCATTCCGCGCAGGCATGGCGGCAAAAGATCGTCGGGCAATTGGACCACTACCGAAGAAAAGCACCCAATTTCAAAACCACGTCGGACTTGGTCAAGAACGCACTGAACACAGAGGATTGCTCGCTGGCGCGCTTAAATGGGCGTTGTTTAAAGGTCGTGTACGAATTGCTGGATGTTCCGTTTTATGTGGAATTCGATTCCGAATTGAGTTTGCAACTGGGTGACATTCATAGTCCGGGGGACTGGGCGTTGAAAATCTCACAAGCACTGGGTGCGTCAGCGTATGTAAATCCCATTGGAGGTGCAAGCATTTTCGACCAACAGCGATTTGCGCAAGCGGACATCGAGCTGGAGTTGCGTCCATTCGAAAACCTGCAGTACGCATGTTGTGGCTACGAGTTTCAGACAGCGTTGTCGATCATCGATGTGCTGATGTGGAACTCTCCGGAGACGGTCAAACGCTACTTGAGCGGAAGGGCCGTAATTGGCAACGGTACTGACGTACCCAGTGCTTAAGGAATTCGTGGCTTGGTGTCGAGCAGCGGGCCGTTCTTTGCTACGTGAATCTTGTACAACTGAGCGCCAACGCTGGGCGTGGATCCGTTCGTAAACGTCTCGAGACTCGGGAGAAAGTATCGCAAAGCGTCGATTGGAACGGCGCTGAGTGGTTGTGTGGTGGTAAAGGCACTTGCCAACGGCAGGTATTGCGATTGAAATTCGGCCTCGGGATTAGTTGCTTGCCAACGGCTTTTCCATTGTGACCAAGAAAATGTATCGTGATGGTCGTCTCCGCGTGCGTTTACTTCCCAGAAGTTACCTGGGCCGCGATAGATGTTGCGGTTACCCTGGTAGTGGAGCGACCGTAAGTAGTCCTGCATTTCCCCGTTTCCCTGATGGAGAAAAAGCGGAAAGTCTGTGGGCAAGGCTACCACGCTCTGTGCGATCTCCACGTGAATTGCTGGGATAGCAGAGCCATCAAAACCCGTATTGATAATTCCTAGGCCAGACCGGCAAACGGCCATAACATTTTGTAGCGTCACTCGATTCGCATCCCGATGCGCTATGCCGCGTTGCGGTTCTTGGAAACGAAATAACGATTCCGTGAGCAGTATCGCGGTCTGACGCACTGCGAGGCTGATCCGGGCTCCGGATTGAACTTCAAGTAGGCTTCCTTCGCCCCGAACATAGCTATCTTCGACTTCGATGCTGGTGGGTTGTACCGTATCGATTGTCGGTTCGGGTGGTACGGTCGGGCTGGGAGATATGACACTCAGCCAAGTAAGGTTTTTGCGGTAGGGACCGAGTTGATCGTCGTCGCGAAGGGTTAAGGTACAATGTTGGAACGTACAATGGACGCCGTCTTCCAAAGAAAAGACCGACCTGGGTTCGCTCAACGACTTTGGGACATTCCACACAAGATGGAGGTGTTTCCACGTGATTCGTCCACTTGCGATTTGGATTGAAAGGGAATCTTGTGGCGATTTACCGGAAGAAAATATGATCGTCGGTTGGAACCCGTCAGCGGCAGTAATTGTAAGGTTTTCTTGCGTAAAGCGTGTCGTTCTGCTGACGGAAGTAGGGCCGTTTAATTCCAGTGCGATTTGTGAAATGTTGGGATTCTTTTGGCAGTATTCAAAGGCTTCATCGATCGTGACGGCCACGTAGGCGTCGGGTACGCGCCGGTGCTGGCTGGCAACAATAATGCGAGAAATATTTGCGGCAACGGCAGGAGCCTTTTCAGGATTGGGGTCAAAGTCGGTCCGGCTCTGGGGCACATCATTTACCGCGCTGACGGCGGAAGTGTTCGTGGGTAGATCGGAGGATGGGGGCGTGGGAACGATCGCACTCGGCGAGTCTTGAGAAAGTTTTACGGTCGACTCCGACGAGTGGGGCCCCTGGAATTCTGGGATGTCTTGAGGTTCTTTGGTGGAGACCGAGAAATATATTTCGGTCGCTAGGAGTCCTAACAGCAAGCAGAATGCGGGGGCCAGCCAGGGGACAAGTTTACGCAATGGTGTGGTTTGTACTGGGCGAAACACGGCTGATTTGGGATAAGGAAGCCGCCCTTGTTGAATCGCGGCAAGATCGGCAATCAGGATTTCGGGGTGTTTATAGCGGTCGGACGGCGTCTTGGCCATCATTTGTTTTAGGACATGTAGTAAACCGACGGAAATGTCCGGACGGACCAGACGTGGATCGGGCGCTTCCTCTTTCGTGTGACTTAACAACTTCTGTAGAACCGTCCCGTCCGGAAACGGAGGTCGGCCTGTGAGCATGAAGTAGAGCGTACAGCCCAACGAGTAGATGTCGCTCCGCAAGTCCGCCTGTCGTGGGTCCTCGGCCTGTTCCGGCGAGATATAGTCAAACGTACCCAAGGTGACTCCGCTGGCAGTAAGGTCCCCACTCTCCGGGCGAACATCGTGAAGTCGAGCCAACCCCATGTCAACGAGTTTCGCGCGGTTGTCGGGGGTCAGCAAGATGTTGGACGGCTTGATGTCGCGATGGACAACGTCACGCGTTGCTGCGTGGGCAAGCGCATGTGTAATTTGTCGTGTAATATGGATGGCAATATCGATGGGAAGTGGACCATCGCGTACTACAAGATCGCGTATGTTGATCCCTTCCAAGAATTCGAAAACGATATAATTCCAGCCATTGCTTTCACCGACGTCAAAAATCGTGGCAATGTTCTCGTGATTGAGACGGGCAGCGCTCTGGGCTTCATTTTGAAACCGGCGTTTGAGTTCCCCGTCCCGCTCCCAACGGTTCGTGAGGAGCTTCAATGCGACAACTCGCTCTAAACGAAGATCGCGGGCGCGAAAGACAATACCCATGCCGCCGCCACCGACAGGTTCCTCGAGCAAGTATTCGCCAAGTTGAGTGCCGACGAGCCGTTGGGCTAGTTCAAACGAAGGTTCGGTTGACTCGCTCGAGATCCAAGGTCGAATGACGGTAGGTGATCGGTCCCAGCCGGCCTCGATGGGCGCTGACGACGGCACCGTAACGGATGACGGAGTGGTCAACCCACCTGTTAACGACGGTCCCACTGCCTCGTCGGGGGACGACGGTCGGAGTCCGGTTCGTGCCGTAGATGATCCTTCCGGTTCCATGAGCTGGAAATGGCCTGTGGAGGAGCGTCGGTCGGGAATTGATCACAGATAAGAGACGTGGTCGAGCAGCCCCACGCCTGTTCTATTCTAGTCGGAAGTGGCAGGTTTGGACCCCTCCAATTGGTTCGGCTTCAGATTTCAGGTGCGCCCCTTGCTGTGACGGAGCTGCTCCCCGCCGAAATCACCATCAATTTAAATCACCAGCGTGCAGATGGCAATAGCTTTCGTATCTCCGGGCGTCGAGTCGACCGTCGCCGACGGCATCCTTAACGGCGCAAAAAGCTTCATGGGTATGCGTGCAGTTGGGGAAGCGGCAACCGTTGACGTATGGCCGCAAGTCTCGAAATAGGCCCGCCAATTCGGCAGGAATAATGTCCCACAGCTGGAATTGTCGAATTCCGGGGGTGTCGACGATAAAACCGCCGGCCGGAAGCGCAATGAGTTGGGCTGCGGTGGTCGTATGTTTTCCCTTGTCGTTTTCGTCGCTGACCGTTCCCACGCGCAACTGCAGATCAGGATACAAAGCATTTAGGAGCGACGATTTACCAACTCCACTTTGTCCGACGACGACACTTTGACGCCCATCGATCAGGCTGCGCAAACGATGCACGAACTGGCCGTGGCGGGCTGCTAGAAGTACGACCTGGTAGCCAAGTTGCGCGTAGGCGCCGACCAGTGGTTGCAGCTCGGCTGGATCCATCAGATCGATCTTATTGATGCAAATGACAGGCGTGATTCCTGACTGTTCCGCTGTCACGAGGAGTCGATCCACGAGGTTGGGCTTGAGTCGAGGTTCTGCAGCACTTGTAATGATCAACATGAGATCGACATTGGCGACAATTACTTGCCGTCGACCGCGACTGCAGCGACAGAGGACACCGTATCGAGCTTCTACTTCCTCGATCAGTCCTTCGTCATCGCCTGACGGACGAAACCAAACGCGATCACCGGCGGCGATGACATGGCGTTGGTCCGTATGGATCGTCTTGAGTAATCGACGAACTGCGCATTGATATTCTTTTCCATCCGGGCTACGTACCGTGCTGCGCAGTCCTCCCGCACGAATTACCACTCCCGGAAGGCAGGTAGCGTCATCTTCGTGGCCGCGTCGCAACGTGTATCCGGTGGTTTCATTGCCCTGCAATTGGCCGAAAACTGTCCTCTTACGAGATGATTCACTCTTGCCGGTAATTCGTTCGGACAACTGTGGTACATCGGGCTGCGTGGATGCATCGTCCGCAGTATCTGTCCAATTCCGCCGCCGAACGCGTGATGACCGGTTTTTGCGGAACTCGGTCTTGGTCTGTTTTTCTTCCGGTTTTCGTGCCATGTGGGGACGTTTTTTCCGTGGAGTAAGGTGCTACGGTACAATTTCCTCAGCTTCCGTGATACTGTTTTGATGGTGCACTGAGGGACCGATCAATTCGGTAATTTCACGTTCGTCCAATTCTTCACGTTCGCAGAGTGAATCGGCCAAGCGGTCAAGTTCACTTCGGTGCTTCATCAGCATTTCCATGGCTTGTTCCGCCGCATCCTGTATGATACTAGCGACTTCTTCGTCGATCATGCGCAGAGTATGTTCGCTGAATTTCCTTTGTTCATGCATCTCGCGACCCAAAAAGGGGTCACTATCGGAGAGTTTGTACGTGACGGGACCGATCCGCTCGCTCATACCCCAGCGAGTTACCATACATCGAGCGAGATTGGTAGCTCGTTCCAGGTCACTTTCTGCACCCGCGTTTGACTCGTCGTACACGAGTCTTTCGGCGGCGCGCCCCGCCATGAGGCAGGCCAGTTGATCGCGCAGCTCATTTTCACCGATGATGACGCGATCTTCCTCAGGTAAATAATGGGTTACGCCGAGCGCTCTCCCGCGCGGAATGACGGTCACTTTGTGCACACGATTCGCTCCTTTGGCAAACCACGCCATGAGCGCATGTCCTGCTTCGTGATAGGCTGTCTTGCGTTTCTCCTTGGCCGATAGTAACTCCTCACGCTTCGAACCGAGTAAAACTTTGTCGCGAGCGTGCTCGAAGTCGTCCATGGCGACTTGGTTCTTGTTGTTACGGGTAGCCCACAGGGCTGCTTCGTTGACTAGGTTGCGAAGATCGGCGCCGGTTAAGCCGACCGTTGCTTCGGCTACGCGTTGCAGGTCAACGTCGCTGGCCAAGGGGACGTTTCGTACGTGAACCTTGAGAATCGCCTTGCGGCCGCGAAGTGTCGGGCGATCGACGGTGACGTGCCGGTCGAATCTGCCCGGTCGCAATAAGGCTGGATCGAGTACGTCGGGCCGATTGGTCGCGGCGATCACAATCACGGCATCGTTGCGCGTAAAGCCATCCATTTCGCTGAGGATTTGATTGAGCGTCTGTTCGCGTTCATCGTGGCCACCCCCCAACCCAGCACCACGCTGCCGACCGACAGCGTCGATTTCATCCACGAAGATAATCGCCGGAGAAGTTTCCTTGGCTTGGCGAAACAAGTCGCGCACTCGACTCGCTCCAACACCCACAAACATTTGGATGAATTCGCTACCATTCACCGAAAAGAACGGCACACCGGCTTCACCGGCGACGGCACGGGCCAGCAAGGTCTTGCCGGTTCCGGGCGATCCGTTGAGTAGGATGCCTTTCGGGACCCGTCCGCCGAGTCGTTGGAATTTTTCTGGTTCTTTCAAGAAGTCGACGATTTCTTGCAGGTCAGATTTTACTCCTTCGAGTCCAGCCACGTCACTAAATGTGATCGGATCTTCAGCTTGTTCGTAGCGACGTGCTGGGCTCTTGGCGAATCCCGAAAGAAAACCGCCTCCCATGATTTGGTCACGGGTTCGCCGAAAGAAAATCCACATGAACAACAGGACCAGGCCGAGTGGCAAGAGCACACCGACGACGACCGACGTGATGAGCGAATTGTCATCTTCGTCCGAGTAGTACCATTGTGTATGCGTCCCTAAGAGCTGTTCCAGTTCGGCATCTTGTCCGTCGCTCCTCCATTCCGGGATGGTCACTTGAAACCGCTCATTGACACGTTTTCGCTCGCGGTTCGTGCTGCGTGGGAATTCAAGGTCCTCACTCGTATTTGGTTCGGGAGGTGCCAGAGGGGGTGGGCTACGGAACTTGCCATACCCCTTTCGTCCTTCGAACTTGACCCACAGGACCTGATCCTTGGCCAACTGTTCCTTAAAGAAAGGATAGGGGATCGCGTCACGCTGTACGCCCTGAGCGGCCAGCGCCAGCGCAAATACTACCAGCAAAAGTAGCAAAGGAAGCCAAGCATTCCAGGCGGGACGGCGTTGTAATGTCGGGGGAGAATTCGGCTTGTTAGGACGAGAATGGCCAGTTTCCGGTTGATCCATGACGTAATGATCTGCAGTTCGGGCTCCCGAGGGTTCTGGCCCGACGGGTAAATCGGATGCGTCGCGTGACACTGCGATGCTGACGTGTCATTGTAGCGGCGAAAGCCAGAATCAAGAACGCCTTAACGAACGCGAATTTCCTGCCCAATTTTTAGGGACATATTTTGGCAGACGAGGAACCAATCCAAGTGCCGACGTGGAATTTCGGTCGGTATCTGCGAGTCCGACGCAAGTTGCCCATCCTCTTTGCGGTTCTCGTTGTAGAATTTCTGGACTCGGACGAGTTCCGATCCATTCAGAAGCCACTCCGTGGCGACATTCAACCCTTCTCTTCCCGCTCGGATCGCGTCGGTCCAGACTTGGGTTTCGTTCGATTGTCGAATCGCTGCGCACTCCAGAACCGAATAGCCGTCTTGTAGCAGTCGCCAGGTCCAGTAGTAACTCGGACGGGATATGGTCGGAATTGTGGGGTCAAACGGGCCTCCTGCCGGTGAAGTTGCTACGGCATCTCCCGGTACCGACGGGGAGGCCAAAAAGTGAAAGGGAGGTGTGGCGAGTTGCTCCGCGAGATCTTGCCTTTGAATCTTAGTCGTTGCTGCCGCCGGTAGGGCAGATGTCGGTACGAAAGGAGCTGCATTGGGCGGCAGGGGCTTGTTGGTTTGATGCTGCACAGGGGCACGTTGCACACCACACTGAGACAGCCGCTCAAGCAAAGGAGCGGCGAGGTTGAGTTGGGTGGGTATCCATTCTGCACGTCCAAGCATCACTTCGGTCCCGTAGGGAGTCAGTCGAAGGATCGGCCTATGTCGTTCCACTTCCGACGATTCAAGCAGTTCTGCGGAGATCAGCTCATCAATAAATTGTACGACTTCGGCTTGCTTGAGCGGCTTGAGCAGCCCAAAGGTGCTCAACCGATCGAGTCCTCGTTGCTGAATTTTTTTGGTTTGAGCCCCACAAAGCATCGCGGCGATGAGCGTTTTTCCGAAGCCACGTCGACACCGTGCTACTCCACTTAGCACCATTAACGCGGATTGACGCAATTCTGTGAATGACTCAGGTGACGATTGCGTTGGGTCTCGGGCGACTTGATTTTGTTCACAACGATCGCAGTGTCCACAATCCGTACTGGATTCATCGCCAAAATATTGAAGGATTTGCTGTTGGCGGCAGCGTCGTGAACGAGCAAAGCGAAAGACGCGTTCGAGTTTTTCTAAACTTTGAGCACGACGCGTTTCCAATGCGGTGAGGTCCAGCCCCAAGGCCGAAAAGGGTTCGTCTCGCCGCAACAAATGGATCGCCCGGCCACGGAAGGGGGGCACGAAATCAAATACCGATAATTCTCGCAGTTCACGTAATGCTCGTTGCGCAACATCGACGTCGCATTCCGCTACGCGTGACACGTCTTCGATCCGCAAGTAGATACGTTCAAAGCGTCGATTCCCTGCGATTTTCTCCACCGCCCGCAACACTTTGCGCTGTACCTTGGCCTGACGTGGCAATAGGTCAAGTAGCGATGGAAGGTCGGTGTCCAGTTTTACGGCAGCCATGTTGCGCTGCGGCTCAAGGCGTTCCAAGACGCCGTGTTTTTCCAGGATTCGTTCACACGTTCCCACCCCTTCGGCACTTAGGCTGAGGCCCAAGACCTCTTGCAATTCCTGCTGCGTTACTTCGATAGGGTCGTCCGGAATGGACCGAAGATGATCGTAGACCTTGGCCACGACAGGTGCCGAGGGATGGCTACTCTCGATAAAAAACTGCTGGATATAGCGGTCAGAATCGCTCAACAGCAACAGGCATCGCGCAGGATGGCCGTCGCGCCCGGCACGCCCAGCCTCCTGGTAATAGGCTTCGATGCTCCCCGGAATTTGGTAATGAATGACGAAACGGACGTCGGATTTGTTGATCCCCATGCCGAACGCATTCGTGGCAACGATGATATCCGATTGACCCCCCATGAAGGATTCTTGGACTTCCTTGCGCCGTTCCAGAGGCAGGCCCGCGTGGTAAACTCCCACGCGTCGACCGTTGGTTCGGTTTTCACTCGATAGCGTCGCCGCAACTTCCTCACACGCTCGTCGACTTGACGCGTAGATGATCCCTGGGCCAGGATTGTCCTGCAGAAATCGCTGCATGACGTGCATCTTGTCTGCTGTTGAACCGACGCTCTTTACCTCGTAATACAGGTTGGGCCGGGCGAATCCCGCGACAAACGTCCGTGGATTCTTCAGTCCCAATTGCGAGGCAATATCCTGGCGAACTTCTTCAGTGGCGGTGGCGGTTAGCGCAATCGTTGGAGGATTTCCGAGTCGACTGCGGTATTCGCCGAGTCGGGAGTAGTCGTGGCGAAAATCGTGCCCCCACTCGCTGATGCAGTGGGCTTCGTCGACCGCTAAGAGCTGAACGGCAGACTCCCGCAAAATATCCCGAAAACGGGGTCCGCGAAATCGCTCGGGCGCTACATAGAGAAGTTCGAGTTTTCCTTGAGCTAACGCGGTCAGCCGTTGCTCCTGCTCGTCGAAACTTAAGGTACTGTTCAGCAGTTCCGCACGAATTCCAAGTGCTTGAAGCTGGTCCACCTGATCCTTCATGAGAGCAATCAGTGGGGATACTACTAAACACACCCCAGGGCGACTCACGGCAGGAAGCTGATAGCAAAGGCTCTTGCCACCTCCGGTGGGCATCACGCAGATGCAATCCTCTCCGCGCATCACGGTTTGAATCACTTCTTGCTGGCCGGGGCGAAATGACCCAATTCCGAACCGTGCAAGTTGCGCCTGCAGGTCCTTCGTGGGGACAATCGATTTTTCAGACTCTTCCGAGACGCAAATATCTTGGGCTGGAGCATCCATGGCTTGGCATCCTATCGTCGACCCGGCAGAATCGTAGTCTACACAATTGTGCCAATAAAGCGAGTGGATCACGCCTGGATCGACCTGGAACCTAAGGAAAACCAACCTATGCGCAATAGGACTCCCCAGTCAAAGCGGTGTGGTGTCATCGGCGTTGCCGTGCAAGACCAAAGGCTGTTGGTGATTCGTCGGTCCCTGCATGTTTCGGCGCCGAACATGCTTTGCTTCCCGGGCGGGTCACAGGAATCAGACGAATCTGAGGAGGCCGCGGTCGTAAGAGAGCTGGACGAAGAACTGTCCCTACCCGTACTCCCCCTGGCGCAACTTTGGCGTTGTGTAGCGCGAGCCGGATTGGAATTGTCTTGGTGGCAGGTGGCCATCGTAGCCGATGCCGTACCCGTCCCAGCGCCGGCCGAGGTGTCCGACGTTTTTTGGATGCCTGCGCATGTTTTAGAACAACAGCCGGACCTGCTCGCCACCAATCGTGATTTCCTAGCCGCTTGGCGTCGCGGTACTTTCGTTCTCGACGGGTTGCCTCTCTGACTGCTTTAAATCACCGGAACCAGGCTTTGCCGCTCCATCGGTTGCCGCTGGCGGCGACTGGGACCCGTTCGTGGCATGCGCGCCCAAGGATCCACGGGTGGTCTGCTGTTGGTCCAATGTCTGTTCGTTGAACCGGGCAGGGTCGAACGGGTCCACACTTGTCGGCGAACCAGTACCAGTTGCAACTTCAGGAGACGATGCATTGCCATTGTCTGGGTCGATTGTGTTGTTGGGAGCCCGTCGCGAAGCATCCAGCGATCGTAGCCAAGGTTCAAATATTTCCAAGGTCTCCTGCTGAGTCAACGGAACCGATCCCGCATGGGAAGTTCCTGCACGGCGGGTGAATCGGTCCCGATCGGTCGCCGTTTCTCGTAATACCGCGTTAAGATTGGCAACCGTTAGGTTGGATGCGGGCGCCCCCTTGCTCGTTGTTCGACGTAAAACGAACTCGTGTGTGGAAGTTACGCTATGACAACCCGAACATCGAGAAATCAACAGAGGTTGCACCTGCCGCAAGAAAACTTGCCGTGATTTTTGGGAAAGGTTCCTGATCTGCGACATTGGCTCTTTCAACGTCGCAGACGCAAATTTCAGTTCGTAGGGGTCGGAGTCTCCTTCAGGCTGCCAAACTGCCGCGGTTGTGGTTGCAATGCCGTGACGGAGCACGTTGATTCGCTGATCGTTGGGTGCTAGCGTCGCTGCCAGCGAGGCGTGTTGTCGTGCCTGTTCCAAAAGTCCGGTCCGCAGGCACCAACGAGCGAGTTCGACGTGATGCGAAACGTTGGTCATGTCAATTTCATGTAACTTGTGTTCATAGACATTTCGCGTGTTTGCACCGACGAAGCTGACGTCGGTCCGGGGGACGGTGACTTTCTGACCGTCGGTCGACGTGACTTCGTAGGTCTCCCCCATCAGTGAAAAAGTGCCATGAATTACATGGCCGTTTTTGAGCGATAGGACGCCAGTAACGGATTTCGTATCTCCGGAATCGGCGGTCGCGGACGAGTATCCTGGGAAAAAAAAGCAGCTTCCCAGGAACAGGGCTCTGTAGTCTATTGGGATCATGGCGGCGGAACGTTAAGCGATGCGCCGTCGCGCGTCAAGGCAAACCTGCGATTCTGGCTTACTGTCCTCACTTTCGCGATTCACGATCGATGCCCGAAGGAAAAATAACATGGGGGGTTGAGCCCTGAACCGTTTTGATTCCTAATGATTGCCTGGGCACCTCCACATTTGAATTTCGTCGGACCAATTAGCATGAGCGCACCTTTGACCCTATTGGCTTTGGTACCCGAATGGCTGAGTAATTGGATAACTCCGATCTGGGTACTCTCGAACGGCGTGCTCGCGGGATTAGCCCTCCTTGCGATAATTTGGGTCGTAGTGGCATGCATTTCGAGACGCTGGGCGGCAGATTTATGGGAGACATCGACCGAGGGGGTGTTGCAATCACTACTTTGGCTCGCCGCAGTTGTTGCCGCCATCGTGTTGGCCGGTTTCCTGGCAGTTCGGGATCCCTGGAGCCTCCTAGCTGCCGTACCGAGATTGACGGCCTCGGGCGTGCGGTCGTTTGAACTCGACCTCCCACCAGCGGATCTTCGTGTTGCTGTACATGACAATCCGCCGGTCGTGGTCCCTGGACCATTTTTAGGACGTGAATTTAAAGAATTGAAGGTCGAAAGCGACACGGGTCTCTTGATTTCCGCAGCATCGCTTGACAGTAATACAGATTCGTCGCCTTCCGCCACCATCGAGGTCAAGCCCGATACTCCTATGCAATGGTCGAGATCGGCCGGTTCGGAACTCCCCTGGGGCAGCGATCGGATCGACAATCTATACGTCTACAGTCTTTCGGACGTGGCTGGAAAGTTTCGTATGGAAATTGGAATCGCTCCGCAACATGATCGTGAGGCGGGATCGATTCCGGTGGCCGCCTTGGCGACTGTGGGTTTTGTTTTATGTTTCTGGGTGTTGCGTCTGGCGGTGCCGCAGATGGCCGCTATAGCTCATACCACTGCCAAGTCCGAAATGGCTCAGCCGCTGTTTGTCATCAATTTGCTGTTGGGATCGTTTCTGTTGGTGATATTCATTTTTGTGCCCTACAACACGATGGGTGAAGACATCAAGATGCTAAAGGACAGTGGTTTTGCTGCGATGATGGTGTTGGGGATCGTGCAGGCGGTCTGGGGAGCGAGTACCTCGGTATTTGAAGAAGTCGAAGGGCGAACGGCGCTTACCGTGCTTTCAAAACCCATCAGTCGTCGACAATTCTTACTCGGAAAGTTCCTCGGAATTGTGAGCGTGGTCGCGCTGATGTTTGTGGTGCTCGGATTCTTGTTTCTCGTTGTCGTGGCATATAAGCCGATCTACGATGCCCGCGAAAATTCCGAATTGGCGGCAACTTGGGAGCAGTGCTTCAACGAAGTTCGATTGACGGTACCTGGATTGACGTTGGCGTTTATGGAAGTCGTCGTTCTGGCCGCGATTAGCGTTGCCATTTCCACTCGCCTACCGATGCTGGCGAATTTCATCATTTGCGCGACGATTTACGTGCTCGGGCACCTAACGCCGCTGATCGTGCAGTCCTCTGTGGCGAGTTTTGAGCCCGTGGTTTTTGTCGGGACGTTGATCGCAACGTTGATTCCGGTGCTGGACCACTTCAACGTGCAAGCCGCTGTCGCCGCCGGGGTGGAGGTACCGCCTAACTACCTGTGGCTTACCCTGCTTTATTGCACGCTTTATAGTGCGATTGCCATGTTGCTCGGTCTGGCACTCTTTGAAGACCGTGACCTGGCGTAGCCCTTTTCCCCGCCAGAGCCTTGCGTCCCTCGGTAGCCTCCGTGTGGTGCGCGGGAAGTGTCCAGGCCGAATTCCACTTTGAGGATCCCTCAACGGTAGAGGGGAAATCGCGATGAGTTTTCACTCCGCGGGCCGGCTGCCGTCGGATTCTCAGGCAATTCTGGCCATTTCTACGGCGGATGGCCGTCCGATGTACCGGTTGAACGGGTTGTGCGATCGGATCCAATTCCCCAACCATCAGATTCTCGATTTTCTGCCAAGAACCCGCGGTAGCAGTCTGCCTAAAATGGAAAGAAGGGGCGATTGGTATATTTGGCTCTTCCGATGAATCCGTGGGTAAAACGGGTCAAATCGATTGCGTTCGTGCTACGTAGGTA
>JAQCHP010000094.1 GCA_027619595.1 Planctomycetota bacterium
GCGGTCCCGGCAGTGCCCTCTTCAACGACTGGATGCAACGTAGCGAAGCCGTATTTCTCGGGCATGATGTCAACGTCAAGCGAATCCAACGAGGCGAGTTGCCAGCCACTCATATTTGGCTGTGGGGAGCGGGTGGTGCGCCGTCTTTGCCTTTATTTTTTGACCTCCATCGTCTGCGTGGTGCGATGATCACCGCGGTTGACCTTTTGCGCGGACTAGCAGCCCTCGTCGGTTGGGATCGGATTGAAGTCCCGGGTGCAACCGGATATACCGACACGGACTATGCTGCGAAGGGAGCATACGCGGCCCGGGCCATCGCCGAATATGACGTAGTTTGTGTGCATATCGAAGCACCCGACGAGGCCTCGCACGAAGGGGATGTGGACGCCAAAATCACTGCCCTGGAGGCGATCGACCGGGAGATCGTGGGACCCGTCGAAGAAGCACTGCGATCGCTGGGGCCCTATCGCGTGCTCGTTTCCCCCGACCACCCGACCCCCGTGCGTACCAAGACCCATAGCCACGGCGCGGTCCCCTTTTTGATCGCTGGCACCGGAATTCCTGCCGATGACGCCTTGCACTATGATGAGCCCTCCGCGAATCGGTCGCGCCTTGCTTTCGGAGATGGCTACAAACTGATGGAATTTTTCCTCCGTCACCCGTTCGAAACTTGATGCTTGGACAAGTTGTTTTTAATGGTTGATGCGAGTTTTCCATTCGCTTGAACTTGGGACAGGATGCAATGTCGCTAATCGTGCAAAAATTTGGTGGCACTAGTGTCGCCGATTGCGAAAAAATACGCGCTGCGGCTCGAAAAGCAATTCGTGCCCAACAGCAAGGACACCAAGTGGTAATGGTCGTCAGCGCGATGGGCAAGAATACAGACACGCTGGTCGCATTAGCCCACGAATTGAACGATCGCCCGCCGGCGCGTGAGATGGATATGCTGCTGTCGACTGGCGAGCAGGTCAGTGTCGCGTTAATGGCGATGGCCATTGAAGCGTTGGGCCATCGTGCCATCAGTCTGACCGGGGGACAGATCGGCATCAATACCGACAGCACTCACACCAAGGCGCGTATCCGTTCCATTTCGACCGATCGAATGCGGCGTTATCTGGCGGAAGGATGTATTGTCATTGCAGCCGGATTCCAAGGCATCGACGATGACTTTAATATCACCACACTCGGTCGCGGCGGAAGCGATACGACCGCTGTCGCCTTGGCCGCAGTGCTCAACGCCGACGAGTGTGAAATCTACACGGACGTCGATGGCGTCTATACGACGGATCCACGATTACTGCCTGAAGCCCGTCGCGTTTCGCGCATCAGCTACGACGAAATGCTGGAACTTTCTAGCCTGGGCGCGGGCGTCATGCACAGCCGGTCGATCGAGTTCGCCAAGAAATTCAGTGTCCCTGTACACGTTCGCAGCAGTTTTACCGATACGCGTGGGACACTTATCATTGACCAACCTGAGGATCCGACGGCTCCGGTCAGCGGTGCAGCACTTACGCGAAACGAGGCACGCGTCACTGTCAATGGATTGCCTGATGTACCCGGGACATCTTTGGCTATCTTCTCGCGGATTGCTCGCCGTAACATATCGGTCGACATGATCGTCCAAAACGCCGGAGCTGCGGGAAAGGCCGATATTTCATTCACCGTACCACAGAACGAATTGCACGATACGCTCGAGGCCGTCGGAGAAGCTCGTGAGGTCCTTGGACCGTTTCAAATCACGCATGATGCCTCGGTCGCCAAATTGTCGGTCGTGGGACTTGGCATGGCTCGACAGACGGGCGTAGCTGAACATATGTTCCAAACATTAGCAGCCGCCAATATCAACATCCAAATGATTACGACCAGCGAAATAAAGATCTCTGTGCTCGTCGATCGAGAAAACGGCCAACGAGCTTTGCGCGAAGTCCATCGCACGTTTCAGCTTGAACTCGAGCGGACCCCGGCAGAAGCCGCTGCCTTGCCGCACCTTGCAGCCGATAGCCACGCAGAATCGGCACGTGCCCTGGACGTTGTCCAGCAGTTGCACGGTGACAACATGGAAGAACTGCTCATCAACGATATCTTACTTGACGCCACACAGGGTAGTATCACCATCCACGGCCTCCCCGATACCCCCGGTATCGCGGCGACTGTCTTTCGCAGCATGGCTAACGCCAAGATTTTCGTCGATATGATCGTGCAGAGCCACGGCAGCCATCACGCCAGCTTGAGCTTCACGGTTCCACGCGAAGACGTGGAAAAAGCCAAGGCGGCAGCCGCAGCACTGGCCAATCAATTTGCCTGGAAGGATGTGACAAGTCGTTCCGCCGTCGCAAAACTATCCGTTTCGGGAATCGGACTGCGCAGCCATACCGACGTTGCTATTCGTATGTTTCGTGCACTTTCTGAGACGGAAATCAATGTAGAAATGATCAGCACGAGCGAAGTCCGAGTGAACGTTGTCGTCGATGCCGAAAAAGGCGCGCTGGGGCTGAGGCAATTGCAAGAAGTTTTTTTTGACATCACGCGCACCTAGCCGTTGCGGTTAGGCCGAAGTTCCGATGGCCCGACGTAGTCGCTTTTCTTCCAATGCACAGCTTTCCATACGAAAAGTTGGGGTTCCAACTTAGCGACGCGTGCGATATGAGCAACGCAATGCGGACCAAAAATTGGAAGTTTGATAAAGCGCTAAGTCGTAAGTGGCAAGGCTCGACGCAGCAAGTCAGCATAGGCCAAGGCGGCGAAATACTCATCGTCCTCGTTGGAGATCCAACCACAACGCCACCTGGCACGACGAATCACCCCTTTTTCTAACGGCTCCGTAAAAAAACGACGCCGTGATGAGATTTCTCGCGACCCGTCACCACTACCGCCGAGACTAAAATTGCGGTCTTTGCAACTGGAAATAGTTTCGACATCGGCCGGATGGACCATCTCAACGTAACTGGGTCCGCCGGGGTATCGAACCAGTATCGCCGTACAGGAATCGGTATCCTCGATTCGGCTGACTCGACTCCACGACGATAAGGACTCGGTTTGAGGATCTCCCTGAGCCAACCAGACTTGGTCCGTTGGAATACGGGAAGAAATGGTCACTGCGGGCATTGCATTGAGCAGATTCGTTTGCGCCGACAACAATAAATCGATGCCATACCCAAAACTACCAAGCGGTACGAGTTGCCATTGCAATTGACAGCGCAACTCATCGCCTGAACCTTGTTGGTAACTCACGATCAAGTCGTTCTGGCGCCGGTAAAGTTCTGGCGGACTCGGTGGAACTTGGTCCCAGGCATCAAACCAAACGGCACCGAGCCGATCACTACGGTGCTCATCGAATCGATGTTGCATTCCCGCTTCCGGCTGACGAGGGATCCATTCCCCCTCAAACGTGCCGCAATGCCAGGTAACACGATCGGTCAACAGGCTCCACATGGAATGCCCTTACGGCGTAACGAAAAAACCCCGCCGTTCGCACAAGGCGAGCGGCGGGGCCGGAACAGAGAAGAGGCCATGCCGAATCAATATAAAATGAATAAATCCCAACCCGACTCTTCTTCTGCCCTAAGAATAACAGTTTTCGATGCCATGTCCAGAGCTTTGTGTTAAAAATCTTCATAAATTATGGCAGACCGCGTAAGCCTTTCTAGAGCGAGCATTAAAGTTTCTCTAGACGCCATCACTTGACAGACTCGTACGGTAAAAGTCATATTTTGTATGGAATGGGGGGAACGGATGCATGCAACGCGAGTGGCACAGATCGCCGAAGACGCAGCCCGGGAGGCGGGTGAAGTCCTACTGAGTTGGCTAGGGCGGGCTGAATTTCGGGAAAAGGCCCCAGCCGACTTGGTCACCCAAGCCGACTTACAGAGCCAGCAGTGCATCCAAGAGCGATTCTCACGGGAACTACCCGACTTCGACTTTTTGGGCGAGGAGTCAACCGATAGCGATCAACCCGATCTATCGAAGCTGACCCGTCCTGTCTGGATCGTAGACCCGTTGGACGGAACTACGAATTTCGTCCATGGTTTACCGGCGTTCTGCGTTTCGATCGCCCTTTGGGACGCCCGGGGCGCATCGGTCGGCGTGATTTTTGATCCCACGCGCGATGAACTCTTCTGCGCCGAACGGGGGGGCGGAGCATTCCTCAACCGGCGTCGAATCGTCCCGAGCGACTGCCACGATTTAGCGTCGGCCCTGGTGGCCGCCAGTTTTCCACCACGGGCTTGCCGAGGCTCACCGGAAGTTGAGCAATTCCTCAATGTGCTGCCTGAAAGCCGTGCGGTCCGTCGATGGGGCTCTGCGGCATTAAACCTGGCGTATGTTGCCTGCGGCCGCTTGGATGCATTTTGGTCCAGTTCCGTGCGTGCCTGGGATGTCGCCGCCGGATCGTTGCTCGTCAGTGAAGCGGGGGGAGCGGTTTCCGATCTTGTGGGGGCCCCATTTCGCATCAATGATCCTCAGATCCTGGTCGCCGCTAGTCCCCAGCTCGCCTTGCAGCTGGAAAAATGTTTACAAAGCTGAACGCCCGTGACGCGAAATTCTTTTTTTAATGGATCGCTGCGGATACAATGGAGCTGTCGGACTTGTTCGGCAGCTCATCTCATCTCATTTCTTTTCCGACCGTACCCATTGCGACGGACCATGCTCCACCTCCTCCGAGACAGAATCGCGTCATGCGCGGGCCTCACCGTTCGGGGGCTCGTCGGAATCGCGCTCTGTTGGGCAATCTGCAACGAACGCACGAGCGGGGCCGACAGAGTAGTTCCCCAATCCCCGAACCAAACACCGTCGAAACCCCAACAAAATGCTGGTATATGGGAACTTCTCGACGTGTTGGTCGTTAAGGACGAACAAGGGCAATTGGTTCCGTGGAGCGATATTTCTTATGGAGAATTGAACCGGTTGATCAGCTTCCGCGACGGCATTGAACGTCCGGCACCCCCGCGGGGGATCGTGTCTCGGATCGACGTTGCCGGAAAGGTATCCGGTTCCAATGCCGAGCTACTTGTCACATTGGAGGTACAGCTCAATTCTTCCGAGTGGGTGAAACTCCCCCTCCCTCTCCCGCCGGGATCATTGCGTGATCAGCCAAACCACGAAGGGGACGGCAAATTCTTGTTAGATCGAGACATTGCCACCGGCGACTACGTGGCATGGATTCAAGGAACCCCGGGACAGAAACACCAAATTGTTCTTCCGCTCGACGCGCACGCGGACAACCAGGGTGAGATGCGGCGTATCGATTTCGAATTCCCGTCCGCTTCCCAAACCGCGCTCAAGATTGTTTTGCCGGCCAAGCAATTGCATGTGGCAACGAGCCCCAGTGCTGGCGTTCTTACGACATCCTCTACCGACGAAGCAACGCAGTTGGAGCTTCACGGCTTCAAGGAACGATTCTGGATTGAATGGAGTGTTTCGGCGGCTGAAACCAAGGAAGTCGAATCCGCCCTCCTGGTGTCGGAGGCCCAAATCCAAGTCGATATTGAAGCACCTGGACGAGTCCTCTGCACTGCCGATTTTTCCATAAGTTGCCCTCCGATGGAATCTTTAAGTACGATCGAAATCAGGCTTCCGCCG
Source organism: Planctomycetota bacterium (assembly GCA_027619595.1). Lineage (GTDB taxonomy): Bacteria > Planctomycetota > Planctomycetia > Pirellulales > Pirellulaceae > JAQCHP01. The sequence continues at coordinate 5,578 of JAQCHP010000094.1, forward strand.
CATGCACGCTTCGTCGAGGGTACCGTGGCTGATGCCGCCGGCGCTGAATTCCATGAAATGCCTGCGGCTCAGGATAACAGTGAAATAGGCGCATCTTTTGTCGTACAAGTTCAACTACCGAACCCTACGACCAAGTCGGTGAAGATCAAGTTGCACACGCGAACGGAACGGGACGAAAATGCCGATGTGGCCGATGGCGGAATCGAGGTGGCTAACTTCCACGTTTCCCAATCACTTCGGCAGACCGGAATCGTGGAACTCAATTGGCGTCACCCCTGGGAAGTCCGCTGGAAACCGTCCGATTCTATTCGTCGATCTTGGGGCAACATTGCGGGGACCGACAGCCTTACTTCGCGCGACTCGAAAGTCCTTTTTGAGTTCACTCAGCAGCCGTGCGAGTTGCGAGTCCAGGCGATGAAACGACCTTCCTTGTTGCGTGTTGAGCCTTCTTATACGTTACGAATCCAGCCGGAGTCACTGGAACTCGAAGCCCGATTGATTTACCACCGCACCGGCACACCGTCCGATGAATTGACGATCCGCATGGGAGAATGGAAAGTCGAATCGTTGGAACCGCGACAATCGACCAATGAGCAGCCGCACCGAAGCTGGACCCTTAAGGATGGGATCCTGAAGGTACCCGCCTGGTCATTTGCAACTGCCACGCAGCCCGAATTTGAGCTGAGGATTCGCGCCTACCGTCCCCTCAAGCTCGACGCAGAGGGCCGGGTGGAATTTGACCTTCCACGTCCCGACGCCGAGAGCCTCTTGGGCGCGACTTGTGAGATCTTAACGCATGAGAGAGTGGACCTGACCCTCGATCGCGACCTTGCAGCGTCGCTTGTGCCGGACGCATCTACCAGCGCCCACAAATCAGACCCGGGATTTCGCCGGGAAGGACGCTACCGACTACCGTCCGCAGGTAGTCCAAGGAAAATTGCAGGCAACGTCCGCGTATTACAGAAAATAGTGACGGCTCAAGTTAAATCAAAAGCGTTGCTCGATGCAGAGACCATCGGAGTGTCGCAAACCTTTGCGTATCGGGTGCAGAACGAGGCTACCCGACGACTGGAGTGGATCGTTCCCCGAGAGTTGCTCAACGTCCGTATGACGATCCATGTCGATGGCGAACCGCTGGTGACGACTCCATGGAGAGGCAAAACGGATCTCCCCACGGTGCCGGGAGATCGCAATCTCCTTCTGATTGGTATCTACTTACCAAAACTTCAGGCAGGGCGATTTTCTGTTGATTTAGACTTTCAACTTCCGCTAACGTCGTCCGGACCGCAACGGATTCCGCTGGTCATGCCGGTCGTCGATAGCTTCGATGGAAACACCTGTTCGTTGCAGTGTGATTCCCGGTGGCGAATCAGAGACACGCCGATTGCGCCATGGACTCGCACAACGGGATTGAAAACCGATCTGCCGACTGCATTCCCGATTCTACAAATGAGTTCTCCGTCGGAAGCGAACCACTTGAAAATTGACCTTGAGTTGGTGCCTGCGGAAGAACGGCTGCAGGTGCGGGTTGCAAAATTCTGGCTACAGAGTTGGTTTTCCCAAACGGAACGCCGCGATCGCGCCGTGTTTAATTTTACCACACAGTCGCCAACAATTTCGCTGAATGTACCACCGAACGCCCGCGATTTCCACCTGATTTTGGATGGAATCGCTGTTGCAGCCAATCGACCGAGCACGGCACCCAACACGTACTCGATTCCTGTCCAACGTCAAGCAAAGGACCTCGACTCGCATGTACTCGAAGTTGCCTACCACTTGCCTCATGCAGGATGGTGGAGACCGCAATCCATTGAATTGGCTCGGTTAGACCATGCCTCGGTTGATGTATCCCATTTGAGCGTCGTCCTTCCGTCCAATGAATTTATGGTGTCCGGAACCTCACTGCTAACCACTGAACAGCAGTGGCGCTGGAACGGTTTCTACTGGACGGCAGAATCGACAGCAACCCAGGAGGTGATGGAACGACAAATATCGGCATCACGGCAGAGTCCGCCGGCCGCCACTTCGCAGGAGTTTACCTTTAGCACAATTGGTGAGATCGATCCCGTGGCGATTCGCTTTGCTCCCAGATTGGCCATCGCCGCACTGGTGAGCGGAATGGTCTTTCTCGTGGGAATCGGTTTGATTTACGTTCCCACTTTACGTCATCCCACAACACTGTTGGTAGCTGTATGTTTTCTCATCCCGTTAATTGTCACGGCGCCGCAATATGCGTTGTTTCTTGCCCAATTTGCCGGACCCGGGATACTATTTGCCACACTAGCCTTAGCTCTTTACCGAATGACGACCGACGATTCGAATCGTGCGTGGCCATCATCGACGACGCTTCCTATGTCAGGATCCCCATCCTCTCGCCACGCTAGTCCAATTGCGTCAACGGCTACGTCCCAACCGTTGAGCGCTGGCAGCTCCGTACCCTCGGTAGTGCGATGATCCACCGGTTTGCGTCCATTATTATCGTTGGGACTTGGGTCTGCGGATGCGGAATCGGCGTGCTCGCCGTTGGTTCCGCGCATCTTCCCGCGCAATCCATCGATGTAACGACGGCCAACGAATCGGACTCCGAATCCAATTCATCGACTTCGTTCACTTTGGACCAACCCCTTATTATCCAGCGCGTCCGCATTCCGTCGGATAAGATTTTGGACTTTGTAAGTACGAAACGGCTACGACCCGTTCCCATGGCAGAGTTTACGGCGACAATCCGTGCCATTCAGGATTTGACCAATGGGCCTCCAGCCTTACGGATCGCTCAAGCAGAATACGAAGCACGCTGGCAGTCAGGCGCACTTGTCGATGGCAAGGCGGCATTGGACATCGAGCTGGAAGGAGAGGGCCGACAGGGTCTGCGTCTTTCGCCGATGTCGTGGGCCCTTCAATCGATTTGGTGGTCGGGAAATCCCAAGGTTACCGCCGAAATTGTGGCAACCGAAGAGGAACCCGCCCTCGTGATGGTTGATCGCTCCGGAAGATTGGAATTCATGTGGAGTTTGGCCGCAAACGAATCGACTGACGGCCTGGATTTTATTCTGAATCTTCCTCGGTGTCCGAGGTGTAGGATGCAACTGGAACTACCGTCGGCAATGGAACCTGAGGTAGCAGGGGCTACCGTTCGACGAATGAGCCAGGATCAAGCGTCGAGCCCCATCGCTCGGCTCGATTCCCTGGCAACACCAGCTGCCAATCGGCCCGAGACTTCTCGTTGGGAAATTATCTTCGCCGGCGAAACGCAGGCCCGACTCAGGCTCCGCGAAACGTCAGGACCCACACGGCAAGGCCTCACGACCACCTGGATGTCAGATACTCGTTATCAAATCACACCGAGCGGAATTGAAGTCACAGGTAAGTTTCGCGTTTCTCCGGTAAATCTCACGACCCACGAGCTGGACCTGTGGGCAGACCCCGAGCTGAGAATCGACAGCGTGCGGATCCAAGACAATCCAGTGACTTTTTCGAGCGTTCCTCTGCCGGCCGGGCGCACGTTGATTCGGGTTCCGCTACCAACGGCGAATAGCGGCCTGACGACGATCGAATGGCATGGTTTATCAGTACTTCCCGCGAAAAAATTTACGCTTCCAACGATCTCGGTCAAGAACGCTTGGTGGCTTGCGTCGACAAGCACCATCGACATTGACGACGAGTTGTTCTTGGTCGATTTCGATGCTGAAAATTGTAAAGCATCGAAATATGAAGTGGGACAACCTGGCTCGTCGTTATTTGTGAATCATTCTCTGGACGACGCTCGCATACAAATCGCATGCGAGTCACCGCGTGATCGACACCGATCTCGAATTGCGCATTCCTCCACATTAGAAGAATCCAATATCGCGTGCGTTTCTAGAATGGCGGTGGAAGTCGAAGGCACTGCGCCGCTTCGTTCGTTAGAGCTCGACCTAGCCGCAGACTGGCAAATCGATGCGATTACGTCGAACGCAATCTCGTTACCTTGGGAGATGCGAGAGTTGCGGCCTGGCGTACGAAAACTTCTTGTTTTGCTGCCCACACCGGTCACACCAGGCGCCTCCTTGCTGCTTGAAATTCATACTTCCCGAACCAACAGTCAACAACTCGATGAATCGATGGCCTTGGCAGCCGTTCAACCGATCGTCGATGCCGAGGCAGCATCCAGTGAAGTCATTATTTCGCTCAGTGCTCCAGCAGAATTTCGCGTACGAATTTCCAATCAGTCTGGTATTGAGTGGGTTGACGTCAACTTGCCGTCATTTGTGAACGAATGGAAGAAATTGTTACCAGGCTATGCGACTCGCCGGAATTTCAAACTGACTCAGACGTCGGCCAACGCTCGCTTCTTTCTCGACCGGGAATTACCCCGATATCGCTCTGAAATTGAAATCCATGTTATCGCAACCCAAACGCAAACGCGACGCGAAGTGCGTATCCGTTGTATTCCTGAAGGATCCGCGATAACACAGTTGCCCATTCAATGGAGTTCCTCGGACATTGGCACTTGGGAATGGTCGCTGCACGATCACACGGCCGACGCAATTAGTATTCGCGTCGACGCCGTGAATGAGCGGTCAGATGCTGAAATTGACCAACGGACCCACTGGATCTCGTTCTCCGAGGCCATGAGCCGCGAATTCACCTTGGTGGCCACAAGTGTTGTGGACAGTAAACTCAACAAAAATGTACCGCTGGTAGCAGTTCCTCAGGCCACTGATCAACAAGCGACGGTACAACTCTCTATGGATCACGCCTGGAGGTGGAATTCTTTGGTGCCTTTGGTTCAATTGCCCTTTCAGCCACAAGACATCCGGGGCAGCGATGGCGTTCCGGCCATGCGGGCGCGCTTTCGTTATGACCCCTCGGCTATCGCGAACAGCCCCGTTGTCGAGCTACTTCCAGCCCACACATCGGTGCCACAATTGCCGACAGCTTGGATCTGGCAGCAGCACATTGTGAATCGAGTCGCCCAGAACGGTAGTACGGAACATTGGACGACTTACTATGTGGAAAACTTTGGCAGTGACCACTTGCAGATTCGATTGCCAGCCGGCACGCAAATTCGCGATTTATATCGCGACGGCCAGCACATCGCTGCGATGCCCAACCGAACTCCTAGGGGTAACGTTCTACTTCCTTTAATTCCACACCAAAAATACTCTGTCTTTACCGTCTGCCATCACTCCTTTCGACGCCCCTTAGAGAACCAGGAAGAAATCCGATTCGATCGTACGACGTGCACCACACCCATCCATTCGACACGGGAGTCGACGGTGATTCCCCCCGGCTATTTGGGTAGCTCGCTGCCAACCCGATCAATCGTGTCGACGACTCTCCAACAACGGCTGTGCGGACCGTTTTCGCCCCTGATTTCCTACGAAACCCCGTCTTGGTCGCTTTGGAGTATCGACTTCTCCGGACGCATCGCTCAACAAGAGGTGCTGGCAAGAATCGAAAAGGTGCTTGAGACTCTCGGCAAATCTGTGATCGAGTCACCAGCGGAATTTAACTGGCGCAATCTGCTGCTGGTAACGGCGTTGGCCGTACCGGAAATCCGCGTTGACCCGTCAGCCTTGCGACGAAACAATCTGCAACCGGAATCACTCATCCCAGTGCAAGATTCTCAACAGCTTTCTACTCGGGAAATTGGGCTCGCCCTCTTGCAAAAGGCGAGCTTGGTTGCAGTAGGCACGCCACTTGGAGTTTGCCTCACGGATCGCACCCGCACCGACCAAATTCGAGGTTACGACAAATCGCAGTCCGATGGATCTGTCGTCGTCGACGACGGCGGATCAACACAGTCATTGTGGCAGTTATTCAATGAATGCGAAGAAGTAAGCGATTGGTCAACTCGGCAATGGCCTTTTGTCGCGTCCCCGGTCCATTCTCCCGACGTGCAACTTTCCGACGCACGCGAACGTGGATGGACAGTCGTCGAATCACTCGACTGTGGCGAAGCCCCGCTGTCCGTGACGATTCAAAGATCGGATAGTTTCTACGCTGTAGGATGGACTTCGTTATTAATTGCGTTCGCTGTCTACTTTCGTCTGCGACACTTGGGACGTGGTTTCGTCTTAGCTTCCGGCTGCCTTTCCGTGGCGTTCGCCCTATTTGTCCCTTTTCCCTACTACCCACTGGCGAGCGGCATTTGGATCGGATGGTGCTGTGCAAGGTTGGCAACCTACACTTTCCGATCGATCGAACTACGTTCGGTGCGGTGGGGAGCGGTAACCTTCATCGGAACGGCCGTATGGATAACACAAATTGCCGCACCTGCGATGTCCGCTGAACCGTCTCCACCGATCATCGATCGTCAACACAATTTGGTCGAAGGAACCTCTACGTCCGAGATTGGCCGGGTACTGATTCCGTACGACGACAACGAGCCCCAAAAAGAGGGGCCGTACGTCTATATGTCGTCGGAACTTTATCGCGGGTTGGCGGAAAAGTCGAGAAAACTAAAGTCGCTGCCAGGAGCATGGTGGATCGCGGCCGCCAACTATGAGCTCGTCGCTGAAACACACCAGGGGCAAACGACCGTCACGAAAGCTGTGGCGAGAATTGACGTCGGCACGGTGGCACCCGGAACTGAGATCGCACTCCCCTTCCGTCGCAAAGAAGTTCGATCGATCGAAGTTCAATGGGACTCGACTCCAACCCTAATGCAGGCACGTTGGCGTTCCGACGGCGAAGCGATTCTCGTCGTGTGTCCGACTGGGGGAACGATACCACTGCGGATCGAATTTTCACTCGAAAAACCCGAGTTGAACGCAGAAAATGGCATCTCCTTCCAAGTACCTCAAGTTGCAGTTAGCCAAGTCGCCCTGCAAGTGGCAACCTCCCAAGCAAACACAACATGCCCGCTGCAAATAACATCAGCCGTCGGGGTTACTCGTTGGGATTCGGCCAACCAAACCCTGTTTGCCACACTGGGCGACAGTCGACTCCTATCGATCGATGTGGCCCGACTGCCACAGGACCAATCCGATTCGGCCGCTGGCACCATGGATCAACGCATTTCCGCGGTATTTGCCCCTGGTGGCATCCGATTGGAAATTGTCGGCACATGGAAGCTATCCAAGAACGGGCTGCGAACTATTCCCTGGAACATCGATCCGCGATGGCAACTGGCGGAATCCCCTCGATCGGAATCGGTTCAATGGATCGCCCGCAGAATATCGACTCAACGGCTACTTTGTGAAGCAACTCATCCGCTGCCCGATCGCGGCTCGATTCACCTGTCATTCCTCGTACCGGTCGATCGAGCGACTCCCATTTTTTCGCTTGCAACGGCTGAATCACCGGCGTTGCCGACCCGGAACCGGCTGCTGGACTGGCAAGTAGAAGGATTGGTGTCAACTCCTCAACCTTTGACCAACGGAGTTCAACTTTCCAAGGTGGGCGGCGATCTTGTCGCCGCGTCGCCAAGTGCAAACAGCGACATTGGTAAAACCCCAGTTTATTCGATACCTGATCGCGAAAGTCGTTGGCTACTAACTTGGGATGCAAACGACCGACGGCTCGAAGGGGAACGCGAGATTATTTATTCTCTTGAAAGTGATCGGATCACAGCCCGTTTGGCTGCAGAAATTGACGCTACCTCACAGGCACCTCTGTTCCACCGCATTGACATTCCGTCCGGCTGGACTGTCAAGAGAGTCGATATCCGCCAATTGGGCAAACGCGTCCCGATCCAATGGTCACAGAGTAGTTCGTCGAACCACGTTGCCGTGTGGAGTGAGCATCCGCTGGATGGACACTATCGAGTGACATGCGTAGCCGAGCAGCTCATAACCGATCAGGGGCAGATGGCTTTGCCGTCCCTTGGCGTGCAAGGCGTCGTGTGGCGCGAGAGTGTTTGGAAAGTGGCTCCGCCTGGACGTGATGTGCGGTGGGAATTGGACCAAGCCGACTCGATTCGGGTTGCAGAAAGCGAACTCTCGACAGGTTCGAATAACGATTCTTGGCGCGACGAAGCGCCTCGTGTCCTGCGGTGGTATCCCCACACGCCGCAGGGCAACAACCAAGTCGCTACGTACCTTGAACACCGTGGTGGGGCTTGGCATGCAACCGTAGTGGGACAACGAACGGTATCGAATGGACGATACGATGAAATCCGGTTAGAGATCCCGGCCGATTGGCAGGATCGCCTTGTCATGGAGAGCTTCGATTACGACTTTCAGGTGGCCGCAGTTCCCCATCGTGTTACACTCGTCATTCGACCAGCCGTACCGGTGACCAATTCGCTCCAATACCGCTTTACTTGTACGCTGAGTGCAACGAATGGCCCCGATACCGTAGCCCCCATCATCGAATCTCCCGACGTCGAACAGGACGAACAATTCTTGGTTGTGCCGAGAACCGTTGCTGATCAGGCCTGGGCCTGGCAAGCGGATGGATTGAGTCGTGTAGAACAGCTACCAGACAGCGTTCGTCGACCTGAGTCGCTTCTCGAGCAAGTCATCTACCGTGCCGCCAACAATCGATTTCGATTAGCCGGACGTCCAGAAGGACGGACCCTTGAGTCCCCCGATATCCCGTTATGCGACGCCATCGTTCGGCTATTACCCGACGGTACTTTCGCCGGGACCGTCAACTTCGATGTCGCATCACCACTTACGGGCGCCTGCGTTGTAATGGCACCACCCGGCGTATCGATCCAGCAGATACTTGTCGACGCTCACTTACCCCAGGCACATCGGACCAGTACATCGCAATGGCAAGTCGATTTCGGCAACACCGAATTTCCACAGCGAATTTCCGTGGCGTTTCACGGAACATCGGTCCGCGATCCGTCGTCTTCGCCAGGCCATGATGAAGTGCTCAAGTTACCCGTTTTGCAAAACCTAGCAGGCTCGACTTGGCCTGCACAATCTACCTTATGGACAATCGTTATACCTCCACGTGTAACGCAACGCGATGTGCACTACATCCTACGCGGAATGTCCACTTGTAACGAATTGGCTCAGCGATTGGTAAGACTACAAAACGCACAGAGACTGATTAGCGCCGTACACCAACAATTCGGCAACAACCGAGAATCTCAACGGTGGACGACAGGTTGGTCAGCGCGTTGGAATCGCCTCATGTCATTACCAACTGACGATACTGCAACTGACGAGCAGAAAATTGCGTTCGATTCTTTCGTCGCATGGGATCGAACAAATTCTCTAGCAATTAGCCCGGGCGGCACACTTTCCGCAGAAGGAAGCGAATTTGAAATTGGTGGACAGACGGGTGCCAATAACAGCTCCGTCGAAACCGTCGTACGTTGTAGCCAAACAGGTTGGCAGCCGGAATTAACACTTCAACCGGTCGGCCTATCGACACAGTCACTTGCATTTCTCGCAACGTGCTCCACATTCAGTACCGCGTTCTTGATGGCAGTACTTCTGTATTGCAGTGCAACCGCACGATATTGGTGTGCCCGTTCGAAAACTCTTCTGACCCTGGCTGCCGGAGTTGCATCGTATCTTTGGCTAGCACCAACCGCGATCAGCTACGTCATTATTGCGGTGGCGATAGCCACTGGATGGAACCGCCTCCGCGTTTATTTGGTCAGATAAGACCTTCCGCGGAAACACGCGTCTCGTCTTTACCCGGCCAAGCGAGTAATTCGATTTTCCGACTCGAGGTCCTCACCCGCTTGTTCCGGATAGCGGTATTCCATGAGGTAGGCGTCCTCCGTCGTGTCCTCGTAGTAGTCCCGCATCACCGATATTGCGCGAAAACCGGTGTTGCGAAAAAACAATTGTGCGGGCAGGTTTGTTTCTCGCACTTGGAGCAAGATGCGTGTTCGCTTTTGATGTGCCAGTTTGTTCAATAGTTTCTGTACCATTTGACTACCAACACCGCACCGACGGTGTTGAGAATGCACCGCAAAATTTAAAATATTCAAACGATTGCGGTGCAACTCGTAGACCATAAACCCCAACACACGGTCATCTCTTTCGGCCACCATGCCGATACAATTACGTTGCCGCAAACATCGCACAAAGTCCTCTTCGGACCACGGAAACTCAAAACCCGCCTGTTCAATTTGCAGAATATCTTGCATGTCGCGTCGAATCATCCACCGGATGTGAACGCGCAAATCGTCGTGGAAGAATCCTATTTCCGATGGTTCTTCCTTTGGGGAGCCTAACATCTCAAATCCCTCCATGGATATCCACGCCTTTGAATGTGGGTTGATGTTCGTGATGAGAGATGAACGGTACCAAACCCCCTGCTTTTTGCCAAGGCGACATTTCTCTAGTCGGAGGTTTGGCGGTGCCATCGGTCCACGACTTGACGGTGAATTTCTTGGAGATTCGCGCGCAATGCCGGCAGATCGTGGCCTTCTGCGAAAACCGTGAGCAGCGGCGAACTACGCACCACCGTTGTACCACTCACCGGGATATCCGCTAGCAGCCCGCGCTGGCCACTTGACCTTTCTGCACACCAGTGCACGAAAGACGGTGGCACCGTGGCCGTTGTCGGAGCGTCAACGATCCGCTTCGCAACCAAATTTGCAGCCTCAGGAATCGACTCCACGTCCCAGTCGGAGAGAACCTTGGTGAACTGACTTAGATGGTATTCCATGACAGAAATGCCAAGTGATCGATCTAGCACTTCCGCAGACGCTGGCAAACGTGGATTTACCTCAAGCACCCAGAACTCTTTGCCTGTCCAAACTGTATCAACCCCGAACACTCCGCGAAGCCCCCAAACATTCGCCAGTCGATTACCGAGGCAGTTCCACCATTGCCGTTGCGCTGGGGTAAGGGGGATAGGTCCCCACGAGCCGTAGTAATGGAATTGCGATTCGGGACATCGATTTGAATTGGATGGATCGGCTTCAATTTCCGACACTGAGCCCGTGACCCCCAGGAGCAGGCAGGTTGACCCGTTGGCCACAAAAACCCCGCCACGAGGTACGCCCGAAACGTACCGCTGCCAATACCGTGGACCGCGTAAAGGGTGCGGCGACTCAGTTTCCCATTGAATGCCTCGACCGCCCGCCGACCTACGCGGTTTATTGAGCCACACCAGATGGTCTCTCGGGCTGTATCTCGGGGCAACTCGCGACAGGGGCGGCGATTGGAACCCGGACTGTCGCAGCACATCCTGCAGTCGCCACGGGTCCCTCACACTGCATACGGTGGTATCGGAAATTCCCCACAAAGGAGCATGGCGAACCCAGGCTCGTAACCACTCCGGGCGATTTTCCAAGGCCCCGGTATAGCACCACGGAATTCCGGGATACCTTCGCACGATCTGTGGCAAACGATCGGGGTAGTTCGATGCGACGTGGGTACAAACAGATGCCTGCCGCGTATCCCAGTCCCCAAACGCATCGGCAGAAATCACCTGCCAACCGAGACGTTGGAGGCTTTGTGCGGCCGACCGTACCGATGCCCCTACAAGTAGCACCTGTCGCCCGTGGGGCCGTTCACGGGTTGCAATCGTTTGGCATTGTGTTAGCTTTGTCGGTCTGTGGTCGCGTGGGTCCACGGCCGCGGGAACACGCGAGATTTGCCTAAGACTTTGTTTCGGATTCAACATGGAGATCGGTAATGTCCTCAATGTATATTGGTGAAGCCCTGGTTGGCGACGGAAATGAAATTGCACATATCGACCTCATTATTGGCAGCAAGGATGGTCCTGCGGGAATCGCATTTGCCAATGCTCTAGCACGCCAAAGTGCCGGTCACTCCAATCTGTTAGCGGTACTTGAACCGAATTTGGCAGTTAAACCGTCTACCGTAATTATTACCAAGGTCACAATCAAAGGGGCCAAGCAAGCGGTTCAGATGTTCGGCCCGGCTCAAGCCGCCGTGGCACAGGCCGTCGCTGACTCGGTAGCTGCTGGTGTGATACCCAAGGACCGCTGCGAAGACCTCGTCATCGTCTGCGGCGTGTTTATCCATTGGCAAGCCCAGGATGACAAGAAGATCTACCAATACAATTATGAGGCTACCAAACAGTCGATCGCCAGCGCCATGCAGAACAAGCCATCGGTAGATGACATGCTCGCTAAGAAAGACACCGCAAAGCATCCCTTCCGCGGATTCTAGTTGAAGCAGTGTCAAACGATTTGATGTAACGTCCTTTTCGGATAAACAACTCTTTCCTGTGTGACTAGGCAAGACTTCAAATAGCCCCTAGGCAGCGTGTGGTCGTTGACCGACGCTGCCGGGGTGATATTTCTGCATGACTTTACCCAAAATTCTTCTGCAATTTGACCCTGATCCCCACCCTAGCTCATTCGATGGCGTGGTGGCGATCGACGCCGGCGTCGATCACTTGTTCCAATACTCTCGGGTAACACCGCACGACGTGCGAGAACTCGTGTACGGCGCGATCTTTACTCGTAGCCCCAAGCAACTCCACTCGACCGCAATTTTTATCGGTGGACGTGACGTTAAGGCTGCCGAGCTCTTGCTCGACGAAGTCCAAAAAACGTTTTTCGGTCCCATGCGGGTCTCGGTCATGTTGGACCCCAATGGCGCCAACACGACGGCTGCGGCAGCAATCTTGGTCGTGCTGCGGCACATCGCTCCGCCTGGCACCGTCGCCGTCCTAGGAGGTACGGGCTCGGTGGGGCGCCGCGTCGCCCGCCTTGCCGCATCCCTGGGGTTTGCCGTACGCGTTGTGTCAAGATCGCTTGAGCGCGCTACCGACGTTTGTCGCGACGTGGCACAACAAACCGCTGACGGCAAAACGTTGGTTTCGCCGTTCTCGAGCGAAACGAAAGCCGACTTGCAGGAAGCCCTCAAAGGAGTCGATGCTGTCGTCGCTGCGGGGGCACCTGGAGTTGAATTGTTATCCCAGCCCCAAAGAGATCTCGCTCACAGCGCGCGCGTGTTCGTCGACCTGAACGCGGTACCACCACTGGGGATAGACGGCATCGAAGTCAACGCGTTCGATGTGCAACAGGCGGAAGCCAGGGTGTATGGCGCGATCGGAGTAGGTGGCATCAAGATGATGCTTCATCGAACGGCCATCGTGGAGCTTTTTTCGTCGAACAACGTGATTTTGGACGCAGAGCGGATCTTGGCACTCGGGCGGACCATCGCGAACTAGTCAACGCAACATCGTCGTCCTCTGCCGCGGCCGCTCCGGCCAGAACGATTTGGTTTTCTCGCTCAACCTATCGACCAAAGCCCATGTAGAAGCTGAAATTCTGGATATCGTCCGTATCTTCACGCGCCACGGGCACGGCCAGGTCGAGCGAAATCGGAGCAGGCCCCATGGCGGGTACGGTAATCCGCAAACCAAAACCGACAGCCACACGGAAGTCTTCCCAGTTAACTTCAATATCTTCTTCAATTGTTCCGTAATCGGCGAAAAAGACTCCCTTGAGCATATCATCTGCCGTAATGGGAAAGAAGTATTCTGATGACCCC
>JAQCHP010000273.1 GCA_027619595.1 Planctomycetota bacterium
ATTTCTTCGGGAAAACAAGCAAGAAATCTCATTTTCAACCAAAAAGTTCGGATTAGAAGCCTGGTAGGGCATTTGCGTTCGGTAGAGGTATCGTTTCTTCTTTAGACGGTTCTTCCACCAAGAATTGCAATTTGCCGTCGAGGTGCACTCCCTCCACGGTTACGTGTCCGTGGCCGCCGCGGAACCAATTCAAGAGTGGCGGCAGATACTCTTCTTTTGGCCGATCCAACGCGGTGGAGGTCCAAAAGCGAAGGCCAATGTCGCTGGCTCGCAATTCGTAGGTTCCATTCAATGGACAGATAAGTTTTACGTTAAGTAGCTGTTGCACAAGTTGCTGCGATTCCTCGCGCGGTATGCCGAATTGTTGCGTCATCGTATGCAGCAAGCGAATGTTTCCTTGTGAGGCTTGCCAGGCGCGCGTGTATTCTTGGTCCCGCGTCCACTCGCGGAGGGCCGAGTCAGCTATGTTGCCCACGCGAAAACGGAGCTGAGCCGGTTCCACATTGTCGAGCGGCTTTACCTCCGCCGTTGCTGATTCCAAAACGTCACGGTGAAAAGAAATCAGTGTCGTGCCCTGGGGAGACTGGTAACGCCACAATCCAGACGGGAGTCTGGCGATCCCTTGTTCGTCAGTGCGGGCACGCCTCACCCAGGGGAGTTTCTCGAGCCATCCTGGTTCGGGCCAGGCCCCGAGATAGGCGGGGAGTTCGCTGAACATGCGAAGCGCCAGCAGGATGCGTCCTTCGGGTAAGTCATGTTGCGGCAGCGCGTCTTTCACTCCGAGGAAAAGATGTTGCCCCTCACTTGTCTGGGCCGATTTTTCAGGGCGCAAGACGGCTTCTGCAAAAATAATATCGTCGGACGCAGGTTGCAGTGCAATCGTGGAAGGGGGACCCAAGAGATCGACCAGAGGACCCAATTTTGCTCTTTGGAACGGTAGCATCCGTACGCGCAGAGCAACCGTTTCTTGTCGCGACGCTTCTTCCTTTTCACGCCGTATGGCGACCATCACAGGGTCGAGCTGCTGCCACGCCTGTAGCAGGGCTATCGATGTCTCGCGGTACTTGGTCACCTCGGCCGTAGATACCTTTTCGATCGGAACGTCGGGGATGGGAGTAAACGTTCCTCGGCGACCTCGTAGCGAATCGGACCAAATACCGTCGCCCGTTGCGACGGTAGCTCCGTCGACGCGTCGACCGAAGTTACTCGGGAGCAATTGCGCCGATTGAAGTGAAGCCACATCGGTTGACTTGAGATGTTCCACACGTGCGGCGGCGGAGGCCAGCAACTGCAATTCCATTTCGGCCAAGGCGGTCAGCCGACGCTGTAGTTCGATTTGGTAATGGGGTTCAAAGAGCCCTTCCAAGAAGGAGGTCGACATGTAAACCCACGCGGTATCGGGGGTGTCGGCTGTATGGACACGGCGAATGGCTTGAAAATCGGGGGTCGCGGAGAGCCGAGATTTTCCTTGGCCGGCCAGTAGGAAGTGTTCGGCGATCCACTGAGACGTAGTCACAAGGTGGTATCGGCCATCTTGAACGTAAAACGATCGTAGTCGATTGTCGGGGGTCGAAATGAACGATACCTTTTGTCCGGCTAATTCGATAAATGTTTCCGTAGCACCAGCGTCACGAAACGATTCTAACGCCAGCCGACGTTGTCGTTGGATGTCTTGTCCTAAGAGTGGGAGTCGTGTCTCAAAGAGGATTCCGATCGCTGCACCATCTTGCAGAAACAAATCGCGTCCGATCAAGGCGACATCCGAAATTACCTGTCCCGCTAACAGTGCAGCCAAAGCTCCTTCTTTAATGGCGAGTTGTTCCTCCATACGCTGATTCGCGCCATTGTCGTGGGCTCGTAACGTGACCATCCGTGCCAAATCACCGCCGTGTCGGCGTAACATGGCGCGAAACCAACGAAAGTTATCGAAGGAGCCGAATCGTATATAGAAACATTCTTCAGGAACGTGGTCCGCCAGCGGCTCAGTCTTCACTTCGGTGTTGGCGTCTTGATTTGGCTCCTGTTCGCCCGTCGCAAGATGGGGCCGTTCCCAGGGGATCGGGTCGGGCAATGGCTGGTCTGCTGCGCCGTGGTTGGCTGGTACGGCGCGCATCAGTTCCTCTACTAATTCCAAATGGAGACTTTCCGGGGAAAGCAACAAAGATAAGGCACCCTTCTCCGAGGCGGGGCGGGGCGCACTGATGAGCTTCGGTGCTGCCAGTCCCAGTCGTTTGGCGAGCATGTTCGTGAGGTACGTTTCGACCAACGGCGGATAATCGCTGGCCTTCACACGTTGTGTTGCGTGTTGGAGGTACGCGTCCCACCACCGTCGCAATTCACGGTCATGGAATTGAGGTCGTGATTGCGGCGTGATGTGGAACTGTTGGCGATCATAGCCAAGTAATTCGAGTTGGAGGGGATCATCCCCCTGGAACAAGAACCAGATTTGAACGATGTCGCCCTGGCGATAGTTGTCACGGCCGAGGAGATTCCGCACAAACCGCAGGATGGGTCCGGTGGAAAAGACCGGATAAAGTACGCGACCGTTGGTCTCACGCAATTCAAACGCTTCACGGTCGATCGCGTGCGGTGTCGGGCCATTTGGCGGGGCAAGAGTTATACGCCCGACTCCAAACGGACGCCCTGCATAGGCCACGACATTGCCCGGGTCAATTTGAATGGCCGAGGCGGGAGACAGGATCAAGGCCGCAAGGACCACCGCAGCCGCAACAGCCGGTTTGGGCACCGTAACTGTTCGCATCTCGCCCCTCCTGCCAACAAAGTACCATGGTATCCAATACTGCAGGATAAGGGGCAAGGGGTCAAACAGTAAGTGGCAGCCAGAATCCGATTAGCGAGAAAGCTTTGTTTGCCGCAGTCGTCTTTTGTTTTTTTCGAGCGGCTGGGTAACTGTTGACGGCATTGCCCTCCGGGCAACGCCGTAGCTGATTTATTTAGCGAAAAAACTGGGGTTTGGTTGAAATTGCAACAACGAAAAAGGAGCATTCCTCTAGCCCAGAGGGCGGAACATTTCTGCCGGTGGCTTACGCCCAATGCCACCTACTTTTTGGTCAATCGGGGGGTTCTTTATTGTTTTTTGTT
>JAQCHP010000095.1 GCA_027619595.1 Planctomycetota bacterium
CGATCTTTTCGTACGCAAAATAAATCAGCTACGGCGTTGCCCTCCGAGCTATTGAAAGACCCGCCGGCGCCTTCGCTCGGGCGGTAAACAAGAACGGAACCCGTGACGAATTCAATTGCCGATACGCAGCGACTCGACACGCTGCCAGTCGACCTCTAATCCCAAGCCCGGGGTTTGGGGGACCGAAATGAAGCCCGGATTCGGTCCCAGGGCTGGCATCGTGGCGTGTTCCGTATGGAAGACCGGACCGATGATGTCGGCCGCATACTGTTCCACTCCAATGTTCGGAATGGCCGCACACGCATGGGCCATGGCCGCCGACCCGATATCCCATTCGAGATTGCTGCCGATGGCACAATGGACCCCCGCAGCCTCCGCCATCGCAGCGATCGTTATAGTGTTGAGCAGTCCGCCATTCTTTCCCGGATAGATACTGATGATGTCGGCGGCGCCAAGTTGCAGGCAGCGGAGTGCATCCTGCACCGTGAAGACCGATTCATCGGCCATCACCGGTAGGCGGATATGCTGCCGCACGCGGGCCAAGCCTTCTAGGTCAAGGCGATGGACCGGCTGCTCGACGAACAAGACACCGAACTCTTCCAGACGCGGCGCGGATCGCGTCATGGACCGACCAGCCACCGTTAGCATCGACTGTCAGGCGGATGTCATTCCCCACAGCCTCGCGGACCAGTCGCAGTCGTTCGAGATCGTACTCGATTGGATCATGGCCAACCTTAAGTTTTAGCGTGCGAAATCCTTCCGCAACCATACGTCGGGCGACATCGGCCGACTCGGCAGGACCCACGGGCATGATCGGAAACCGCAAGGGAATCGCGAAGTCGCGGACCGCGCCCCCCAACAGCTGATACAAGGGGGTTCGTAGGTCCTTCCCCAAGAGATCGAACAACGCGAGTTCGATCCCCGCCTTCGCAAACGGGTTCGCGAAATTTTTTGCCAAGCATTCCATACACTTGCGAATCCGACGCGGGTCTTCGCCAATCAAACGTGGCGCGAGATGGGTATCGATCAGAGTCTTCGCCCCCAGACAGGTCTCGCCGCTCCAGTCCGGAGATGCGGTGACTTCACCCACCCCCGTAAGGTCACCATCGCTATGGACGACGACCAACAAAATCTGTGATGAAAAGCGAAACCCCTTCGTGTTCTGCACCGTTCCAACCCGTCGATCGAGGGGAATCTTGACGGGAATGGTTTCAATTCGGGTAATGTGCATACGTGGCTCCCGTTCAACGACCTGTCGATGACTTAGCTTGACTGTGAAAATCAATCATCGCACGAGAAAGCTCGTCGATGATCACTGTCAGGAACTGTCGGCCACGCTCGGCGTCCCCACGCGCCGGACTGTCACTGTAACCGTCGATTGCCTGCCACGCACCAGGATGCTCGGCCCGATAAGGACGAACAAAACCGCGCGGGTCGGTCGACTGAGTGTACTCTCGCGAAGGACGTGGTTCGCGGACCAGGTCGGGTCGCAATGCAAGCATCACGGATGACTCAAAGGCGCCGGCATGGCCAGGAAACCTACACGCCACGTGGGCCTCAAGCTTTACGAGGGCATCCCATGCGACGGTCCAGTAAGACGCAGCGGCGAGACTCGCCTGGTGCTTGAGCGCCAAATCGCGGGCCACCAGCTGAAGCAGTTCGTGGTTCCCACCATGGCCGTTGACAAGAAAGATCTGCCGGTACCCGCTGATAATCAATGACTCACACAGGTTGGTCATCACGCGGTAATACGTTTCACTTTCCAGCGACATCGTGCCGCCGAAGGGGAGATGATGCTGCGATGAGCCAAATGACAACGTGGGCGCCACCGTCACGGGGATGGCACACGCAGCCTGTTCGGCTGCGCGAAGCGTGACATGCTCCACGGTAAACGTATCGGTCCCAACAGGGAGATGCGGCCCATGCTGCTCGATCGCCCCGACCGGCCAGACGAGCAGAGTTTCTGCCGCACGTTCTCGGGCCATCGTCCGAGTTTGATCGGCCAGCAACAAGGGACGCGGTAGCCCAACTGCACAATGAGACTCGGGTGTCATCACACGGATTCCGATTGGGGACTAGACGGTGCACAAGAAGCCGACTCGGCCAGGAAACGCGTCAACACGTTCGAGGTGATTCGCGAGATAGCGTCATCGACCAACAGACAGGGGACATACGTAATCGAACCGACAGAAGATACTGCACCACCGGTTGCTGTCTCGTAGTGGACCATTTCGGCACCCCCTTCGTCACAATTCATCCCTTTCGCCAACACGACCGTCCCCGGTGGCGAATGTGGCGATATCTTGTCGGTCTCATGTCCCGACGCGCCGCCCGAGACCCGCTCCTGCTGATTCTTTTCGCCAAAGATGTCCCCAGCGCGCAGGCCGGTGCCGGCGAAACACCAGTGATCGGGACAGACCACGCGATAAGGGGCAGCGGTCATAATCCCCGTGTCGGTGCAGACCACGCCAAGGAGATTCGCTTCTGATTCCAGCGTGCGCGCCATGCGGCTGTCGAGATAAACCTCCGGGTTGCCGGGATCAAACATTCCCAGCGCCCCACCAGGACCAGCGAGGTACGTTTTAAATCGCAAACGAGAATCGTCGATAAACTCAACTTCGCAGTTAAGTCCATTCCCACCGAGGTAAATCAGCTTGCCGCCACGGTTCCAAACCCAGTCCTTCACCCGGAGATACATCTCTCGCGACCAGTACTCGGGGTGAACGCTAAGGATCAACACGCGATACTGATCAAGATCAAGGACCCCGCTGTGCAGTTGTGACTCGGCGTAGTAGTCGTAGGCAAAGCCCTCACGCTCCAGCCATCCGAGTAGACGCCATTCCGCGGGGGCCATCCCACACGTCATTCGACCAGCGATCGGGTCGGTGACCTCTTCCACTTCCCCCACAATATTCCCTAGCTCGGGACGCTCAAACGACAGCGGCAAGTACTCGTTGTCGGCGAAGCCCCAAACGTTGAACGAGCCCGCCTGCGTATAACGGATGAGATCTTGCCGCGCATTAATCGTCGGCCGGTCGGGAAGTTGATGGGCGTTGATGTAGTTGCTACGCCCCCCAAAGTTATTGTACGCCAGCCACGTGTTGGTGCTGGCTAAGACGGCAATCGGAGCTGTAGCGCGTGCTGGGGCGACCACCCAAGGGAAGGAGAAGAACGTACCCGTGTGCTCACCCTTGGCATGCACGTAGTAGAGCCCCGAGCGCTCCGGACCGATGACGAAGTTGGTGTGATGCGGATTATCGACGTACCCTACTCGGTTCCAATCGACGCCGGTCTGCGTGTAATCGCCGTCGGGAGTGATCTGCATCACCGCGCGTGGACCGTGCTCGTCGAACCATCCGAGCAGCTTCACAAATTCCCGTTTCCAACCGTATCGCCACAGACTAAGCCGATACGGTTCCGTGGCGTGTACAAAGAATTCCGACCGTTCACCGCTCTTGACCCAGCGTGGCCAGACATACCCCAGCAGTCCGTCCGAAAGTAGACGGAACTGCCAGGGCCGCTGAGGATCGACAATGATCCGCGAATGCTTGGAGCCGTAGCCCTGCTTGACCAGCGTGACAACATATTCCCCCGGAGATAAGTCTGCTTCCACGGCGCCGCGGGGTGTTGAACGCACAATGGCGCTCGTTTTGCCATCTTGCTGAAACTCCAGCAAGACATCAGCGAGAGCAACATAGCGTTCGTCACTCACAAAACCAATCAGCATCGGCTACCTTTCCCAGAATGCATTGTCTCTACGAAATTCCTCATCAACGCCTTGACCTAAGTTTCGTCATTGAGACGCCGTAGTTCGATCGCCGCGCCGCAGATCACTGCATCATCGGACTCAGTGACCCCCGACCAGAACGGGACGATCGGCCCCGTTTCGGCAATTCCAGCCAGTCGAACCGCCGCATGCAACACGCGGACCGGGTTGATAGTGTCGCGGAGCGTTTCCAGAGGGGCGAATTGCTCGCGCAATTTTTCGGCGGTAGTATAATCGCGTGCCCTAAGGGCCGTGAGCATCCTCTGCGAGAGCTTTGGTGCAACGCAAACGCAGCCCGAGGTAAACCCCGCGAGGCCAAAGTCGCGCAGGTGGACAATCGTCGGCTGTTCACCCATTCCGCTGACAACCGATGCTGGACCTACCGCTTGGATAATCCATTGCAAGAACCGATCGTTCGCGGTGTCGCGGCGGACGATGGCGTACTTGATCCACGAGATCAGGCCATCGTTCACTAACTTCTGGATCGTGACAACATCAACCACACCCTCATCCTTGAGGTACAAGACGATCGGCTTACCAAGTTGATCCACGATACGCTGGATGCCACTCGCTAACCCCACAGGAGTGATCGCGTCGCGACTGGGGAGCAACATGACCGTCGGAAATGGATAGTCTCGCACAATCTCAACTTGATCCATCGATTGCCCAAACGACGGTCCGATCGATGGGACGACGACCGTGTCAGGACCAGCCGCATCCGCCAGCATTGTCAGAAGTGCCGGATATTCCTGCAACGAGACATGGGCGAGTGCCGCGTTGCCACCATACAGCAAGGTCGTCACACCGCCCGATTCCAGATGCTGAATGATGCGGTGATTGGCGTCGATGTTCCAGCGGAGATCGGCATGCCGCGCCACTGGGGGCACAGCGATCACCGACCTGGCCAGAACGTCGGGAGTCATTGGGCGGGAATGGCACGCCGCATACAGACGTTGTCGAAAGCACGTTGGCGACTCACAAACACGTCGACTTTGAACGAGGAAGGAAGGTGAATGAGATTGAAGCACGACTTCCGCTCGACCGCCTGTCGTACTGCGGATTCGCTCACGTAAAACCGCTCGTCGATTTGAGCCAGAAAACCAGGAATTTGGGCCACTTGCATCTCACAGATCAGATCGACGTCCATCGCGGACCGAGTCGCACCGTGGTAAGAACTTGCAATGCTACCACCGACGTAATGCGGGATTTTGAGATTGTTGAAGGCAGCCACAAACGGCCCAAGAGCCTCCACCAAATCATCCGTGTCGCCCAATACTTCGCTCCTTCAGGCGTACGGAAACCTCAGCTGCCAAGGTAGCTCCATACGTTAGTTCAATGAACTTGATGCGTACTTCATTTTCAGAAAGCTCGGGGTGCCGACGTTGAATCGCTTCGAACGCCATTTGTTTGACTCGTTGCGACATAGCGCACGTGCGACGAATCCGCTCTTGTGGACTCATTCTGCGCAAACACTCCAATTGCACTTCAAATGCTTCGGCGGACGTATCGGTGGCGTAGGGAAATGTTGGCATCATTCGATTATAGAGGTTGGAGTCGGTAATTCCGACGCCTGCCTATACGCTGCATTGCGGTCAGGCTCCCGGCAATGCCGAACGCGGTACGACACCGCCACTTTCGCCGCGGAAGCATAATTTTTCCGGGCCAACGGCCCAGCTGTTTTCCTAGCCCGGGGTGAAGCCCCGGCGATTGTTGCCCCACAAAATCAAAGCGCCAACGGCCTGGCCGTCAATCAAACTGCCGGGCCGTTGGCCCTACGGAAATTTACGACACCAGCCACCTGGGCCTTCGACCCAGGCTATGCAAACTGTTGGACCTTTGGTCCGAAATGTGGTCCTGATCGTGCTTATCGGAAATAGGTTCGCGATGGACTGAATGTTGTCGCGGATCAGTCCCAAAATGAGCTTCGCAATTGGGTATTTAGAAGCAAAGATTTCCTGAGCACGATGGTGGCTCGAAGTGTCGCCTTTCGCTCCGCGAAAGCAGCGTTGGAGGACGCTACCTTCTGGGAGCAAAAGGCAACCAAAGAGCAGCTGGCTCGAAAAAATTCACAGCCTATTCGTGAAAGTAGCCTCACATCGTTCTTTCGCGGAGCGAAAGGCGACAATAAAAGCCGCTCGATGCTCAACGCCGTCCGTGTGTCAGAGATTCCCCCATGACGTGAAATTCGTTCGTCGAAGCACGGATCCGCCCATCGAGTCGAGCGAGACAATGGACTTCGAATTCGATGTCTGGAAGCGTCAACTGCGGGACCTGCTTGACGAACCCATGTGATGTGCTAACTTTGCAGGCGAGTACATGTCGTCGGTTCTGCAAGAGACGTGTTTCGAATGGGATTTGCCGAGCAGGCACTTGAGCGGACGTTCAAGGACTTAGAGCAAGATGGTTAGACTCAACGTGAAGACGTTGGGCGAAAGAATCGATAGCGCAAGCCCGATGTCACCCAACTAGATCGCATCCTGCCCTAGGCAGCTTTTCCGCGTTGATGGCCCACAATGAATCGACATACCTTGCAGGGTGAATCCGTTCTGTCCGTAACTGATCGTGACCAACCGGTGACGCAAATAGGCTTTACTTCACTCTTGGCAACTGCACTGGTTTGGATGGGGGTCTGCACCCTTAATGCGGCTCCAAGTTTCTTTATTGCCTTCACATCGGTCGCGTCTCGTCATCCGGGGGTGATGCTGGTTGGCGTCGCGATTTTCATCGGAATCTTTTCGGGCTGCGACCTCCTTACGAAAAACCTTTCGTTTAGGCAGCACAAAGAGACTCGAATGATTCTCCGAACAACCTTTGTAATACGATCCTTGATGGTCGTGGTGTATCCCCTGGCCTTCTCACTGGATTTTATGCTGGGAGCCGTATCTACTTCTCTCGCGCAATCTATTACGACACCACTGGCGCCTGGAGGGATTCGCGACAACTGGGGGGGCGGGTTCGTCTTGTTGGTTACGCTTATCCAAGGGACTCTCATATCTTGTTTCTTAATCCTGCTCGGCATGGCCTTATTTATGGCGATTTCAATCTATATTTGGATAAGAATGGCGATTTCATCTCATCACACAAATCGGATCGCGAATGAGACGAGGGGTACGGTGGACCGTTCGGACGAAGTTTAAACGGCTCGGTATTCGATATCCGAGGAAGTGCAGAAAACCAGCAATATAAGAAACGAGAACAGTCTTTGTTTTGGAGAGGCGTGAGAAGCTGGCCGCTGTTCGTGGTTGAATTTCCCCAACGTCATGACCCGAGTCGACGACGCGGGTCCACGCCGTTGGAAACGAGCGAACGGTTATTCGACATGAATAAGCCGATAACAGGCTGCTTCGCGGTCGTTGCGCACGTACAGTAGGTCGTCACACAGCACCGGATGATTCCAGGTTCGGTCGTTGAGGGCAGGGAATCTCATGATTTCGCGATGCCCCGTTGGATCCGCCGCAACCAGCGCGACTTCTCCAGATTCGGCCTGGACGATGATGGTCTGGTCAGCCAATATCAATTGCCCATAACCGTATCGCCCCGCTTTCCATCGTCGTTTACCAGTGGCTAGGTCGAGGCATACCATTATCTTGTCATCAAGTCCAAAAATGTGATTCCCTTTACGGACGACGCTGCTGAACTTTGGTTTGAGCTGAGCGCTTTTCCAAATCGGGGTCACGCGTTGCGACGTCCCTTCTCCAGCAACTTGTAATAAGACGGAGCCACGACCATAACCGGATGCCAGGAAGATCGCAGGTGCGTGTGCGCTTCCGTCGATGATCGGTAGCGGTTGACAGACATTGTTCCGTTCCAACAGATTGCTTACCCAGGGATAACTCCACAAGACGGTTCCTGATTTGGCGTCGTGCGAAGTGAGCCCCTCAGCATTGAAGTTGAGAATTTGAGTCGGCTCAAACGCCGCCAATTGCGGAGATGCATACGACGTAGCGGCATCTCCGGCGGACCAGAGACACTTGCCGGATGCGGTGTCGTATGCGGCCAAGGAACGCCCGACCCCTCCGGGCGCTACGATGACTTGGCTTTGTACAATCAATGGCGAACCGGTCATTCCGAACAGGGCATTTTCACCCGTTTCGCCCAGGATGTTGACCGACCACACCACCTCCCCGTCACTGCCTGCCAAGCAGTTGAGTTGGCCCGTGGCCCCCAGTGCGTAAACGCGGCCCTCGTGCACGACTGGCGTGGCGCGAGGTCCTGTGCCACTGGTGTTTTCGTGGAACCTGTTGGGATCGGAGTGGAACCAGACTTCACGTCCGGTGAGTCGCTCGTAGCAGACAACGGTCTCCCAATCTCCACGCTGTTCTTGCGTTACACAGTACCTCCCTACAATGGCAAATGAAGACCATCCCATTCCCACTGGCCGTCGCCAAAGTAGTTGCGGCGGATTCCGCCAATCCTCTTTCCAAGACCTTCCGACACGAAATTCACCCGCTCGCTCAATACCTCAAAAACTTGGCGAATCATACGGAGTTACTTCCGTGAGATCGGCCCTGAGAGACGCGTTATTCCCTAGGGACTTGTCCCCAGTTGCTGCGACGTTGGGTTCAGAATGGGAAGATCGCGACCACCGCCAGTGCAGCCTGGGCCGGCCGTCTCCCATGTAGCCATCGATTCGTACGACACCATAGACCGCTAGATGTAGCGAGAAGATGAGAGACAGGCAAAACACTTGGACCCGAAATGGGACACGCGCATAGGCGCGTAGCCATACATAGGCACTCAACTCACTCAGTCCGATAATCCACCGAAAATCGTAGCTCGCAATCCCTGTGAACGTACAATCGGTGGTTTGCACAAAGATCAACGCGACAATACCCAGCGCTAGGCAGCCGAAAGCAGGCGCACATCGAATTGCGATGGCAGACCAATGAGGGATCACGGTGAGCTCTGGATCAAAGAAATGGGTTAGTTCGGTTCGAGATTGTCGGATCCCCGAAACGGAATATCGCGATAGCGACCAACAGCACGAGTAGTTCCACGTGCATTAGAACGCCCCCTATTCACACACCCAATATTGTATTCGCACACGCCCTATTGGCACAATTGCCAAAATGTTCCGATGAAGTTGCACCGCATCGAACGATCGGTCAATCATACTCGATTAGGGCATACACTATTCGGGACGGCGCTACCGAATTCTCGAACCGTCGTCGACGCTCGCTACCGGAATCTGCTCGCCGTTTCCGTTGGTCGTGGAGTCATAGGATTCTACTCGCAATGCGAGTAGAAATTGTACTTCTTCCCCACCTTGCGACGTCCCATTCCACTTAAGAATGGTGAGCTCTCCAAGTTTTCCTCCAATGTCACAAGCCATGTTCGATTGATTCACTACCGGCAACGGACTCCCGTTTCGAACAGCCTTTTCGGGTATGCCTCGCCAATTGCATAGAAACTTCAATTTGAATTTTTCGTCCCCGACAAGCTGCGGCAATACATCGAATTGCGTACCAATTCTCTGGGAGGCATCCACCCCTTGAGTGCCCTTAAGTGCTGGATAGTGTCCTTCGCCTTGGTCGAAGAAGTCTGACGCGGGCCGACCATCCCGTGTGACCACGGTCGATTCTGCCATCTTGGATGCGACCCCGGAGTTTAGGAGCGAGGCAATGAATTGCGTGTCCTTGGTGGCCTCTTCGTCTTGAAGAACACTAAATGCTCCGCCAGTAGCGTTCCAATCAAATCCACTCGTTAGTGCCTTCGTACGCGACACCGCAAAGAGCTCGGCACGAATTTGTACAAGATCCTGACGTCCAGTATCGATTTCGGTAAAACCATTCTGTCGAAACGGGGCGGAGTTGCCTGTTCGGGGTGCAACAAACTCGACACGGGCTCGGAAAAATTATTGAACCCAAACAACACCAAACCCAGCCGACATTAAAACAATCGCGAATGCGGTGATCCGTACGTACTTGGCCATAAGGCACCTCATCTATGAGTTGACTCGTCTAACTACGGCCCCATGTACTCGATTTGGGACACAAATAGCAATACAAATCCTGCTATCAAGGCTTGCAAGCACGACACCCACGACGATGCTGCGATCAAAATCGATCTCAGAGACGCGTGGTCGCACTTCCCAACGGATCTGGCCATTCCCAAACACCATGGGAACACAATCGATGCGGGTTCCGAACTTCTTACACTCTCGTGTCGACTGACCGTTTAATGGCGATGACGATGGGCGTATTCGCAAAAGTTACGCTTGATTGCTACACCGGCCGTTGATCGCAAAACGCTCGATGCAAGCATCGGCGGTTCAGTGCGACGGTTGAATTTGCGGGCTTATTCGCCTCGTAGGATTGTTTCACGGGCGATGCACCAAGACCCGAACGTCGCAATCCCCATGGGGCGGCGGCAACAAAGCCCAGACTGGACCAGGGCACACAGAATGGACCAGAGCGAGACAACGCGAATGGGGATAGCCCCAGGGCCAAGCTCGAAGTATCATAGAAACTGGTACCAACTGTAGACAAAGGTGAAAATGCTCGTTCTCAGAAGAAAATCACCGTCAGGAGCCGAAATGTGGGGGCGATTGGCACTTTTGGCGCTGTGCGGGAGCAGCTTCTCCACGGCCGGCGACTTACTAGCTCAGCCCGTCATCAAATCGGTATTCCCTTCCGCTGCTCAGCAGGGGTCGACGATCTCTGTCGAGTTTCGTGGTACGAATCTGGACGGCGTTATTTCCCTCTGGACCGATTCGGCGGGTGTGGAAGGTGACGTCAAGTCGGCGGAGTCATTAGGCGAACCGGCGACGCAGTTGTCTCAACCAACTGAGTCTGACACCAAGTCGCCTCAACCTGCTGAGCCTGTCGTCATGCAATTGCGTATCGATGCGACAGCGCGACTGGGAACTCACCGCATCCACTTAGTTTCTCCCAGCGGCCTGTCCAATGCGATTTCCTTTTTCATCGCGGATCAGCCAGTGGGCGTTGAGGCGGCGGAAACGCATCAAACTCCAACGGAAGCTCTGCCGACCCAGGTGCCAGCACTAATCAATGGTCGGCTTGAAAAAAGTGGTCAGCTCGATTACTACTCCCTCATGGCGTCGGAAGGGGACGTACTGAAGTTTGAAGTGATACAGAAACAGAATCTTAAGCCGCGACTGTCTCTGTTTGGGCCATCCTCCAGTTGGTTTGATGCCGAACGGCTGGAACGGCATCTGTTCCTTGAGGAACGGCAATCGGACTTGGTGCCGACCGAAGCAAGAGGAACCTTCCGGGTACAGCGCGCTGGGCGCTACGTTATTCAGGTTTCTTCGTTGTTCGGTCAGGCTTCGCCGGATGCCTCGTATCTACTGGCGATCTCCCGCGGAGACAACGCTCCGCCGCGGGTTCCGCTGCCAACGCGCGAATGGACGGAACGTAGTTTCACACGCGAGATTGGGAATAGTTGGTTGGACTCGGTGCAGACTCGATCATGCAAGATTCGTGATCTCGGGCCTGTGCGTCATGTGATTGAATCCACCAGCGCTACGACACCGCCTGACGATGGCAGCCCGGAAACCGTCGTCGCGACTCAGAATACGACGGCCACGGTCGCTGAGGTAGGCGAATGCAACTTGGAATCAGGGATCGCTCTTCCGGCAATTCTAGAAGGGACCATCGGTAAGGCGGCGGACATCGATCGTTACCGCTTTTCGGTGCAGGCGGGCGACGAAATTGCCATCGAGATCGAAACTCCCGTGGCGCTTTTGCCAGCGTTCAATCCTTGGGTTGCAATCCTGGACTCAGAAAATCGCGAAGTCGTTTCGAACTTGCATCGCAAAGTGTCCTTGTTCAATAACAACGCCGAGCGACAAATCTACATCGCCGACGTAATGCCCAAGATGGTGCACCGCTTCGAAAAACCGGGAGAGTACACATTGCAAGTGCAGGACATCACGGCTCAGTACGGCGACGCGACGTATGGATATCGAATTCTCGTTCGTCCGCAGGTACCGCATGTTGGCGAAATCTCGCTGGGCGGCGTGGAGTTCTTGAACCTTGAACGCGGCCGGGCCGGACGAGTGACTTTGACCACCAGCTACGAGGAAGGCTTACCTGGAAACGTTACGTTTTCGTTCTCGGGTCTGCCTGAGGGTGTTCAGGCCCTGCCGGCGGATACTCAGATCGATCGGAAGGCCCCAACTCAAGTCACGGATAACCCGCAGACCGTGCTCGCGCCGACCAGCGAGACGACTCTCGTGCTGGCGGTTAGCTCAGACGCCCCACTGACCAACAGGCCGCAAATCGTGCGCGTCGAGTGCCGCATACTTGATCAACAAAATCTCGGGCCGCCGTTGCTGGTTCGGGAGTTGCCCGTCATGGTTGTCCCCCACCGAGAAAACAAGCCGTAGTCGCCAGGCCCTCTGACGTGAAATGCGTCCAGCATTTCGAGAGCCGTTAACACGAGCAGACTTTAGATGATGTTGAAAACTTCGCATATCGTGATCGTTGCATTGATCTGGCTGGTGTCAGCGATCAGCGCGGTGCAGGCCGAGACAGGGCCTGATTCGGAAAAATTGATTTCGTTAGTTGTTGTGCCCGCCGAAGTGACGCTTTCCGGGAAAGATGCTGCACAGCAGTTCGTGCTGATCGGAACGTATGCCGACGGATTCACTCGCGACCTGACAACAGAAGGTAACTGGACCGTTTCCAATCCAGACGTGGGCGACATAGCGACCGGCGGCCTATTGACTGCCCGCTCAGCAGGGAACGTCACACTCACGGCACAATTTGCAGGGCGCACCGCTTCGTCCACCGTACAGGTGAATGTATCCGAGGGCGAACAGCCATTCAGCTTCCGGCGTGACATTGGCGGTATCTTGACGAAACGGGGATGTAATACCACCGATTGCCACGGCACCGTAAAGGGAAAAGGGGGGCTCAAACTTTCCTCGAATACCCTCGACCCGAAAGAGGACTACGGTTGGATCGTGGAAGGGGGTACGTTCCAGGTCCTGTCGGCGGAGTCCAAGGGCCCCAGGATTCCTCGCATCGACAAGAAAGACCCCGAACAGAGCCTCCTACTCACCAAGCCGACCGATACCGATCACGGCGGTGGTAAGCGATTCGACGTTGGCAGCTCGGATTACCTAGCGATTCTCGATTGGATCCGCAGTGGCGCGCCCTACGGCGAGGACGCCGGTGGCGTTGCTGCTGTAGTGAAAGTCGACGTTTTTCCACCGGAAATGGTGTTGGAAATGTCCGGCCAACATCAGCTACTCGTCACAGCTCATCTCTCGGACGGTAGCACTCAGGACCTCTCCGGCCAGGTGATGTATGTCCCAACGGATCCGCAAGTGATCGAGGTCAGTGACACGGGTGTCGTGAAGCCGCTCAAGCCCGGCGAGACTTCGATCCTGATTCGCGCCGCCGGTTTCGCAGTAAGCACGCGCGTGGGAATCGTTCAAGAGGCAGTTGCGGATTACCCAGAGATCGAAAGCGAGAATTTCATCGACCGATTCATTCTGGCCAAGCTGCGGAAGTTCAACATCGTACCAGCGGACCTCTCATCGGACGCGGAGTTTCTGCGGAGGATTTGCCTGGATCTGGCAGGGACCCTGCCGCCGCCCGAGCGCACCCGCGAGTTCCTGTCGAGCACCGACCCCAACAAGCGGAAACAGTTGATCGAGTCGCTGCTTCAATCGCCCGAATATGTTGACTATTGGGGGTTCTTGTTCAGTGACCTGATGCGCGCGACATTCGTCACCTCCAACGATCCGGTCATGACAAAGGCGTATGAAGACTGGGTGGTCAACAGCATCGCGGCCAATAAGCCCTATGACCAGATGGCTCGCGAGAAGATTGCCGCGACCGGGTTTTCGGCGCCGGCCCGCAACCTGCAAAACGTCGGCGAGACCGTACCGCCCGAGCAGCTCATGGCCGAAAATGTGCGAATCTTTTGGGGACAGCGTTTGGACTGCGCGCAGTGCCATAACCATCCGTTCGAAATATGGACTCAGAATCAGTTCTGGGGAATGACTGCTTATTACGGTGGTTTAGAAGAACTGAGGACGAGCAAGGTTTTCTTTGACCGACTCGATCGCGAATGGGGTAAGCCCGTGTCGCACCCACGCACGCGTGAGAAGGTCAGTCCTACGTTTATTGACGGTACACCTCTGCCAACGGATGAAAGGCTAAGCCCCCGAGCCCGACTGGCCGAGCAGATCATTGCTAGTCCCGGTTTTGCCGAAAGCGCGGTCAACCGTATTTGGGGCTATCTATTCGGCCGCGGCATCGTCGATCCCGTCGATGACTTCCGAGCGACAAATCCGCCCACCCATCCCGAACTTCTAGCCGCCCTTGCAAACGATTTCCGTGCCGGAGGTTACAACCTGAAGCAGCTCATCCGGACGATTGTACAGTCGAGAACCTATCAGCTTTCTGGCGCGCCCAATGATACGAACCGTAGTGACCAGATCAATTACTCACGTGCGTTCCCGCGGCCCATGGAAGCGGCTGTGATGTTGGATGCGATTTCGAGCGCTACCGGAGTCGACGAGCGTTTCAAGTATCACGCAATGGCGGGTGGACCCGATCAGATCCCTGCGCCAGGCACACGCGCAATCCACATGAATCCCGACCTGTGCCCCTCCCAGTTTATGGATGTCTACGGTCGATCGATGCGCAAACAAGCTCCGATCGGTCCGCCCGAGCCAACCCTGACGCAGGCGCTGCATATGTGGGCCGGGCAGACGTACACCACGAAAATCGCCGAAAAAGGTGGACGGCTCGATAAGCTGCTGGCCCAGGGAGCGTCGGATGCCACCATCGTCGACGAATTCTACCTGGCCGCGTTGACAAGACCGCCAACGAACGACGAAAAGTCGCAACTGCTCAGTATTCTCTCGAGCCGCGCTGAGAACCGAGAGCAGACTCTGCAGGGATTCGTCTGGGCATTATTGTGCTCCGGTGAATTTGCTACGAACCACTAACTACAACCATAAAACGATGGCCATTATGAATTTTCAAAACCCGATCTTCAGCGGCAGAACTCGAAGTCGTCGATCTTTTCTGCGCGCAGGCTCGTTGAGTTTTTTGGGGCTGACGCTAGCCGACTACTTGCGCCTTTCAGCCAAGCCGGCGCTAGCATCCGAAACGCCACCCAAGGCGGGCGCAGTCATTTTGCTTTGGCTGGAAGGTGGAGTCAGTCAGTTGGATACGTGGGATGTTAAGGCCAACTCCGGTTTTCGCACGATACCAACGAATGCGTCAGGAATACAGATTTCCGAAATCTTGCCGCAAATGTCCCAACACATGGATAAGATGTCGATCATCCGATCGATGAAATCCTTCGAACGAAACCATCCCCAGGGAACGATCGAAACGCAGACGGGCCATCGGCCCAACCCAGCGATGAAGTTTCCCAGCCTGGGGTCGATCGTCTCCAAGGAGTTGGGTGGCCAAAACAACTTGCCCCCCTACGTCGTCGTTCCAACGCCCTCCGAAAACGACTTTTTCAATTACGAAGAGGCCTACAAGGCGGCGTTTCTCGGGCCGCAGTTTGACAGTATGATCCTGCCCGATCCAAGCCAGCCTGATTTCTCGGTCCCAGATCTGAGCCTGCCCAAGTCGATCACGAACGAGGCGATTGAAGACCGTCGGAAGATGCTCTCCATTGTGGACCAGCACTATCGTTCCTGGGAACACGATGCACGCTTTGGCAAAATGGATGAGTTTCGTGAGGCGGCGTTGCGAATGATACTCTCTCCGGACGTGAAGAAAGCGTTTGACCTTTCCCAGGAATCCGAACAGACGAGAGACCGCTACGGACGCGATCGCGTTGGACAAAGCGTGCTTCTGGCACGCCGGTTGGTGGAAGCCGGATGCCGCTTCGTGACTGCCGCCGGCTACAAGCACGGCGAATGGGATACGCATGGAAATAACGAGGGACGGCTGCGTGATAAACTAGCACCTCGCCTAGATCAGAGTCTTTCCGCCTTGCTCGAGGACCTCCAGCAGCGCAATTTACTGGAGTCGACCGTGGTGATTGCCACCGGGGAATTTGGGCGCACACCCGAAATCAATCCCGGCCGTGGTCGCGATCACTGGCCAGATTGCTGGTCGCTGGTGATGGGCGGAGGTGGCATTCAAGGCGGACGCATTATCGGAGCCAGTGATGAACGCGGAGCCTACGTCGCTGATCGGCCGGTTTCCATCGGTGACGTCTACGCCACAATCTACAAAGCCCTGGGAATCGACTGGGCCAAGACGTATGACACACCGATCGGGAGGCCGGTTTACATCGCCAACGGCTTCGATGATCAAGCAGGATCTCCTATTGCTGAACTGTTTTGACCCACACCACAATTCGACAGCTTCATTGCCCCTGGGAGAATACCTGATGCATGTAAACGATGTCAGTAAGTTCATCGCCCTTGCGGTTGGATGTGTTCGTTCAAGAACTGGTCATCGTCGAATGCAAAGCAACTTCCAGATACAACGATGTGTTTGAAGCTCAGACGCTGACGTACGTGCGTTTAATGAACCTGAAGAGTGCGCTCCAGGTCGCCGCTGCCGCCGCAGGCATGTACATCGTTTGGGTCATACGAACGGATTCTGAATCGACTCTGTCGCAAGACTTTGCTCAAAGACCGTCGGGCGAGAGATTTGATCTCAGTTCGACTGTTGTTGATATCCAAGATATTCGAGCGGGAGGTCCACCCAAAGATGGAATCCCAGCTCTTTCCCGTCCAGGTCATATCAAAGGATCGGTAGCCGATTACCTGAAGCTGCATGATCGCGTGATTGGAGTAGTGAGCGGCAATGCGGCAAGGGCGTATCCTCTCCGGATTCTGAACTACCACGAAATCGTCAATGATACCATTGGCAAGACTCCAATCGCTGTGACCTATTGTCCGCTGTGCGATTCCGCCGCTGTTTATGATCGACGCACGCCACTGGGGGAACGAGAGTTCGGAGTTTCGGGGTTGCTCTTCAATAGTAATGTGCTCATGTATGATCGACGAGGAACGCCCGAGAGCTTGTGGTCTCAGGTGCGAACCACCGGCATTTCCGGGCCGGGGGCGGATCGGCGTCTGACAGCATTGCCGTGTGAACTCACCACATGGGAGTCGTGGCTGGTGCGGTTTCCTGACACCCTCGTCCTATCGATCGAAACGGGACACCAGCGCGACTACCTGCGCAATCCCTATGACGAGTATTTCACGAATCAGGAGTTAATGTTCCCCGTGTCCCCGGCCAACCCAATCCTTTCAAACAAGGAACGCATTCTCGGCGTGTGGGTGGGGAATCAATTCCGAGCCTTCCCAGAATCAGCATTTCCGCAGGACACGAATCGCATCACTGAGGTCCTTGCGGACAAGTCGATTACAGTGGAGTTCGATCGTAAGAACCAAACACTTCGTGTCGTACGAGCGGACGATGATATCTCCTGGTTATATTCGTTCTGGTTCGCCTGGTACGCTTTTCATCCGGATACGACCGTGTATGGCCGTTGATTCATGAGCAGTGTCTCGAAGCGAAATGCCAACTAATGCGGAATCATTGGTCCAGGCAGAGTACCAACGTGCCAGCCGTTCGGGCGAAATGCCCAGTCGCAACCCGGCGATAAACAATTGATTGACAACCGTAGTCCTCCGGATCCCCAGTTTTAGCCACCGTCGTGCGGAAGTCCGTGCGCAGGCAGTCCATGCAAATCGGCCTCTTTTGTCGGAGGAAAAAAGGAGGCAGTCTTTATTTCTCGGGGACTTGGCGAAAATGGGCGAGATAGCCTTCACTATCCAACCTTGGCTACCCAAGATTCCCCAAAACAAAGACTGTCTTTGGCGCTTCAGCGACCTGGGCCTTCGACCCAGGCTATGCAAACTGTTGGACCTTCGGTCCGTAATACGCTGGCTCAAATCAACTAACTGGTGCTGTGCTATTGGTCGGTATATTCACTTAAACCCATGCAACGGCAGCAAGCTGCTTACTAACGATCCAGAGTATTGGCCGCACAGTAGTTTCCCAGCATACGCAAGGAAGAGCAAGCGACTGAGCTGGATGGCATTCGATCAGCTAAGTGTCGCCTTTCGCTCCGCGAAAGTAGCGTCCTCCAACGTTGCTTTTGCGGAGCAAAAGGCGACCATAGAGCAGCTGGCTCGAATAAATTCACCGCCTCTCCGCGAAAGTAGCCTCACATCGTTCTTTCGCGGAGCGAAAGGCGACAATAATAAACCGCCCGTTGCTTGACCCGAACAGTGAATCTTTTTCAGACACCCTTGTATTCGTTCGGACTCCGAAGTACTATTTGGAGCCATGGCAAACTCATTGGAAAAGACGGACCAGCCGCTCGCCCAGAAATTGGGGCACGCCTTGAACCGGGTTCAGGTAGCCATGCGCGCTGATAGCTGGGAGAATTGCGGTCAGAACGACCTGAATCCCACTCAGGGACAGATTCTCATCGTTCTCGGCGGCAGGACGACCGGATTGAGACTCAGTGAAATCGCCAGTGAACTTGCCGTGTCCGCACCAACTGTCAGCGAGTCGGTGGCAACACTTGTCGAGAAAGGTTACGTCAAGAAGGGCAAGGCAATAGACGATGGTCGTGCCGTCACCGTAACGCTCAGCGCTGCCGGAAAGCGTATCGTTGAACGACTTGACGTCGTTGGTGGCGCGATCACGACCGTGCTGGAATCGCTTCCCGTGGCGGAGCAGATTCAGCTTTATCGAACAATGCTGCGGATGGTTCGCCAGCTTCAGGCAGCGGGCAGAATTCCAGTCTCCAGAATGTGCGTAACCTGCCGCTACTTTCGACCGAATGTTCACAACGATGCCAAGCGTCCCCATCACTGCGCTCTGGTGGATGCGGCTTTTGGCGATCAAACATTGCGATCCGATTGCCCTGAACACGAAGCGGCCGACGAGCATTTAGCGGCCAAGAACTGGGAAACGTTCACTTCCGAGTCCGCGATCGGATAAAAATTTTGCCTCTTCAGAAGAATTCGTGGGTAAATTTCCTTTCGGGTAGTGCTCCGAGGTTGTGATACA